>CAUGRT010000021.1 GCA_959602045.1 uncultured Clostridia bacterium | reverse complement strand
AATGGCATCCTTTTTTGGTTCGAACATTTACAGTGTGTATCATTTGACGCTTACGTAGTATTTAAAATATCCCGTGTTACAAAAAAAAGACACAAAATAACGTACTGTGACCAATACTTGAAAAATTTAAAGTTATATGATAAAATGTGTATAAAAAACATTATTAGGGAACTATAGTATGGAATATAATACATTTGGAGATTTTTTGCGAGAAATAATATCGTCAAGAGGACTGACAATATTAAAGTTTGCAGAGCTTACAGGCAATAAAAGCAAAACGGCAATAATAAGACTTTTAAATAATGCAACAAGTCAAAAAACAATTGTAAAATTTGCGGAGAATTTAACGAATGTTATCGAACTTACCGATGAGGAAAAGGAATGTATGAATCGAATTTTAATGAGCGATTCGGCATCTCCTGTTCAAAAAACGGCAATGGATAATCTTTTGATGTTGTTTGAAAAAAACAACAATGTGATAAAATCGAAAAATATATGCACTGCATATAATTCGGAGCTAAAAGAAAAAACGGTGTCTTTTGATGACTTATTCGATATATGCTTGAACGGAGAGAGTTTAGTTATAATTGAAGATATTGTTTCGAATGAGCTGGTGTTTGCTTTGGATAAGATTATTCATGAAACGGCAAATAGAAAATTTTCTCCGACAATAAATCATTTTTTTAAATTTGATGAGGGTATTGAAGCAAAGGGGAAACAGCTGCTGGCATTAATGAAGCTTTCTACATATTTGGAATATAACGCATATGAGGTCAGACATAGATTTCCGCTGGAAAAGAAAATTATTATTTTGACGAAAAATAAGGGTAAAAGATATATGCGCTTAATAGAGTTCTATGCAGGAAAGAAATTCTATTACAGTGATACAGAGATAGCGGAGCCATTTTATAATCATTTGCTTTACAGACAAAAATTACTTAAAGAACATTCGCATCAAATGCGCAGCGAACCGATGAAATCGGAACAATTGTTGGAAATGCTGCAAGGAATGGCTTATTATGATTCAATGCCGGCGATACAAATCAATTCGACACCACAGTATATGTTTATTCCGTTCGAGATTCAGCAGAGGGTGTTTGAAGATTGCAATTACATCGGCTTGGGAAAGGATCATCCCTATATAAGACCTGTGGTTGACTTGCTCAAATCCCGTGCGGAATTTATAAAAAACACGGTTCTGCCGAGGAAAATGATATTTACGATTGACGGACTGAAGAGCTTTTTTAAAAACGGAAAGACCGGGGATTATTTCAGACTCCTCGGAGGATTAACAATAGATGAGTGTAAGACAACGTTAAATTATATCCTTAATAAAGAAGGAATTGCTTTTAAAATTCTAAAAAAAGATTATCAGATATATGATACGGAGTTTATCGTTTTCGGCGATAAAAATATTATCATATACGACCCGATTTGGGGCTGGTGGGAAGGCAGTATGATGGCAGAGTTTGCCGATAAAAGGATGGCGGCAATTCTGACGGATTTTTATCATAAGGTATTATGGGAGAAATGCTGTTATAGTGAGCGCGAAAGCAGAGAATTAATTGAAAAAATGATGAACAAATTTAATTGACCTAAAAATCAGGGGGATCTAAATGGTAGGGAGGAAACTAACTGTTATATCCGTATTATTCTTACCTGTTTACAGAGTAAATGCGGATAGCGGAGGATACGACAAGGTAACTTGACGCTTTTTTGCACTGTTGAGATGAGTGTGGAAAAAGTAGGTAAACAGCAGATGGATAGTGATTATAAATATCACTTATTAAAATTACGAGAGGACGGAACAGGAAATGAAATTATCAGATGTTCAGAGAACGATGGACAGCTATTTTAAGGGAAAGGAAATTGCAGTGGCAGTAAGACAATTTGCCAATGTGCTTGTACTGATATATCCGATTTACTTGATTTTAACAAGAATCAGTTTTTTGAATGTTTTTACAGGTATATTGGGGAATCTAAGTATTATTTTCTATATTACATATCTTATAGGATTAATTTTATGTTTTGCAAAAAATGATATGCGGACAGTAACAATTGCTTTTGGATTAAAGACAATATTGGAGATCATTGATTTATTTGTTTTTTCAACAAATTTAAATTCAATATTAAGTGTAATTGTTTATGCGGTTCTGACCGTATTGGCTTTATATTACAACAAAATGAACGCAGAAGCTTAACAGGCAAAAGGAGGAAAAAATAATGGCTGGCTTTTTTGACAAGGTTGTTGTGGGATTAAATAAGGGTGTTAATACTGTAAGCGAGGGATCAAAACTCATCGTTGAAAAGGCAAACTTAAACACACAGATCAAGGATACGGAGCGAGAGAAAAATCGGTTGCTTCAGAACCTGGGAACGTTAGTATATAATTTACATGCTAACGGTGAAATCGAGATTGAACAGTGCGTTGGGATGTGCACTGAGATTGCTGCTATGAATCAAAAGATCGTGGCATTACAGCAGCAATTGCAGGATCTTGAAATGCCGAAAACGCAGCCTGTACAGTATACGCAGACAGCTGCAACGTCAGCACCGATTGTAAACGGGATACGCTGTCGATGTGGGTTTGTAAACAAAGAGGGGTCAAAATTCTGTGCTAAATGCGGGCAAGCTTTAGCTGCGGAAGCCGTATCCCAGGAACAGAACTGAAATTCTGGTCAAGCTTTATGAAAAATTAAAATAAAACAGTAGAGTGTTTTGGGTGGAAGTTATAAATTAATCATAAGAGAACATAATGTGTTCTGATAAAAACAGATGTCGATTTTTCGAATGGAAGATGATTTTATAAATGAAAGGATTGATGTGATATGAGATATTGTATAAACTGCGGCAGTCCTATGGGGGATGAAAAGTTCTGCAATCAGTGCGGTGCTGATAACGGGGTACCGGAGAAAAATACTACAGTGCAAACGAATGTCGTTACGAGTGAAGTCAATTTACCGAAATTTGATTCGGCATTTCTTGCGCATGCCTTGTCAGCGATTCTGTTTGCTGTTGCGGCGCTTGTGATGCTTACCGTGTGTTGCAAGCAAGCCGGAAATATGGCGGCGCAGTCTATGTTATATACAAGAACCGCTGTTTTTGCGGTAGTTTATTTTGCTGTTGGAATGTGGAGCTGTATTCCTGCGCTGTTGTTCTTATTAAACATTAAAAATGATAGATCCACATCAATTGCAGGTGCGGCTATTGTGATAATCATTATAACCATAGCTCTTTGTCTGATCAATGTTCTTTTTGCAAAATCCAACGGATTTATGAAATTTTTCAGCATAATGTCCGGGGTATATAAATCAAAAGCGGTAACGATCATTGTTCTTGAGATTTTAGCGGCGATACTGGGGCTGATTGCGCCGAAAACGGCAAAGTGAGGTGAACGGATATGTTTTGTAATAAATGTGGTAAAGAAAACAAGGATGGGACGAATTTTTGTATTCAATGCGGAGCACCGCTTCGGGCAAGCCGAGCCGATATCAATAACCCCATAAAGCCGCAAGTTAGTGCGGAAATCGTGACAGCTGCGGAGAAAAATACCGGTGTAAAAAGCCTTTTAACCATTGTATTGGTACTTATCTTTTTTATAATAGCAGCAGTCAATATTCTTAAGGTGCAGTTCGGTGTTTTAAACGTTCCGGTAAGGGATGAATTGCAGCAGGCAAATAAACTGTCGGATATATGCGAAACAAATTCATGTATATATTTTGCGTCGGACGCTTTATACAGAATGGATAAAGCCTCCAACACAATAACAAAGGTTTCAAATAAACCCATACTTCCTGCTGTCGCCACAAACAACGGCATATATGGATTTGACGACAATGGAAACTGCTATAAGGCTTCCGATAAATCCCGCGATGTTGAAAAAGTTGAAGATATTAGATGCAATATGGATGACAATATCTTTATATCCGGAAGATATAATTATGTTGTAGCTTCAAATGGCACGATAACAAAAAAGTTGAATTCGGCGAAATACGGCGGTTACTCTGTTGTTCTTTATAACGGAGATAGCGGAGAAAACCTAATTAAAGCCAAAATGTATAAGGGTTACATATACATGATTCTGTCAGATTCATCATATTTGGACAAAAGATTTATAAGAGTAGCTCTAAATACAGGGAAAGAGGAAAAATTAACCGATAATTCAATATCCGAATTTTCATTTGCAGGAAATCAAATTGTATGCAACAATATTTCCGGAGGTCTCTTTGCTATGAGTTTGGGCGGCAACGGAGAACGGGAATATCCGGAAATCAAAAATATAGATTCGTTTATATGCGCAAACGGATATGTGTATTATTTAAACTACAATAAATTATATAGGTTTAGCATCAGCAGTGGTGAAGTTGAGGAATTGGGAACGCCGTATTACGGATTGACCGAAGTTAATGGCGGATTTGCAAAATCATCGGGCAGTAAACTGATTTTAATAGATTATGACGGAAATGAAATCGCTACAGTAGAACCGTAATAATAAGAAGATTAAAAACAAATACATACAAAGGCAGAGGGACAGAGAATAACCTGCTCTCTGCCCTTGCCAAAGGGGATAAATTATGCAGAAATTTTGTAAAAAATGCGGGCAAAAGCTTGATGAAAAGACCGGCTTGTGTCCTAACTGTAGTAAGTCTATGAGCGGAAAAGAAAAAAGGACGGCAAAAAAAGATTATAAAAAAGCAATAAAAAAAGAAAAAAAGGCGAAGCTCACAATTGGGCAAAAAATTAAGAGGGTTTGCTTGAGGTTATTGATCATTGTTTTTGTATTACTGTTGTTGGAAAGCGGAACAATGAGCATATTGGTTTATTTGGGTATTGTGAATATACCTGTTGTTGAAAATGTAATAGAGGTGATTTTCGACCGTTCTGATCCGGCTTTTTCCGCACAAGCATCTGAAGGTTGCTATATTCCAAATGAAGAAAATATAGTTTATGAAAATGACAATAAAAGTCTGGGATATGTAAACAATATGGTGTTGGTGTTTTTCAGAAAGGATGCATCGACAGACGACATAAATAATATTGCAAAGGCTATTAACGGGAAAATTGTCGGAAAGATTGATGGACTGAATCAATACCAAATACAGGTAAAACCTGCGGATAAAAGCGAATTGCAAAAAATCTGCGATGATTTATTGGCTAATGATATAGTAAAAGACGCAATTATTGATGTTGTTGTCACAACAACTGTCAACAGTATACCAAACGATCCATGGCGAGATACTTTTCAAGGCTCTTTTGGAGTCGACTGGGACGAATCAAATCCCTCCGGAACTAACTGGTGGATTGAAGCGACGAATGTTATTTCGGCATGGGAATACAGCAGATATTTTTCCGGTATAAGAGTTGGCATTGTGGATAATGGTTTTGATACAAGTCATGAGGATTTAAGCATTAGCGTTTTAAATAATAGTTTAAATAGTTCGGAAAATCATGGTACTCATGTTGCGGGAGTCATTGGAGCGACAATAAATAATAATAAAGGTATCAGCGGTATATTGGATAATGTTTCGCTTTATGGCGTCGATTTCTATGCAACCTCAAAGCAAAAGAAGAATAATATAACGGTCAGCTCTCTTTATGATGGCATAAATCAATGTATACAAAATGAGTGCAAAGTTATAAATATGTCAAGTGGTGTAAAGTATACAAATAAAGAAGAGACAAAAAAAGTATCATCTGAAATGGCACATAACGCGGTTGTATGCTTGATATATTTATTAGACAGCTATGATACGGATTTTTTGGTAGTTCAATCGGCAGGTAATGGTGATAATTGGTCTAATGGTCTTAATGCAAAGGAGTATAATGGATGGTTTTCTGGTATAGATAAACAATTGGTTGAAAATGTATTTGCTGAATATAGTCAAAAGGGAGCCAAAACAGAAAAATCAATCACAGTGCAGGATGTAATGGATTCGTTTATGGTTGTTGCTGCTGTGGACGATACAAAAAAAAGAGGCGACTATCAACTTGCGAAATTTTCTAATTATGGTAATACAATCACGGTTTGTGCGCCGGGAGTTAATGTTTTTTCCACAATTAAAACTGGAGGAATAGATGGTTCATATGGATATATGGACGGCACTTCCATGGCTTCTCCGATAGTTGCTGGAATTACCGCTTTAACATGGTCGGTGGATCAAAGCATGTCTTCCGGAGCGGTTAAGAAAATTATAACTGATACTGCAACTAAAAAGGTATTAAGCAGACAATGGAGCGATAAAAGTACATATTATATGATTGACGCCGCGGCTGCAGTACAAGCGGCAATTAAGACTAAGATAGGTAAGAACGACAGTTCAAGAACGGGCAGTTCTGTTCGAACCACCTCAGATGAACGTGACATCGTTCTTGTTTTGGATGTTTCCGGCAGCATGTCCGGCAAGCCTATGGAGGAAACAAAAAAAGCTTCGTCAAATTTTATAAACACGATTTTAAAGGAGAACGCAAGCATAGGAATTGTTACATATGATAGTTCCGCAAGTATGCTTTCGGATTTTTCTGTTGATGAACAGTCATTGACGTCAATAGCCAATAGTATAACCGACGGCGGCGGAACAAATATTGAATCAGGATTAATGAAAGCAAAGGAAATGCTTGCAGCGAGCAATGCAAAGAAAAGAATCATTGTGCTGATGAGCGATGGCGAACCTAATGAAGGCAAGGTCGGTGATGAGCTTATTTCTTATGCCGACAGTATCAAGGCAGAGGGAACCTATATTTATACATTAGGATTTTTTAAAAGCATGGCGAGCGGAAAATCCGATGCTCAAGTCTTAATGGAAAAAATCGCAAGTGATGGCTGTCACTATGAAGTTGCCGACGCAGATGATTTGAAGTTTTTCTTTGGCGATATTGCCGATCAGATTAACGGTCAAAAATACATATATGTTCGTATTGCCTGCCCTGTCGATGTAACAGTCACATATAACGGTGAAACGCTCCGTTCTGATCAAGACAATACAAATGAGCGGACAAGCTTTGGCTCGCTCACATTTGAGGAAAATAAAAGCGAGTCGGGAAGCGACACGGATAACAGAATTAAAATTCTGCGTTTAAAGGAGGGTACGGACTATGATGTGCAAATCGAAGGTAATGGTACCGGAAAAATGAATTATACAATCGGTTTTATGGATGAAAGCGGCGAATATAGCGATATGCGGAAGTTCAGTAACCTTGAAATATCTCCCCAAACTCAAATCGATACCGTTGCAAGCAATACTTCCGCTACTATGCTGAATGTAGATTCCGATGGGGATGGAAAATATGATTTAAAATATAAGGCAAAAGCCAACAGCGAGGGTAAAATTGTGGATTATTCCTATATTCGCTATATCGTATACATCGTGGGAGTGTTGATAATTCTGCTGATTTTGTATATTCAAATCAAAAAATGGAGAAGAAAGTCGGCTGAAAGGGCAATCAAGAAAAAGTCAATGCAAAAGAGATTTTGTATGCATTGCGGCAACGTGGTGTCAGGAGATAAAAATTTCTGCCCGAAGTGCGGCAATAAAATGGAATAAATGAATATTAATACAAGAAAAGGTGTTTGAATTATGACATGTTCGAATTGTGGCAGTGCGATGCCGGATGATGCATTGTTTTGTGATCATTGTGGTCATAAAGCAGAAATACATGCACAAATAAATCAAAAGCGTTTTTGCAGTAACTGTGGTGCCGAGATAGAAAGAAATGCGGTTTTTTGTGGTAACTGCGGTTGGTCTGTCGAGACAAAAGTACAAACGAAAAAAAATCATATATTCTGCGGAAATTGCGGTGCGGAAATAGAGAATGACATGAAATTTTGCGGTGAATGTGGCGCTGCCATAGGCGCCGCAGATGATGAGATCACAAGTACGCCAACGAAAAGAAAAAGCGTATTGTCGACAATAATTATTTTAGTGGTTACGATTATAATACTATTGGATATTGTGGGTGTAGCATATATCTTTTATTTTTCGGATCACACTGAAGAAAACGTGGTTCATAACAACACATCAGGTTCGGAACAGTCGGACAAAAATCAGATACCGGACAAGAAATACAACAATACATCCAATAGTATAAGCACAGCCGCACCGACCGCACAGGCGCAATCCCAGGCACCGATTTTTACATATGCTACCGCATCGGGTATGCGTGGTACGGATACAGAAGGAGGTCAATATTCAACCGACGCTGTTTTAAACTCGGATAAAGCGACGAAATGGGCGCCGGCAACGGAAAGCAATGGCGGTGTATCCGAATGGATACAAATAAATGCTTCGGAACTTCAATGCGTCAACGGTATTATGATATTAAACGGCTATCACAAAAGTGATGAGATATGGAGAAACAACAACAGAGTTAAAGATTGCACACTTTCTTTCAGTGACGGACAATCAAAAACTGTAAAGTTGGATGACACAATGGATCTGATAAAAATTGATTTGGATAAGCCAATAAACACAACATATATCAGGCTTACAATAAACAGTTTATACAAAGGGAAAAAATGGAACGATACTGCAATAACTTATTTATCCGCGTATTAATGGAGATTAACAAAAATGGATATACGAAAAGAAATGAAAAAAATTCAACGGAGGAGAAAATCGCGGAAACGTAAAAAGATAATTGTAAGAGCAATACTAATTTCAGTAATTGCAATGGCGTTGATTTTTGTTATATACATTGCAGTAGGACAAAGAAACAATTCAAATATATCAGATGTCAAAAGTGATACGATGATAACCAATTCAACTCCTGCGGTTGTTTCCGAGCAGGCGACTTTTGCGCCAACACCGGAAATTACGCCGGCACCGACAAACCAACCCATAAAAAGAAGAGGTGACCGGCAACCCATTCCTGAAGATATAAAGGAAATAATGCAAGGAAATTCTATGCCACAAAATGCGTCTGTAACATTTGACGATTTGGCTTATTTGACAATTCCACATTATGATTTTAATTATAATGTAACCGATGGGCATATGGTTGTTAATGCCGGTCTGGCGGATGAAACGCTGGATATATTTGCGGAATTGTTTGATATTCAATATCCTATTGAGTGTATGCAATTAGTCGACTATTATAATGCTGATGATTTTTTGTCAATAGAAAATAATAATACATCCGCTTTTAATTATCGAGAATCTACGGACGGTTCCGGAAGATTGTCAAAGCATGCTCTGGGGTGCGCTATTGATATAAATCCGCAAATTAATCCTTATGTGAGCTCCGAAGGGACAGGATCACACCAGAATGCGAGCGAATATTGGTCACGAGATGTATCTGCATGGAGCAGCGAGATTGCAAAGGCGGCATATATAGGCGTAAACACCGACATCTATAAAATATTCGTCAATAAATATGGTTGGGAATGGGGCGGCTCGTGGTCATCCTATAGAGATTACCAGCATTTTCAAAAAAGTCCATGACAAATGTAGAATATTTTAATATCAATATGGGAATAGACATATCGGCTAAAGAAAATATTGAGCAGCTGTTCACAAGGGACATGGAATTTGATACCGGAAGATCATGCATATGAGATGAATGTTTACAGTGGATGAAGCATATGCCGGCTATGATGACGGAATTATCAATGAATAAACGGATTGGAGTAATGTTATGAAATGTTTAAATTGTGGTAATGAAATACAGGATGGCGCACTGTTTTGTGATAATTGCGGTCAGAAAGTTGAAGCGGATACACAAATAAGTCAAAAGCGTCATTGCGGTAATTGCGGTGCTGAGATAGAAGAAAATGCGGATTTTTGCGGAAATTGTGGTTTTCCGATTAAATCGGCAGCACAAACCGGAGAAAAAAGCAGGGTGTTTTGCGGTAACTGTGGTGCGGAATTAGAGGATGGTATACAATTTTGCAGTGAATGTGGTACTGCTGTCGGCGATATTCAATCCGAGGAGATTATGCCCGGCAAATCTGTAAAAAAGAGAAAACGGACAGGCATAGTTGTTGCGGTAATTGTTATTGCTTGTATTTTGATAGCAGCAGTTATTCTGGGGTATATGATGTATCCGCGGAAGACTGATATCTATGCGAATACCGGTATTCCGACAAACACTTCCACAATTTACAATTCGGAGAATAAAGATAAAACTTCACCGAGGGTGTCGCCATCCGCCACGGCAACACCCGAGGCGACAGCGGCAGCTACCGAGGAAATACCTGTTTCAAATGAAGACCAAACCGCAACTTTACATAGGACAGATTTATATGATTCATCTTTAACCTATAAAAGGATGCCGGACATACATAACACGGTTTTGACGGATGATAAAACATTTAATTCGCTGAAGGCTGTGATTGAAGAATTTGATTCGCAGTGTGCAGATTATATGAATGAAATTACAGATGCGGTGCCGTCATATTTGAAGAAAGGAACAACAGCGTATAATCAACAAGTTGAATATAAGCAAAAGCATCCGACATTAAACCAATCTTATAAGAATATAGATGTAATCAACGCGCGTCAGGGGAGTGGATATTATTATGTTTGGGTTGCTGAAGAGATGAATATTAATGAAAATGGTGTAGCTAAAGTTACTACCGATCATTGGGTATATAAATTAGAAAATGACAACGGAAACTGGTATATTTGCGATTATACCGTTGATCCGGCGTTTTAAAAGACAGGGGGAGCGAATATGAAATGTCTAAGTTGTGGCAATGAACTGCCGGATAATGCCTTGTTTTGTGATAATTGCGGACAAAAAATTCTGCAAGGGAATGATCATTCGGGCAATGGGGGCATAGAGGGAAACGCTTCGGAAGCTAAAACAACAATGAATTTTTGTGGTGAGTGTGGCGCCGAAATTGAAATCGGAACGGAGTTCTGTGGAAACTGCGGCGCGACAATCAACCGGAAAACTGCGGACGAGCATTTTATTTTCTGCGGCAAGTGCGGGACAAAAAATCCGGATTACATGCGGAGATGCAATAATTGCGGAAAGGCGCTTCACTCAAATGATGATGCTGACATCCCCGGAAAATCCCATTCAAAAAAAGTTGGAATTGTAATCATTGTTTCGGCTGCTCTGATTTGGGGAGCGGCGGCAGCTGCTACCGGCTATATATTGAACAGCAGTTCACCGGAAGGCGGCGACGAACATGTGGGGATAACCGCTTCGCCCAAGCCTGCAAATACGCAGAACCCCGGAAATGCATCAACAGAAAACAAAAGTGCTGATGCGAGTAAGCTGGAAACGTATTATGTGGTAAACTGCGAAAAATATATTTCTCTGAGGGAAAATCCTGATGTTTCCTCGACAGTATTAAAAGAAATTCCGTTAGGTGATCCGGTGAGCTATGTCGAGCCTGCACAGAACGGCTTTGCAAAGGTTATTTATCATGGAATGACGGGATATGCTTTGCGGTCGTATTTATCAGATAAGCGACCTGATATAGAAAGGTCTGACAGCAACACAGGCGGCTCATCAGACAATGGTTCGTCGGTAAAGAATCAAAAAACGAGAGGTGTCGTAGGTCGTCCAATATATAATACATATACGGATTCGGCATATAACTTCACTTGCACATATCCTACTCATTTTACAGAAGCGTACAGCAGTGATCCGTTTGTCAGACGTTCATACAAAGCTCCGGACGACACCGCTACGCTTAATATATGCGGAAGCAACAACAGTTCCAATTTATCGGTTGAAACGGTGCAGAATAATTTCAAATCATCTTACCCCGGAACGGTAGATTATGAAAATCGCGGTGACGATTGGTGCGTCTGCCGAACCTATGAGGATGGGATCTATCACTATGGATACTTTAAAATGACGGACGGCATGATTAGAGGATTTGAGCTACATTTTGATGGAAACTATTATACAATTTATGACGGATATACGAATGAGATATATGATAGCTTAAACTTTAATTAAAATATAACTATAAAGCGGATAGATCGTTTGATATTGTTGAGGTACGCAAATGAAGTGAACCGATATGCATTATTAAGCGGCCGCATGTGAGCGGCTGCTTAGTAATGCAACATCAAATGCAAGTCATACAATATTATTTAGAACCTCCAAAGCCTTTGCTTCGGCGTGGGGATAGAGGTGGGAATAGGTGTTCCAGGTTTGCTCGACTTTGGAATGTCCCAGCCGGCGCGCGATCTCTTTAATGTTGATTCCGGCGTTGATTAATACCGAGGCATGACTGTGACGGTAATCGTGAATCCGGATGGTTTTTATATTCGCAATTTGTGCATATTCGCGATTCCGATGATCTAAGGTCGTGTCGCGGATGCATTTGATTCCGCCGCAAACGCGCCAATCACCGCTAAAACCGGAGGCTTGGCAATGCCTGTTATAGTGATCGGTCAATGCGGTCTTTAAGGGAATGGGAATCTGAATGGAGCGGATGGAGCTTTTATTTTTTGGTGGGGTTTCGCGATCCTCACCTTTCATTTTTTGAGCGATGGAGCGCGTGACATAGATGACATCATTCCGCATATCTGTCCACTTGAGCGCGTTGATTTCGCCTTTTCTCATTCCGGTATAGAAAGCAATCATAAAAAATATATAATAATCCCATTCGCAGATGCTTCCTGTTTTTCTTTCAATTTCCAATGCACGTTGCTTTGCGGCAACGATAAATTTTTTGAACTCCTCAACGGTATAAAAATCCATTTCCTTTCGAATCAAATTCGCATCCTTAAAATTGCCAAGCCGAGATAAGGGATTGGTTGCGATATATTCCATTTTTACGGCGTAATTCAACAGTGCACTGAAAGTACTGTATACATTTTGCTTGTATTTCAATGAGAGCTTGTTTCCATTGGCAATTTGGCGGTTATTCATTTCCGATTTCCAATTTTGCATGTGTCGGATATTTAATTTGTCAATCAGATAATTCCCGAATTGGGGCAAGACATATCGTTTGAGTAATTCCTTGTTTTTCTCAGCTGTCGTTTCACGGACTTCATTTTTTTTCACCCCTATATATTCATCAGCAAGCTGCTGTAGTGTGATTGGTGAGGGATATTCTTCCTCTAAATCAAGAAGCAGCTGCCGTTCCAATGCAGCTGCTTCTGTTGGACTGTAGGCGATTTTGTCAAGCTGACGCTTTTCCCCGGTATCATCTGTATAATTAACGCATACATGGTATCGCTGTAATCCATCCTTTTTGCCATCCATTTTATAAATAGGCATAAAAATAACACTCCCCCTGAATGTTTTGTCGAAGCGGTGTGTAAAGACGCAAAACATCGCGATTCTGAAGAGGGGATGTTTTGAATCTTGCACACCGCTAATATTTTATGTTGTTTGCTGTTCGCACGGAATGGTGATATGCACATCGGTTCCGGCTCCCTCGCGGGAATCAACCGTAATTCCGTAATTGGCGCCGAAAATAATCTTGATACGGCTGTTTACGTTCGCAAGCCCGATATGGGCTTTTGTATTGTCATATGCATTATCGGAAAGCAAGGCATTGAGAGAGTCAAGCTGCTCGGAGTTCATGCCGATTCCATTATCACTCACCGTCAGACAAATGGAGTTTTGCTGCTTTTTGCCCGAAATTTTAATGAGTCCTTTATCCATTTTAGGCTTCAACCCATGATAGACCGCGTTTTCAATGATCGGCTGCAAACATATTTTGATAATCGTGTAGGAGAGAACAGAGTCCTCAATTTCCCATTCCGTATCAAATAAATCACCGTAACGCAACGCAAGAATATTAATATATTCTTTGGTGTTTCGAATCTCATCTTCGATTGAAATCAAATACCCCGATGAAGTGGTGTTCCGAAAGAAGCTGGCAAGGCTGACAAGTGCCTTTGATACTGCATTTTTGGGGTCGGAGGGGTTATATGCCATCCAATTGATTGTTTCTAAGGTATTATACAGAAAATGGGGATTAATCTGCATTTGCAGCATATCATATTGCGCTTTTCGCAGCATTTTGACGCGTTCCTCCATGATTTTTTCAAGCTTTTGCTTATCTTCGATATGCATCTGAATACTGCTGATAATATAAGCCAATTCATTTTCGTCCTTTGTTCCGATGCTGTTCAGCGCTGTGTTGGGATGATTCAGATAGGAGATAATCTCGCGCAGAGGGACATAGCTTCTTGCCGACGCGATATACGCCAGAAGAAACACGATAATCAAAAGGCATCCCATGATTACAATAATTCTGCTGCGGAATAAAGACAGCTGGTGCTTGTACAATGCGAACGGATATGCCTGAACGTATGTATAGTTTTTAAATTGGCTGTCAGCGGAAAACAGAATGTATTCGTTATGCTGAATTTCAAACGACTGATCAACGGAAGCTTGATTCAGCGCGTCCACAGAAAAACCGAGCGTTTCCGGCGTGGTGTTGAAGGTAGCCACATCATTGGAAAGGATGATGTTGTTTTGGGGGTCAATCAGAAAAAACTGCTGACCGTCCTTATACTGATCATAGAGCAGGGAGGTGTAAAGGCTGTGCGCGTTTAAGTTCATAATGACCGCGCCCTTTTTAATATCTGCTACATAAATCGGCTTGATGATGGTAATCAAAGGGGGATAGGTATTGTTTTTCACACGCGCAATCATACTTCCGGTTGGGGTGTCTACTCCTTGATATGCCTCAATCCAGCCGGTATCGGGAAAATCGGAAAGAGGGCGGATGTTTTCATTCAGAATTACGGTTTCCGCCGATTCGGAATAAATATAAATGGAGTCGATGTATTTGTATACGATCGGAAGTGTTGTGGCAAATTTCGTCAGTGTTCGGAAAGAATCGGTGTTTTTGCCGTTAATCGTATACATCTGCGCACTTTCGTTGATCGCGATGGAACTGCTCATCATATCGCACTCCATTAAGGTGCTGTCTACGATATTTACAGCGCTTTCCAGTGAGGAAGAATTTTCAACCGAAACTTCCTCGGATAGATTTTGCAGGGAATTGGAGTAGAATAGGATGCTCAGCACGATGAACGGAACAAAAATCACGGCACAGATTAAAAGAAAGGTGCGCCAGAAAATACTGTTCATCTTAAAGGTTTTGATATAGAGCCAGTTATTTTGGAGTTTTTTCGGCATGGGTATTTTCCTTTCCGCACCTTGTCATAATTTGTGCCGTGTTATATGTTGTGCATATATTCGCTGGGGGTGCAATTATAATAGTCTTTGAATACGCGGGTAAAATACCCGGAGCTGCGATAGCCGCAGGCTTTGCTGATTTCGGTGATTTTTTTGTTTTTATGCAGAAGCTCCGCGGCATGCTGCATACGGACTTTGAGCAGATAATCGCTGAAATTTTCGCCGGTTTGTTCCTTGAAAAAACGGCTGCAATAAGCAGGATTAAAGAATACCTTTTCCGCTGCGTCCTGCAAAGAAATATTTTCCGAAAAATTCTCATTGATAAATTGAATCAGCTTATCAATCACCAGATTATCCGTTTTCTTATCGTTGGCAGAAATCTTATCCATAATATTGGCAAGGCTTTGCTGAGCCGCCGCATAAATTTTAGTATGACCGGAGGTTTCGGGAAGCGCATGATAACCGACAGACTCCGGAGTAAGCCGGATATTCAGATTGGCATAAAGCTTGTCTATGATGATTTCAAAAATGTTAAAGGCGTATTGTCCAAGCTGTTCATTTTCACGCGTGTTGCTGTCCAGTAATTGCAAAAGCTCTTTTTCTGCCGTATCGGCGTCTTTTGCAAGAATTGCGGCATAAAGCTGTTTGATGAGCGAGAGAAATGCATTGATGTCATTATTTTTACGGGCTGTCAGCGTGTCGCGGATTCCGAGCAGAACATTTTTCAGATCCTCATGATTGGTCGGCTTTGTGAGATATTCCTGTACATCGTACTTGATCGCTGCTTTCGCGTACTCAAATTCCGCATAGCCGCTTAAAAGGATAACCGGGATATACGGCTTGTTTTCGTAGATGTATTTGGCAAGCTCAATGCCCGATACCTGTACCATTTTCACGTCCGAGATGACTACATCGACATCATTTTCCTCAAGATATTGGATGGCTTCGCTGCCGTCACGGAAAGCCTTTATGACTTGAAATCCGATGTCGCAGCTGTTAATAAAAGAGGAAATTCCGGAACGTATCATCATTTCATCATCGACTACTATTACACTAAACATTTCATCAAACCCCTTTTTTAGTTTCTTATATTCAGCATAACACAAAGCGAGGGGAACGTCAAGGGGGATTGAGAAAAAATTACGCGTTATCCGGAATTTTTATGTATGATTTGCTGATGAAAGATTGTAAAAATGAGGATGAAATATTAATACTGCACAACAAAATGGTCAATATATTAACAGAAAGTAAATTTTTTATACTTGAAATCAGCCGGGGGCAATGTTAGAATAAAAACAGATAGAGAAGAAACAGAAAGCGAGGCAATGATTATGGCTAAGACGGAAACAAACATGACAGCGGTTCCGAAAAAGAAAAGCCGCTGGAAAGATTTCAAGGATAATGCAGAGCTTTCCGCATTAATGCTGCCGGGATTGGTACTGCTGGCGATTTTTGCATATGTCCCGATGTTTGGTATTATTATTGCATTTAAGGATTACAGAAACAACCTGGGAATTTTCGGGAGCAAATGGGTCGGATTGAAGAATTTTAAGTTTTTCTTTACCTCCCAGGATGCATGGCGAATCGGACGGAACACCGTAGGGTACGGATTGTTGTTTATTATTCTCGGTTTGATTGCGGCGGTTCTGGTGGCGTTGCTTCTGAATGAGGTGCGCAATAAGGTGGCTTTGAAATTTTATCAGACGAGTATGATTTTACCGCATTTCCTTTCATGGGTTATTGTGGGATATATCACTTACATATTATTGGAACCGAACATGGGTATTCTCAATAAAATTATTGAGGCATGCGGAGGGACAGGAAAACAATGGTACTCGGAGCCGAAATACTGGGTGTTCATTTTGCCGATTGTAAACCTGTGGAAAACGGTCGGATTGAAATCCATTATGTATTATGCGGCGCTGATGGGCGTTGATGAACAGCTCTATGAAGCGGCGCAGCTGGACGGTGCGAATAAATTTCAGCAAACAATGTATGTTACAATTCCGGCATTGGTACCGCTGATGATTACGCTGACGATCTTGGATGTCGGTCATATCATCAAGGGTGACTTCGGATTGTTCTATACGATTCCGAGAGATATCGGATTGTTATATCCGACAACAGATATTATTGATACTTATGTATACCGCGGATTAAGAACCGGTGATGATATCGGAATTACAACGGCGGTTGGTTTGTTCCAGTCGGTAGTGGGACTGCTGATGGTAGTCGGAACGAATCTAATCGTAAAGAAGATCTCGGCAGAAAATTCATTATTCTAAAAGGAGGCAGACAAGATGAAAAAGCAAAACAGACTTTCGGGGATTGTTGTCAATCTGTTGTTCTGTATAGGATCATTACTGTTTATCCTGCCGTTTGTTCTGATTATTTCGGCTTCCTTTACGGATGAAACGGCATTGACGGAAATGGGATATAAGCTCATTCCGTCCGTATTTTCGACCGAGGCATACCGATATGTATTCAGAGCGCCACAGAAGCTGATCGACGCGTACAAGGTAACGATATTTTATTCATTTATCGCAACGTTCCTTGCCGTAATCGTTATGTCAATGCTGGCATATCCGCTTTCAAAGCCGAATTACAAATATAAAAAGCCTGCAACGTTTTTTATATTTTTCACTATGTTGTTTTCGGGCGGATTGATCCCGACATATATCTGGATGACGAAATATCTGCATATGGGCAATACGATTTGGGTTTATATTTTACCGAATCTGGTGAATGCATTCCATGTTATCGTCATTCGAACCTTCTTCCAGGGACTGCCGCAATCGTTAAGTGAGGCGGCGAAGATTGACGGAGCGAGCGAGCTGCAAACCTTCTTTAAAATTGTACTTCCGCTTTCGAAGCCGGTTATCGCAACCATTTCACTATTAACCTTGCTGACGAGATGGAATGATTGGAATACGGCGCTGATTTATATTAAGTCGGAGAATCTGTATTCGCTGCAATATTTGCTGCAAAAGATTCTGCGCGAGGCGGAATTTGTCAAGGACATGGCGGACAGTACGCCGGTGGCGGGAATTGATTTGGACGTTTCCAATCTGCCGTCCGTTACCATCCGATTTGCGATGTGTATGGTAGCGGCAGGGCCGATGCTGGTGATCTTCCCGTTCTTCCAGAAATATTTTGCAAAGGGTCTTACCGTAGGTGCGGTAAAGGGCTAAGACTGAATTTCAGTATATATTCCGTTTTACTTTCGGCTTTGGAGGAAACAATTCCGGATAATGTTCCGATGGCGGAAAGGAAAACGGTAGAATAACATCTTGTGTATGACGCAAATATTCATAAAATTTGATTAAAGAAAGGATAAAAAACCATGAAAAAGAACAAAGTGATTTCACTTCTTGTATCAATGGCAATGCTTTTCGGCGGCATGACGGCACTGCCGGTAAGGGCTGCAGAGGAGCAGACGGTGCTTCCGAGCGGATATACTTTTACCGATATCGCACATAACGGCGATACCTATGTGGCAATGGCAAAGAACGCAAGTTGGAGCGGAGCAAAATTATATTATTCCAATGACAGCGGTTTGACATGGAATGCAAGTGCCACAGCCATTGCCAATAATGCTGCGATTTCAAGTAATAAAACCGGACAACAGCAATTGGTATACTGGGCAGATAAGGGAATTTTTGTGGCAAAGACAAATTCAACCACTTATTATTCTGTAGACGGCAATGCATGGATACAGAGTACGGACGTATTGCATTGGACAATGAATTCATATTTGACCACATCGGGAGAATATCTGATTTTATCGGGTGGTTCAAGCGATACGGCATTAAATGCACAGACAAGCATGACCCAAAAGGAATACGGAAAGAATAAAAAGCAGCTTTCATCTACGGGATATTTAACCAAAGCAGTTGCGGCAAAGCCGGCAGACGAAAGTGGCAATATAGAGGTTTTTGCTTTGGGCGCAGGGTATGCTTTTGCATCCACAATGACGCCGGGAACTCCTTGTACATGGAGCAGTATTTCACAAAATTCGAGTGGATTACCAACAGAAGTATATGATATGGTCTATGCTCCTACGGCAGATCAGTATCTGGCAATAACCAATAATAAAACTTTATTTGTCACAAAGGCACCGGGGGGTTACAGACAGTATACCTTGAAAAAGGATGCGGATGTTACCGGCGTGAATGCCAATAAAAACTATATCATAGCAGGATTGTCAGACGGTACGCTTTTGTATACGGCAAACACTGCTGACGGTATCACCGCAGAAACGGTTTGGACAGAAATCCCGGTTAATTCGATTTCATCCAAGAATGAAAGTGCAATTAAGAATATTGAATTTGAAAATGATACAGATTCAAAATTTGTTGCATTAAGTGATACACAGGTGTTTAAGGGGGATATTACTTCCTATTATAATGTAGCGGATTATGAAGCGCCGGAACCGACTGCGACACCGGAGCCAACCGCAACTCCCGAACCGACTGCAACACCGGAACCGTACCGCACGATCGGAACGCCGAAAGCGGAATATAGCAATCCGTTCAAAAACGTAAGATTAATCGGCGGTGTTTACAGCCCGAAGCTGAATCAGTATGTTGTATACGGAAACACAGCGACAAAAGAGGCCGCCGGGACAGTCGCTCCAAAATATTGGGGTAAAATCTTTGTTTCGGATGACGGTTTAAATTGGGAAATGGTATATCAGGGATATACATTCTCGGACATTACGGAAAAAGCTGGTAATCCTGTAGCATATAATGAAACTAAAAATGACGCAATATGGTGGGATGCAAAGGATTGCTATGTTATTTCGGCATCTACAGCGGCTACGGTAGGAATTATGCTGACCTCCACGGACGGAAGAACATGGAAAGCCTTAGCAACCAACGGAAGCGCCAAAATGAATTTCTACGCAAACACAGATATTGCTGTTTCCAACGGAGTACTTTACTCCACAAACAACGGCAGACAACTTCGTCACTATACTCCGGAGGAATGGGATATAAACGGAGCAGCGCAATACTACAAAGCAATTCCGACAGCTTCAACTCCGGAAACAAAAGACTGGGTAATGGGTAAAATTGCAATGAGCGATGAAGAGAATCCTACTGTATTTATGTATGGAAATTATGTAGGTGTGGTAAGGGATAATACAACAGGAACGAATATGGAAGAGGGTTGGACAGGAAACGCGAACCTGAATCAATACGGAACGATGACCGACGCGGTTTATAGCAAGAATCTTGACGCATTTGTTGGTGTATCGGATAAGGGTAACAGAACCGTGGTTGTTGCGAAAGACGGAACCACAACGACAGGTCCGATTGTATCGGGTGGTATCATATGCGGAGCCCTGGATACCAGCGGCAGCGATTTCATGTTTGCCGGCACGAACGGAAAGGTTTATACGGCTGCGGATGATGCGAATTTTGCAGCGGCATCCCTTACCGAGGTGGCAGCCGCAGGAGCTGAAAATACTATGCCGCTTACGAACGTTGTTTCTGTCGGTGAAAATAAATTTATTGCAACCGCAACCGACAACACCAACAGCGACGTTCTGGTAATTGATAAGGGTACAGATGGCAACTTTACCTATACGCTTGCAAGCGACAAACAAGCCAAATTAGAGGCAGGAGCAAATTTGGTTATCGGCGTAGATGTTGAAAACCAAAAGGATGAGGAATGTTCGCTGACCATCATCGCCGCAATTTACGATGAGGACGGTCAATGCCGACAGGTGCGTATGGTACCGAACACCATTCCGGCAATGACAGACAAAACCGCAACGGCGAATATCACTGTTCAGAACGATTTACCGGAAAATGCAAAAATGCGTGTGTATGTTTGGGATAGCGCAAGCGGCATGAATTGGCTGAGAGAGGCAGTCAACCCTTTCAAGTAATAGACGATCAAGGCATTTATGTTTCACCGAATGGCGCTGACAGTGCAGAGGGAACGTATGATTCCCCATTAAAAACACTGTCCTGTGCTTTGGAAAAAGCACGCGGCGGGGGACAGCAAACGATTTATATGAGGGGAGGTGTATATTCCGTATCGAATACGATTCTGATGTCGGATTCCTATGAGGAATATGCGCCGCTCCGTATACGTGCATATGGAAATGAAAAAGTTGTATTGAATGCCGGTTTTGATATTCCGCTGTCGGAAATGACACCGGCGGACAGCAGCTTTACCTCCGCCATTATTGATAATCCGGGGGACAATAAAATCTTGCAGTATAGTCTGAAAGATGCCGGGATTACGGATTACGGAGAGCTTTCGGTACGCGGACACTTGATTTCGGAGGAGCAGGAGGCACAGGCTGAGCTGAGTCTGAACGGAAAAGTGCAGAAACTTGCCGGATGGCCGAATGATGGATTTGTCGGATTGGTAAAACCGGCGGCTGATTCCGGAGAGTACGGAAAAAGAACAAAATCCGGGATTGCCGATGGGTGCAGCTTTGAGGTGACGTATGATCGTCCGTCACAATGGAGCAAGCCGGAAGAAGCTTGGCTTTCCGGAACATTAGGCCCCAATTATGAATTTGATCATTATCCGGTTAGTCGGTTTGACACCGGGGCAAAGAGGGTATATTTAAAGAAGGGGGCATTAGAGAAGTATTATACCGATCCGTATTACCGCTTTGAAAATATTCCCGAAGAATTGGACGCTCCCGGAGAGTATTATATCGACCGCGATACGGGGACACTATATTTCTATCCACCGGAGGGGACACTAAATAATACGGTATTAACCCTGACGATGCCTACTCCGACAGTGGACTATAGCGGTAAAGCACCCAATTCCATGTTTCGTCTGGAGGGATGCAGCAATGTCAGCTTTGAGAAGCTGACATTCAGAGGCGGACGCGGCTCTGCGGTGACGGGGAAAAATAACAAGAATATCAAATTCCGAAACTGTGAAATTCAAAGCTTTGGAGAGAACGGGATTCGGATGGATTATTCTACCGATATTGTTATTGACCGATGCCGGATTCATGATGTCGGACAGGACGGGGTGTTGTTCTCAAACTGCGGCGATTATGCAAATCTTGTTCCGAATAACATTGTTGTAAGGGACACTGAAATTTATAATTTTGCCCGACTGGAACGCAGCTATAAGGCAGGAATCAATTTCGGGTATCGCTGCGTAGGTGCGGCGGCTGTGAATAATCATATTTATAACGGGCCGCATGCCGGAATTATTTTTTACGGCGTCAATAATGAGATATACGGAAATGAATTGGATCACCTTGTGACGGAATTCAGCGATATGGACGCGGTATATGCCAATAATTCCAATTACCCGTGGGAACGGGGGAATAAGATTCACGGAAATTATTTTCATGACATCGGAAGAAGCAGTATGAACGGAAAGCATCAAATCAATGTGCGTGCAATCCGAACCGATAATAAGGGCTGCGGCTTGGAGATTTATGAGAATCTGTTCTATAAAATCGGGGACGGTAAAAATAACGGAATCGGAGCGGTTACGGCAGAGGGGACACGAAATAAAATCTATCATAATTTATTCGTGGACTGCAACGAAGCTTATTACAACACGCAAAAGTATAAGGAAATTACGCCTGCCGCAGACGGTACGCTTTATCCCGATACGGTTTTGAACAGCAATGGCGAAGAAGTTGCCAACACCATCAACGGAGCGAAGGTTGCGGATTTGAAGAAAGAAATGAACACAAGACTGGCGGTTTACGGAAAGCAGTTTCCGGAGCTGTATTCATTTTTTAATGAACATCCGAATTATTCGCGGACGAATGAGTTTAAAAATAATATGATTGTGAATCTGGCATTTGCGCTCAGTACCTATAACGGAGAGCAGAATGCGGAGGGATTCCGCGGTTCGGAAAAGCTGACAGAGGCTTCGGGGAATTATGTTTGTACCGAAGATCCGGGTTTCCTGTCTTACAAGACCGGGAACTTACAGCTTTCGACAGAAGCAGCGGCGCTTGTGGAGGGACTTCCGCAGTTTGATATGAGCGCTTTCGGAATCCAAAAATAAAAGAAACCGATGCATATCCCGTTCTTACGGATCGGGATGTGCACTTCGGATTATAATCTTTTTCAAGAGATTTTTGCTTGAAGATTTCTTAAAAAAGCTTATAATCAGCGAAAAGAATTTTATGACAGGGGATTGTAAAACGTTCGAAAAGAATTTTTGTCTTTTTTGATCTGTGAAGGCGAGTTCCGCGCAGCGTAGCGGATGTTTGAGCCGGAATGGAACAAAAAAGATGAAAATTCCGGTCAATGCCTTTGGGAACTTTACAATCATCTCAATAATTTATGATAATGGGAGGAATTGCAGTGAAAAAAACGGCTCGGCTTCTGACGGCAATTACCGCGTTTTCATTAAGCGCATCAGCGGTTTTTGCCGATTATACGGACGTTAAAAATCATTGGGCGGAAGGCTTCATCACTCGCCTTACGGCAAAGGGAGTGGTCGAGGGGAATAACGGAAGCTTTCGACCGGACAGTGCCGTTAATGTAGATGAATTTCTGACAATGGCGCTGAACGCGATGAATGTTGAAGTGACACCGCAGGTAGGAAACTGGTCAAAGCCTTATATTGACATGGCGTTGAAAAAGAAATTGATTTATGCCGGAGAATTTAACAGCTACAATCGTCCCATCACACGCGGAGAAATCGCAAAAATATGCACGCGTGCAATCGGGGCGGATTATGTGACCGGGGATGAGCGCAAGCAATGGATTTCGAAGATTGCGGATTATTATGATATTTACAACGATTATAAGGAATACGTCCTTGCGGCTTATGCGCATCATTTGTTATACGGCTATGAGGATAACCGATTCCAAAGCAGCCGTTCCACCACAAGGGCAGAGGCATGCGTGATTATTGAGCGGATGATTTCTGCCGGGGACTTTGTGAAACCGGGAGGAGATCAGCCGGGGAGAGATTCGTCGAATGTATTTTACGTGGACAACTCCGGCAGTGATACGAACAGCGGCACCATCGACGCACCGTTCAAGACACTGGAGATGGCGCACAATAAAATCCGCGAAATGAACGCTTCCGGAACATATCCGGAGGGCGGCGTTACCGTTTATCTGCGCGGCGGCGAGTATGAATTGACAAAATCATTGGAACTCAGCGCGGCGGATTCGGGCAAAGAGGGCAGCCCGGTCGTTTATACGGCTTATCCGGGAGAAAGTGTAAGAATTACAGGCGGTAAAAAGCTTTCATACAGTGACTTTAAGCCGATTGCCGCGGAGATGTCGACAAAGCTGATTGATAAGTCGGCGGCAAGCAAGGTACTGCAAATTGATCTCGGCAAGCTGGGAATTGAAGATTTGGGGACGCTTTCGCGGCGCGGTTACGGCATTTCGGCAGATGTTTTGCCGCAGGCAGAGCTGTATATTGACGGCAGCCGCAAGCAGCTTTCCAGATGGCCGAATCAAGACTGGGTAGGAACAACGGAAATCGTAAGAAGCGGCGCAAGAAGTAAAACGGGCGTGCTGGAGGGCGCGGTTTATAAGATTGATTACGACCGCCCGACAAAATGGAAAACCAATATTCAGGAGATTTACACAGCCGGCGTATTGGGGCCGAACTACTTCTACGGATATTTCCCGATCGAAAAAATTGAACCGGGACAAATCACTTTGAAAGAGGGTTCGGTAACAAGCTACTATTCAAAGCATTTTATCCGTTATGAAAATGTATTTGAAGAACTGGATACGCCGGGAGAATACTACATTGACCGAAATACAAAGATGCTTTATCTGTGTCCGGAAAGCGGATTTAGTGAAGCCTCGGATATTCGTCTTTCACTGATGACGGAGAACCTGATTTCGGGTGAGAATGTAAGCAACGTTACATTCAGAAATTTGAAACTGGATTCCTCAAGAGCCGGAATTGTGCGGATTACAGGTGCGGAAAATGTCGCGGTTGAAAATTGCGAAGCATCCGGAACCGGCACAAACGGTATTTATTTGAAAGGAACCGGCTGCACGGTCAAAAATTCGATTATTCACGACATCGGCAGTACGGCGATCAGTATCAGCGGCGGCGATTATGATAATATTGTTGCAAGCAATAATCGGATTGAGAACAACCATATCTATAAAGCGGCGCAGATTGAACGGTCTTATCAAGCCGGGATTCTGGTGGGGTATCGCTCGGTAGGCGTTACGGTAAGCCATAATGAGATTCACGATATGCCCCATGCGGCAGTGATTATCTACGGCCCGAATCATACGATTGAGTATAACAATATCTATGACGCGGTTAAGGAGTTCCACGATATGGACGCTATTTATATGAATGTTTATCAATATCCGTGGGAACGCAATGTGCTGATTCGGAGAAATTACATTCATGATTTGGGACATCAGACATTTACCGAAAAGCAGATGAATGTAGCCGGAATCCGTACCGATAATAACGGTAACGGCTTGCAGGTGATTGAGAATATCTTTGAGAATATCGGCGGTCAGAATTCCAACGGAATCCGCGGTGTTTGCGCCCAGGGGATTGACAATGTAATCCGGAACAATCTGTTTATTGATACCTCCGGTACTTACGAGGGGGCGCATACCTATAACCCAGACGCGAAGTGGAATCTGGAATCCGACAGCGTTAAGAGTATTTATGAGAACTGGAAGATTTATAGTCCGAAATATTCGGAACAGAATCCGGAGGTGGCAACTTTCTTTGACCATCACTTTACCGCATATCAAAACGGGAACAAGTTTATGGGCAATGTGGTTGTGAATATCAAATTCCCGCTCAGCACGCTGAACGGAACGCCGACCGCACAAGGCTTTAATGCAAGCGATCAGCTTGTGGAGGCTTCGGACAATATTGTAACAACGTCCGATCCGGGGTTTGCAGATTATAACGGCAAAGACTTCACCCTAAAAGAAAACAGCGAGGTTTACAGTAAAAACAAGGATTTCCCGAAGATTGATTTTAAGAATATCGGTCTTTTGAAAGATCAGACTGTAGGCGTAGAGAAGTAGAAAGGATGAATGACATTGAAAAAAATATTATCAGCATTACTTTCGGGGCTGCTGCTGTTTCATACAGCGGCAATCATGCCCGTATTTGCGGATGAGATTCCGTCAACGTACAAGTATATTGACACCTGTTACAGTCCCGATCTGGATTTGTATGTAGCGATTGCAAAGGATTTTACAACCAAGACCAATCCGGCACAGGTTTTCGTTTCGGATGATGTGGAAAACTGGCGGATGGTGAGAAAATTCCAGGACGCTACGCATAATGCGAATCCGGAAAACCGACAGACGATTGTCTGGTGGGAGGCGGAACAGAAATTCGTGATGAGCGTAAACAATAAAATTTTCTATTCGAGCGACGGTAATACCTGGACGCAGGCAACCAATTCGGCAATGGCAAATTCCAATACGACCGTTGAAACCAACGGACAGCAATTGGTGCTTTCATCCGGTTCGAGCTTGAAAATTTTCAACAGTCTGGATGACGAACCGCAGATTTATAAAATTGATTCCGGCGCCTACGGTAAAACGGTGGGTTTGACACCGGATGAGCCGATGCGGTATGCCGTGACCGACCAGTGGAAAACCTGGCAGTTTGACGCGGAGGGCAATCAGCTTGCGCAGGCATCCAACATGACCGCAACGCCGTTGGATATGGTTTATGTTCCGAATTTCGGCGGATGGATTGTTGTAAATAACACAGCGGTTCTGCGTGTGTTAAACAGGGATGCGGTAAGATATACGAATTTTACGGCCATGCAGCTTTCGGACGGAACGACCAATACCGAAAAATTCACAGCCGTAGCATTAAGTACAGATCATATTGCAGTAGGAACGGCAAACGGAAAGATTTTGATTGCGCGGAATGTGCCAGAAGCCTTGACGGTCGATGTTCCGTGGGTGATCGCACAGCCGGGCGGTGAAACGGAAAATACCGAACAAATCCGCTCCATCAGCGCAGTGAAGGACGGTATGTTCCTTGCAGTATCCGATACCAAGAAATTTATGGTCGTTCAAGATGGCGATGAATGGAAGTATTATGACACTTCAAGCGGCGATATGGTATTGGAAAATACACGGTTTGAAATTCCGGAAACCGATACCTTTACAACGGTGCTTGAACCGATTCATTATGATTACAAGGGCAGTATTTCGGCAGATGAGATTACAAGCTTTGAGCCGATTTCACAGCTGCCGGATGGGGTTGCTTCAGAGCCGGTCGGAAATTCGGCGGCACAGCTTTCCATTGACAGCAGTGTGGTTGGGGGACACGAAATCACTTATCGCGCAACCACTTCAATGGGGAAAACAAGGGACTTTACCATAACGATTGTGGACGAGGATCATATCACTGTAGAGGGTCAGTCGGAAATGGCAATCCCCTTAAGCGGTGAGGAAGATGAAACCTATACATATACCGCCTCCGTTATCGGAACGGATGGAAAGGAAATGAGCCGAAAGGCGATTATCGCAATGGAGTCCATGCCGGAGGGCATAGAGTTTGACAGTGATTCTCATACATTTACTGTCCCCGAAACCGCCGAGCCGGGCGAAATCAAGATGGCGGCTTATTCGCAGACAAGGCCGGAGAATAAAACGGAAAAAACGATTTTGGTATCCAAGCGTCAGCCGAAAAAGATTGAACTGGTAGAACCGGAAAAGGATTTGTTTATTCCCGACAGCGGCGCAAAGAAATTTGCATATACCGCTAAATTATATGACCAGATTGGAAAAGAAATGCCGAAAGCGAAAATTGTGTGGAGCATGGAACCCAAGCAGCCGCAAACGCTGGAGGGCGTTACCATGAAAGCCGATACGGGCGAGCTGTCTGTTCTTTCAAGTGTGATTCAAGGTGAACTCACGATCAGAGCGGCAGCGGCCGAGGACGATACGGTTTTTGCGGAGCAGGAGGTCAGCTTGAATTATACAGACCTCAGAATGGCAAAGGAAGATCTATCTGAAATTAAATTAGACCCGACGCAGGCTGTTACCGGAAATTTAGACTTGCTCACGCAGGGAACATTTGAAAGTACATTCCGGTGGAGAAGCTCGAATGAAAGTCTGATTAAGGCAGACGGAACCGTGACTCGTCCGAGCCGTGAAGATCAGAAAGTAACGCTGACGGTGACAGTCAGCAAAAACACTTCGTCGGTTGAGAAAAAGTATGATTTGACCGTTAAAAAAGCGGATAATCTCTGCACAAACGGCGACTTATCCGACGGAACGACCAATGGCTGGAACCCGAAAAACGAAACAGAGCTTTCGATTGTTTCCGAGGAGGGAAAGAATCTGCTAAAAGTTGCCGGCGAGGGCGCTTATCAGGTGATTCCGATGACGAATGACAGCAGTTATGGGTTTATCGCAAACGTGAAAGCCGATAAGGGCAGCGTCATCACCCTCCGTTCGGAAAAAGGCGGCAATATTGCAACGCTTACGGCAGATGGAAACAGCCAGGTACTGAAAGCCAATTATGATTATCGCAAGCAGAAAGATCAGTTTGAGGATCAGATTTATCTGGAATGTAACGGTGATCTGTATATTGAACAGCTGACGGTTTATGAAATCACCTTAGAATTGACCGCGGTAACGGACGCTGTCAATAAGGCGGCATACAGCAAAAGCACGTCCGATATTAATGCGGCAAAGCAGCTGCTGAATACCTTCTATGATTTACCGATCCGCGACGAATTATTAACAAAGCTTAACAAAATCAAACCCTCAAGCGGTAATAACAATAACGGCGGCGGAGGAAGCGGTGGCGGCGGAGGTTCCACCCCACCGTCCAATATCAAATCCAACAACGATTTGATTCCGATTCCACCGAATCAGGATCCGGAAAAAGCGGAGGATGAGCTGGACACTTATTTGCTGCACTTTAAGGATATGAAAACGCACTGGGCGCGGAATGAAGTTGAAGCAATGGCGGAATTGGGAATCGTAAACGGCAATGAGCAGGGCGATTTCAATCCGAACGATAACGTATCGCGTGCGGAATTTGCGGCAATGGTAACGAGGACGATGGGCTTAGAGCCGACTGCTTATGAAAACAGTTTCTTTGACGTAATTGATGAAGATTGGTATTCGGGATATGTGCAGACGGTGCGCAGCAATGATTATATGAACGGTTATGACGGATTGTTTAATCCGCATAATGCGATCACGCGTGAGGAAATCGCAAAGGTTATCGTTGCAGCATATAACAGCAAATCCAATACAAAAATGCAGACGGGACGTTCCTTGTATTTTAACGATATTGACGAGGTGAGCTATTGGGCATATGATTATATTGCCGAAGCGGCGGAGCAGGGATTTGTAAACGGCGTTACAGAGGAGCTGTTTGCCCCGAAGCAGTACGCTTCAAGAGCGCAGGCAGTGGTTATGCTGAAACGTGTTTATGATAAGCTTCACCCGGCAGAATAATCATTTTGGAAAATCAAAAAGGCGAAAGGAGTCGGAAGAACAATATGAAAAAATTGATAAGTCTATCCATCCTGTTTTTACTATGCTTTGTCAGCAGTGCATTTGCGGAGGATTCCTTGAACGAAAAGCAGCTTCAAACGCTTTCTCTGATGAATGATCTGGGGATTTACAGCGGTATTACCGAGGAACAGGCAGAGAGTACCGTAACCCGATCGGAATTTGCAAAGATCGTAGTAAGGCTGATGGGCACTGAGGACAGACTCTCCGAAAGTCCGCGCAGGATTTTTGGCGATGTGCCGGCGGATCACGATGCGGCGGCTGCGATTGAGTATCTCTATAATAACGGCGTCATGAATGGCTACGGCGACGCATTGTTTAAGCCGGATTCGGTTATTCCTCTGGGCGAGGTCATGAAAGTTCTGATTTCCGTCACAGGTTATAAGGAAATGGCGGAAACAAAGGGCGGTTATCCGAACGGATATTATGCCGTTGCCGCGTCAAACAATCTTTTGAGCGGCGTGAGCGGCGGTTTGGAAACACAGCTGACGTATCTGGACGGGGCAATGCTTTTGAAGAATGTTCTGGAAAGCAAGAATTATCTTGTGACGACCGGATATGAAAACGGCGCTCCCGTTGTGGAAAAGGGTTCGGAGGAGTACATGAGTCATGCGCTTCACATCTACCGCTTTAATGGTATTATTGAGGCTTATGGGAAAACCTCCCTTTACAGTGCGTCTGACGAATATAAAGACAATACCGTGAAAATCAACGGGGAACTGATTGAGACAGGAGCAATTGATTTTTCACCGTATATCGGCATGAAGGTCAACGTTTATTACAAGGCGGAGGACGATACCTATACGGCGTTGCATGTCATTGAGGACAGCAATGTTAAGACGGTTGAAATCCAGTCGGATGATATTCTGGATGACGCGACAAAATCCAATTTTCGTTATTATGACGGAACAAAGGTAAAAACGCTGAAAATTGATGATGACGCGATTGTGATTTACAACGGTAAGCGATTGGATGTAGCGGCTGATGTGGATGTTCGGGTCGGAAACGGTTCCGTTCGTTTTATCAGCAACACCGGGAGCAGCTCCTATCATACGGTGATTATCAAGGAATATGAAACTTTTATTGTTGATAAGGTGCTGTCAACCGATGTGGTTGTCAACTTCAAATATGACCGCGGTTCGCTGAACTTGCAGGAGGGCAGCGGATTGGATGTGACATATTGGCTGGACGGACAGCAGGTGGATTTTTCGAGTATTGCGTCGAACAGCGTTTTATCTGTGGCGATGAGTAAAAATACAAACGGAGATCGTCTGGCGGAAGTGCTGATTTCCAATAATCGCGTTACCGGAACGGCAAAGAGCCTTTATAACGGCAGAAAAAAGCGCGGCGTTGTGTTGGAGGACGGAACGGAATATAATTTCACCGATGAATATATGGCAAGAATTGCAGAGGGGCAGCGCAGCACCTATGAACCGTCATTGGGAACAGAGGGTACATATTATATTGACGCATTTAATCAAGTTGCCGGATTTATGCTGTCAACATCTTCAAAGAATTATGCTTATGTGGTGAAATGCTGGTACAGTGAGGACGAAGAGGACGGAGAGATTCGTTTGTTCATGAAAGACGGGAATTTTGAAAACTTCAAGCTTTCCGATAAAATGACGATCAACGGACAGAAAGTGGAAAGAACGGAAGTTGCGAATGTGCTGAAAGCTTCCAGTCTGGACGGAACGATTTATCAGCTGATTATTTGTACGACCACGGAGGACGGACAAATTTTGAAGATTCAGACCGCAACCAATAAAACGTCTGAAAACTACTATATTGCCTCCGAGGATGAATTCATTCTGAATGCGTTCCCGAAAAATAATGCCGGTCAGCCGAAAGGACAGCGTTTTTATAAAAACATGGCAGAGCATTTACCGTTTACGTTCGTGGACGGAAAGACGCTGCAATTCATGATTCCGACCGACAAGTCGGATGAGAAAGCCTATAAGATTGCGACAAAGCTTTCGTCTACCGACGTATCTCTCCCGGCGCCGTTATATTTGTATGACGCAGGCTTGGGCGGTGCGCTCGGCGCGGTAGTCAGCAATACGGCAAGTGAGGGAAACTACGGTACACCCTGCATTATTGATTCGGTTGCGGAAGCGGTCGATGAAAACGGCGATGTGGGAAGATTGTTGCAGTTTGTCGGCGGACAGAGCGTTTTTGCCGGTGACAGCGTAATTTACGATCAGCCGACAACGAACTGGAAAGACCGTGTGGATTATTCCCATGTTACGATTAATGACTTAAAACGCGGCGATGTTATTGAGTATACGACTTCAAATAATAAAATAGAAATGCTCAGAGTCGTTGTTCGTGTGGATGACGTGGGTCAGATTCGTGTAGACGGCGATCATATTCAGAGAAACGGTAATATTATTGCGGATGTTATTTCCGTATCGGAAAACGGAAGAACGGCATTGGTACATTATGTGGATCGTGATAATGTCGATCGGTATCAGACGATGCTGATTAATTCCACCACCTATCGTTATGAAAGCAGCGATGAAAAGGTATACAATTCATCCGTTGCGGATTTGAGAACAGGGGACAGAATCCTGATCAACTCCTATTGGTGGTCACCGAAACTGGTTGTTATCTTCAGATAATAAAATGATAGAGTAAAAAAATTAAAAAACGGGTGATAGTATTATTCGATAATCCGGGGGGGTATCGGCGTGGATTTTCATCTATTTTTCATTCTATTCCGGCTCAGACATCCGCTACGATGCGCGGAACTCGCCTACATAGACTGAAAAACAGATAAAAATCCATTGAAAATCGAATTTTATCATTGCCCCAAAAAAGAAAAGGAGAGTAGAGTTATGAAAATTTGGAACAGAATCATAGCCGCAGGAGCGGCGGCAGTTATGTTGCTTAGCATGCTTAGCGGCTGCGGAACACAGCAGGTGGCACAGGATTCGGAGGATGAAGAGGTAACGCTGAAATGGATCTTTGTAGGTCCGGGCGAACAGCGCGATTCTCAGAAGGTTTGGGAAAAGTTTAATGAGGAACTGGCAAAGTATCTGCCGAATACGAAGGTGGATTTTGAATGTGTTACTTCATCGGACTATGCCGAGAAGTGGAAGCTTACCAGTGCTTCGCAGGAGAATATTGATATTGTATGGCATGGTTGGATGATTCCGTATGTCAGCGAGGTGAAAAAGGGTTCCTATATGGAGCTGGATGATCTGATTGATCAGTATGCGCCGGATTTGAAGAAAGAAATTCCGGAGGCAATTATGGATAAGCAGCGTGTGGACGGTAAGCTGTACAGTATTCCGTGCATGCAGCAGATGGTATCCTACGTATCTTCACTGGATTTCCCGATTGATATTTATGAAAAGTATAAGGACAAAATTGATCCCGAAGCTTTAGCGAATTTCTTCGCATCCAAAGAAACCATGGATAAGGAGTCCTGGGATAAGATTGAAGAATACATCAAGATGATTAAAGATGGCGGAGATTTGAAAAAGGGCGTATTCGGATTTGCAGACCATGTGGAAAAGGGTTATGAATGGATTTCCAATCCGTATAAGATCAAAGCCACAGGCGATGATTATACGCCGATCAATCTGTACAGAACGCCGGAATACAAGACTTTTGTCGAGGTTTATGCTGATTGGTTCCAAAAAGGCTATATCCGAAAGGATATTCTGACGGCTGAAAATGTCGGTAATGAAGTTTATGAAGTAAAAGGCGGCGGTAACTATCTGGTAGGTCAGGGTTATATGCCGACCCAATCGGAAATTGACAGCAAAAAGGCTGCCGGCTCAACGGCGTATGTAAAGATTCCGTTTGAGAATAAGCACTATATCCCGTATGCGGCTTCGGCATCCAATACGGCAATCTCCATGAACTCAACACATCCGGCACGCGCGATGAAACTGATTGAACTGATGAACACACCGAAAGGCAAGGACTTATATAATCTGCTGGTATTCGGTATTGAGGGCGAGCATTATACAAAGGTAAATGACAAAGAGATTAAGCCAATCGGGTATACTTCACAGCCGACCTCGGAAAGCCCTTACGGACAATACAGATGGGCGGTGGGCAATACCTTTAACGGGTATGAAATTTATATGGACGACAAGAATCGCGTATTGGAAAACGACTTTATCGAGAGCGTAAACAATGAAGCGTCTGCATCAAAGCTGCAAGGCTTTACACTGGATACCGATCCGATCAAGATGGAGCTTGCACAGGTAACTGCGGTTGTGGGAGAGTATAAGACTTCCCTTAATTCCGGAGCAGCAGCCGATCCGATGGGATTGTATGAGGAATTTCAGCAGAAGCTTGTCGCTGCGGGCGATGATAAGATTGTAGAGGAAATTCAGCGCCAGATTGATGAGTGGCGTGCGAATAAGGATTCGAATACAGGTTCGGATCAGGGACAGACTGCTGAAAAGTAAGCAGCGTGTTTTCTACATTAGGTGAATGCCGTCAAGAGGGCGGCGGAACGGAGAATGATATGATACATAGCTTAAAAAAAACAGCGGCAGCATTTGCTGCCGCGGCAATTCTGCTGCAAACTGCCTGCTTTGCCGCAATCACAAAGGAACCGGAGTTTGCAGACCTTTCCCATCACTGGTCAAAATCCATTCTGATGCGTCTGAATGGCTATGGGATTATCAATGGCTATGATGATGGAACGATTCGGCCGGATTCATATGTAAGCGTTGCCGAATATCTGACTATGATTGTGAAAGCTTTGGGAGCTGAGGTTTCCTTTGGGGATGGTTATTGGGCGGCACCGTATATCCAAAAGGCACAGGAGCTGGGCTTAATTGAGCCGGGGGAATATACGGATTATGCCATGCCGATCAACAGAAGTCAAGCGGCAAAAATTGCGGCAAATGCGCTTTCCGATACCAATGTTGCGGATGAAAATGCCGTTAAGGCAAAAATTTATGATTACGCGGAAATCAGCGAGGAATATAAGCCGTATATCGTAGTGGCTTATGATAAAAAGATTGTCAACGGAGATCATAATAATTGCTTTGAACCGCTTCGGAATATCACAAGAGCGGAGGCAGGCGTCATTACCGTCAGACTGATTGACAAAAACGGCGGAATCCATACGCCGGGCGGCGATAACGGAAAGCCGGGAAATAACGGTACGGTAACGGCGAGTGCGGCATTGTATGTTGCACCAAACGGAAACGATAACAACGACGGCAGCGAGAACGCACCGTTTGCAACGGTTCAAAAGGCAAAGGATACGATTCGCAGCATGAACGCGGCAAATACACTCCCAAGCGGCGGCGTAACCGTTTATCTGCGCGGCGGAACGTATTATATGGAACAGGGCATGACCTTTACGAAGGAGGACTCCGGAAAAGAGGGCAGCGTTGTGACCTATACGGCATATCCGGGCGAGTCGGTAACGATTTCGGGACAGATTCCGCTGGATAAGAGTTGGTTTAAGGCGGCTGACAGCGAGGCAAAAGATACAATGCTGGATAAGAAAGCCGCGGAAAAGGTTCTGATGGTGGACTTAAAAGAGCATGGCATTACCGATTACGGCGAGTTAAGCACAAGAGGTTATCATTACTTTAACAAGGGACGCTATGCGCAGATGGAGCTGATTGTAAATGACGAGAATCAGACGCTGGCGCGGTACCCGAATGAGGGTTCGATGTCAGTTCCGAGCGAAAATGTAGATGCGGAAAGCTTTGGATTCCGATATACTGACGATCGGGTTTCTAAGTGGACAAAAGCAAAGGATGCGTATATTGTCGGAACGATTTCAATCAACTACGAGAATAATACCTATCCGATTGATAAAATTGATCCGTCCAAAAAGCTGCTCACGATTAAAGAGGGAAGAATCAACACCTACTATACAAACGGATGGTTCTTCGGTGAAAATCTGTTGGAGGAATTGGATCAAGAGGGCGAATATTATATCGACCGTGACACCGGAAAGCTGTATTATTATGCGCCGGATGATTTCAAGAGCGGTCAGTATGATGTGGGCGTATCCTCTTTGACAACCCCGATCTTCAACTTTAACGGTGCGGAGTATATTAATGTCAGCAATATCACCATGAAGGGCGGACGCGGTTATGCGATTTTGGGAACAAGCGCAGGCTATTCAATTCCGAGCTTCAAGGATTGGATGATTTCAAGAGGTGCAGACTTGAAGGGTGCGAACTTCACAAAGGGCTCCGGTTCATCGGTATATATTGCGGATATTGACAAATATACGGACGCTCAGGTATTTCCGGGTCATGTATGGGACGGATTTGTGGATGACGGTGTCGGCGTGAACCATATTGATATTAAGAACTGTAATATCTTTAACTTCGGTTCGGGCGCGATTGTCATCAACGGTACGAGCGTACATATCAATAATAACCATATCAAGAACATCGGCGGTACCGGCTTGTATCTGCGCGGCGGCGATCTGGAAACGCTTACGCCGAGCGATAATACGATTTTGAATAATAATATTCACAGAGTCGGGTATTTGCAAAAGGCATATGTTCCGGCAATTGCGATGCACGGCGTAGGGATTCACGTTGCCTACAACGATTTGTACGACGCGCCGCACTGTATCTTTAACTATCACGGAAATGATCATATTATCGAGTATAACAGGATTCATGACGCGGTAAAAGAGTGTTTGGATATGGACGCGATTTATACCAGAAACGAATATATGCCGCAGTGGCGCGGAAGTGTGATCCGCAACAACTATATTTACAACATCGGTATTTATCCGGTGGGAGAATATAAGAAGCAGCTGAATGTTTCCGGAATCAGAACCGATAACTACGGACATGGCTTGCAGATTTATAATAATGTGTTTGCTAATATCGGCTCGGATAATGCGAACAACGTAATCGGTGTAACGGCACAGGGTAACAGAAATACCTTGAAAGGAAATCTGTTCATTGATTGCAGCGCGACCTTCTTAGGCTGGAATACCTATGCTCCGGGCGCAACCTGGAATATGGCGAATGAACAGGAGAAGGAACGTGTAGAGCTGGCAGAAAAATATGCGGCAAATCCGATTTTTGCAGAAAAATATCCGGAGCTTGCAACCTTTAAGGATGAGTATTATAAGTCGGTGGCAACCAATGTCTTTGATGAAAATCTGATTGTTAATATTAAGTTTAAGCTTAGTCAGGCGAACGGAACCGTGAATCCGCAGGGAACACGCGGTGCACCGGAGTTGATTAAGGGTACGAACAACTACTTAACAACCTCCGATCCGGGATTTGTGGATTATGCAAACGGAAATTATGCTTTAAAGGCAGACAGCGAAGTATTTAAGAAGATACCGGGCTTTGAAAATGTCGATATGAGCAAGATGGGCAATACCGAGCCGGTAGGGCCGACAAATTAAATGGATTTATGTGCCAAATGCGCCGCTCGGAGTACAGCAGTACGCCGTTGGCGTATTTGGCACTGTTTTTAGGAAAACAGAGAGCCATTTTTCGATAAATTAAAGAATGGAGAAGAAAGATGAATTATAAGGTTTTTCAAGAGGACAAGGAGCTTGCGGTGCAGCGCTGCAAAATTTACCCTATGCCGTATAACGAAAACCGGAGGATGGAATATGTCATGGCGGCAGCGGGACAGGAGCTGATGATTGAATCCAAAACGGAAATTCAAAACGTTATCCTCCGGCCGCTCAGTGCAAAAATTCCTTTTGAACTTCGGGATGGGAAAATTTTTCTGAAGCCCGATCGGCCGCTGAAGCTGTCGGTTGAAATCAACGGCAGCAGTGAAAATAATCTGATGGTTTTTGCCGACGCTCCCGAAGCACCGATTCCGGAAACGGAGCATTTGATTCGGCTTAAAGCAGATGAAACGCATACCGGAACGATTCGGGTTGAGCAGGATCATACGGTCGTTTATCTGGAGGAAAACGCAGTTTTGCATGGACAGATTATTGCAGAAAATTGTCATCATCTGACGATATGCGGCAAGGGAAGAATCTGCATGGAACGTTATGCTTATGAAATGCGGAAGAACTTTGCGAGAAGCCTCGATATTCGCGGCTGTACCGATGTCGTTGTGCGCGATTTGATTATTGATGATAGCAATGATTGGAGTTTGCGCATCATGGGATGTGATCGCGTCGAGGTTAAAAACGTTAAAATTTTCGGGTGCCGCGGCAATTCGGACGGTATTGATGTCTGCGGTTCAAGGAATGTGATGGTATCCGATATTTTTACGCGCGTATGGGATGATTCCTTTGTCGTAAAGGCACTGGATACCGGGGATTCGGAAAATATTACTTTTTGCAATTCGGTTTTATGGAATGATTTTGCAAGACCGATTGAGGTCGGTGTGGAGCTGCGTGCGGATCGGGTGAAAAATATAACATTCTGCAATATTGATATTCTACATTCTCCTACCGGGTATCCGCTGATGGGGATTCATCACGGCGATCGTGCGGAGGTATCGGATATTGTGTTTGAGGACATTCGGATTGAGGACGCACCGGGGGCGCAGTTGTTTGATATTCGGATTGCGGATTCGGTCTGGAACCGCGATACGAGGATGGGCAGGATTCATGATATTACGTTTTCGGACATTCAATATTTGGGCGAGGGGACGGATATTCTGCTTTCCGATTCCAGAGTTGAGGGGTTCAGCGAGGAGCATGATATTCAGAATATACGCTTTCATAATATCAGCGTTCGGGGAAAAGCGATTCAAAATGCCGAGGAATTGGGACTGGAGATTTACGACTATGTAAAAGGCGTTTCCGTTACTTCGGATGAAAAGCTTCCGGAGGCATTGACCGCGGATTGTGCGATTACAATCAAGAAACCGTTTACATTAGGGACGGACGGAAAATATTCCGGTAGCGTCTGCGTGACATTGCAGAATCCGAACCGACAGCCATTGGCGGGAACGGCGATTTTGGCGATTGCTCCGAGAAATACGGAAACGGAGCATGTGTTTGATTATCAGATCAATCCGGGCGAAACGGCAGAATATGAATTTTCGATGTGCTTGCAGCCGGGAAAATATGTGTTTTATTTAAAGAGCCGCGAAAGCGGAATCCGGAATACATTTTGTTATACGGAGCTTGCGATGAGCTTGCAGGCAAGCGGCACGTATCGGTTTGTGAATTATTACGATATGCGCTGTGCTGCGGTGGGATTGGCGGCACAGGAGAAATCGCTGATTCTTACGAATTTATCCGATGAGTATATGTGCTTTACGCTCTACACCGCCATGCCGGTTCCGGTGGAGGAGGGCGAAGTCATTTTCTCGGTGGAGGAAACGGACTTTGGCGAAATTTACGCACTGTTACAGAAAAACGGTCGGCTTGTACCGGCGCCGCAGCTTCGGTGCCCAGCGGAAATTACCTATGTTTTCAGAAATGAGCCGAAGGTTAAGGAGATTATCAAAACACCGCTGAAACTGAAAAAGGGCGAGAGTATTGCTTTGCCGTTTTCGCAGCTGGGGATTGACGCTGATGCGGAGTATTTTCTGATGGAATTGGCAGCGGACGCGAGGGTGTGTTCGGGATTGCGCTATCCGTACACCTTATTCCATTCAACGATGCCGGAAAAAACGGCGCATATGTTCGGAAAGATTCAGTTGTCATAGAGGACGATTAGGAAAGGAGTTTTCATATGTTAAAAATATTATTTCAAGGAGATTCTCTGACGGATTGCGGCAGGGATAGAACGGGTCATAACCCGGTTCAGGCATACGGCTACGGGTATGTGAATCTGATTGCATCAAAGCTGACATGCGATTATCCGGATACGGTCGTATGGAATCGTGCCTATAACGGGAGCCGTATTGCCGATACGTATAGCCGTTGGATTGAGGACGCTTTAAATATTGACTGCAATATTTTGAGCATTTTAAGCGGAGTGAACGATATTGGATTTGCAATACGGATGAATCAAGGTGCGGACGCAAAGAAATTTCAGTTTATTTATGAATTGATGATTAAGGAGTCGTTAGAGAAAAATCCGGATTTGAAACTGGTTCTCGGCGAGCCGTTTCTGTTTAAAATTACTCATGATACGCCCGAATTGGGACGGGATATTGTGGCAGATTGGGAGCTTTGGAACGGACAGCTTACCGAGCGGCGTGAGATTGTACGGGAGCTGGCGCAAAAGTATCATGCGGTTTTTGTGCCGTACTATGAGCAGTTCCAAAAAGCACAGGAAATTGCGCCGCCGGAGCATTGGTCGGTAGACTGTATTCATGCAACCAATGCAGGTCATGAGCTGATGGCGCGGACATGGCTGGAATGTGTTCGGAAAGCAGGATGGATTGACTAATCAAGAAATCTTGGATAGAAAGTTCAACTGTTTTTCATTCTATTGCGGCTCAGACATCCGCTACGCTGCGCGGAGTAGAACTCGCCTTCATAAAATGAAAAACAGTTGAACTTTCGTGCGCTACATCTAAGCAATTGAATTGCTTGGAAATATTTATTTTATTGCAATAGCCCTCAATCCAAATAAGGGGCAGGAAATTTCATCTGTATTTCGCTCTATTCCGACTCAAACATCCGCTACGTTGCGCGGAACTCGTCTGCATAGATCGAAATACAGATGAAATTTCTTTAATAAATGGTTTGTTTTTTATGAAGGGAGTTTGAGATTATGAAAGTATTAGCGATCGGAAACAGTTTTTCGAATGACGCGATGCGGTATCTTCATGCGATTGCAAAAGCGGATGGAGAGGAGCTTAAGACGGTCAATCTTTTTATCGGCGGTTGTCCGCTTTCAAGGCATTATGCGAATATGCATAATGACGCGGCGGATTATGATTTTGAATATAACGGAGAACGCACGGGGATTAAGGTTTCCATCAAGCAGGCGCTGCAAAGCGATGTTTGGGATGTTGTGACTTTGCAGCAGGCGAGCAGTCAAAGTGTGAATTACGATACCTTTCAGCCTTATCTGAATGTGGTTGCGGATTATGTAAAAATTCATGCGCCTAAGGCAAAGCTGATGATTCACCAGACCTGGGCGTATGAGGAGGGCAGCAAGCGGTTGATTCAAGAAATGGGCTACAAGAAGCAATGTGAAATGTTTGCGGATTTGAAAAACGCATACCAAAAGGCGGCCGAGGATTTGGGCGGTGTTGCGCAGATTCCGTGCGGCGCGGTTTTTCAAGATCTGATTCGCAGCGGAATCGGGAATTTGCATCGTGACACTTTCCATGCGTCTTTGGGGATCGGGCGGCTGGCACTGGGGTATACATGGTATGAGCGTTTAACCGGGAAAAGCTGTGTCGGAAATGTTTTCGCGGATACGGATGAACCGGTGTCAATGGCAGATCAGACGGTGATACAGAATTGTGTCCATAAAGTGGTTCGGGAATATGCGGATTGAGTGATGATTTTACAAGGATTTTGGGAGAGGAAGTCTGAATAAAATCGCCCATAGCACAACTTTTTGCTCGGGTAGCGAAGCGGCTGAATTGTCAGAGCCATTCAGTGACCGAACCGCAGTGAGAAGTACCATCGTACAGTACCATTCGCTGCAAAGCAGCACTCTGAGCGATTTTCTTTCAGACTTAAGTTTTGTGCCTTAGGAATGGTTATAAAAACGACGGATACGCCTTTTGCAAGCTTGACAGATTCTTGCGGAGGTGTTATACTAAATAAAAAGTAATCTGAAAGGACAGGAAAACGCATGACTACACCGCAAGAACGCATACAGGAGCTGACGGAACAGCTGAATTATCATAATTATAAATATTATGTTGAGGATTCGCCGGAAATTTCGGACTTTGAATTTGACGCGATGCTTTCGGAACTGGAAAAATTAGAGGAGCAATATCCGCAGTTCAAGAAAGCCAATTCGCCGACTATGCGTGTGGGCGGTGAGGCGGTTTCCTCGTTTGTGAAGGTGCATCATGATGTGGAAATGCAGAGCCTGCAGAAAGCATTTTCAAAGGAGGAGCTGCTTGATTTTGACAAACGTGTTCGGGAGCAGTTTCCGGATGTGGAGTATGTGGTGGAGCATAAAATTGACGGTTTATCGGTTTCACTGGAATATGAAAACGGGGAGTTTGTCCGAGGTTCAACGCGCGGAGATGGGATTACCGGAGAGGATGTTTCGGAAAATTTAAAGACGATTCGTTCCATTCCGCTGAGTCTGAAGGATAAAATTCCTTATCTGGAGGTGCGCGGAGAGGTTTTCTTATCGCGTGAGAATTTTCAGAAAATCAATGCCCTGTTGGAGGCGTCCGATCAGCCGCTGTTTGCCAATCCGAGAAATGCGGCAGCCGGTTCTTTACGGCAACTCGACCCCAAAATTGCGGCGAAACGGCAGCTGGATATTTTTGTGTTTAATATTCAGCAGGTGCGCGGAGTGGAGCTGAAGAATCATATTGAGGGTCTGCATTTTTTGAAAGAGCAAGGCTTTAAGACGATTTTAAATGATTCGGTTTTTCCTACGATGGATGCCGCATTTGAGCAAATTCAGCGGATTGGCGAGGAGCGCGGTCAGCTTTATTTTGATATTGACGGCGCGGTTGTTAAGGTGAATGACTTTGAGATTCGCCGCCAATTGGGCGTTACGGCAAAATTTCCGCGATGGGCGATTGCATATAAATATCCGGCAGAAAAGCAGACGACGGTGATTCGGGATATTAAGGTGCAGGTCGGCAGAACCGGTGTGCTGACGCCGCTGGCAATTTTGGATACTGTGCATATTGCCGGATCTAATGTTTCGAGAGCAACGCTGCATAATATGGACTATATTCGGGAAAAGGATATTCGGATCGGCGATACGGTTGTGATTCAAAAAGCCGGCGATATTATTCCGGCGGTTGTGGAGGTCTTGAAAGAGGATCGTTCGGGCGATGAAAAGGAATTTCATATGCCGGAGCATTGTCTGGAATGTGGCGCAGCTGTGGTACGGGAGGAAGGCGAGGCGGCATATCGCTGTACCGGTGTCAACTGCCCGGCGCAGCGCTTTCGGAATATTGTGCATTTTGTTTCGCGCGATGCAATGAATATTGACGGTTTAGGCCCTTCCATTATCGAACAGCTGTTGGATCGAAATTTGATTGAAACAGCGGCGGATTTATATTATTTGAAGGCAGAGGATATTGCCGATATGGAAAAAATGGGGGAGAAGTCGGCGCAAAATCTGATGACCTCTCTGGAACGTTCCAAAAGCAATCCGCTATATCGGCTGATTTTCGGCTTGGGAATCCGTCATATCGGCGAAAAAGCGGCAAAACTGATTGCCAAACGCTACAAAACCATTGAGAATTTGCAGACGGCAACGGTAGAGGAATTAACGGAAATTGACGACATTGGCGAGATTATGGCGGTGTCGGTGGTAGAGTTTTTTGAAGAACCGCAAAACAGAATGTTTTTACAACGCCTTGCGGAGGCCGGTGTACATTGCAAGGATAACAGCGAGGAAGAACTGATTGACAAGCGTTTTGACGGAAAGGTGTTTGTTCTGACCGGAACGCTCGAAAAATATAAACGAAGCGAAGCCTCGGCAATCATCGAACGCTACGGCGGCAAAACCTCGTCCTCCGTTTCCAAGAAAACCGACTATGTTTTAGCCGGAGCGGACGCCGGGAGCAAGCTGGAAAAGGCACAGGCTCTGGGGATTGCGGTGATTAGCGAGGATGAGTTTGAGGAAATGACGAAATAGGGGAAGTCTTATGGAATCGTATCTTGTGACGCCCAATCTTCCGAAAAAATCGGTTTGCTGTGTGGTTGCCGATTCCGGAATGGACGAGCAGGCGGTCAGGCAATTGCAGACTTTGGGAATCCGCGTGATTCCGACAGTCGAGGTTTCGGCATTACAACCGGCGGTGAGCGGTCATGCGGATATGATGCTGCATCATCTGGGCGGAAATCGTTTTGCGGTTGCAAGGGAGGTATACGCCTATTACCAAAAATGTTTTCCGGATGCGGTCATGATTTCGGGAACGCGGACATTAAAAAGCGATTATCCGTATGATATTTTGTATAACTGCACCGCTCTGGGGCAGTATGTAATCGGAAATTTGAAAAATACCGCGAATGAAATTGTTTGTGAAGCCGAAACGTTTTTAAACGTAAAGCAAGGGTATAGCAAGTGCAGTACATGTATTGTGAGTGAGCATGCGGTCATTACCGCGGATTGGGGAATTGCGGAGCAGTGCCGGAAGAATGGGATCGAGGTTTTAATCATCACGCCGGGGTTTATTGAATTACCGGGAGTGAATTATGGCTTTATCGGAGGAGCCACCGGATTGCTTGCCCCGGATTTGCTTGCGGTAAACGGCGAATTGAAAACACATCCGGACGGAGAAAGCATACGCGCATTTTGCAAAATGCACGGTGTTTCGGTTTGCGAACTGAAAAAAGGCTGTATTACGGATGTGGGGTCGATTCTTCCTATTTTGGAATGTTAAAAACAAAAGCTGTTATGTATGGTTGATTTTCATACATAACAGCTTTTTTCATACCGAGCATACTTGCCGCAGTATGCGTAGAATCATGACTTTAGCTTACTTTACAGAATTTTCGTAGCTTTCAATCATTTTCTTTACCATCTGTCCGCCAACGGAGCCTGCCTGCTTTGCTGTCAGGTCACCATTGTAACCCTGCTTCAGGTTCACGCCTACTTCGTTTGCAGCCTCCATCTTGAACTGCTCCATTGCTTGCTTTGCCTCGGGTACTGAAAGTTTTGACTTACTCATGTTCTTTCCCTCCTTGAGTTACCATAGTCTTAAATCTATCTAAATTTGTATGTCGAATTGTATCGACTACACTACTATTTTGCGCCAATGCAAAAATTATATACAAATAAAATTATGGATTTTCACTCAATTTATGGAACATGCTGTTTTGACCCGATTTTTACAATTATTTTTGACAATTATACAACAGAACGGTTCCCTCGGCTCTGGTAATAGAATTGCCGGGACGGATGGTATTATCCTCATAACCTTTGGCAATTCCGGCGCTGACCAATCGGGTAATACCGTCCCGCGCCCAATCCGGAATCGACTCATCGTCGGCAAATGCGGTTTCGGAATAGCTGTCGAGCTGAAGCACGCGATTCAGCATTGTCATAGCCTCTGCACGCGTAACGGGACTTTCAGGGTCAAATTGAAGCGTCGCGCCGTTATCATCCGATTTTCCGTTCATGATACCGCTGCCGAAAACGGCTTTGACCGCAGGCAATGCCCAGGCTTGAATGGAATCGGTATCGGTGAAGGGGAGAGAAACGGTTTCATATTCGGAGAAATCCAGTTTTTCAAAACGGCTGATAATCATTGCAAATTCAGAACGCGTCATTTGATTATTAGGTTTAAAGACTGCTTTTCCGTCCTCGGTTGAGCCTTGAATAATTTCGCGGTCGGACATCGCTTCAATTTGAGGTTTCGCCCAATGATCGTCCATATCATAGAAATATTGCCGGTGTACGGTAATCGGAAGGGTATTTTCGTAGATTCCTCCGGCTATGCGGATGGAGGCTGCTCCGATTTTATCAAAATAAATGCTGCCGTCTTGCAGTGTTTGGGCGTTTTCGGCAGTGATTTGGATTGCCGATGAATCGTCCATTTTATAATTGTGCGTATCATAGACGCTTTGAATTTGTATTTTTACAGTATCCCCTAAGTAATAAACGCTGTTCAGCGGAGCAATATTCACAAGCCACGGTTCACCGGTAGGTTTTCTGTTATCCTTTAAAAAGATGTAATTGGCAACGCTGCGGAGAACGCCGTCCGAGGGTTGGTTTACAACGGAAAAGGCGTTCTCTCCGCCTAAGAGTGCGCCCATCGTTGTCGAACCGCCGCCATCCAAGTTCAGCGCATCGGTACAGCCTAATTCCTGCATGCGCTGTGCAAGCGTTGTCAGCTGGGCGCCGTAGCTATAGCCGCTCTGACGGCCGTCCAGAACATATAGAATCACATTCCCGTCCGGCTTGATTCCGACAGCTGTCCGAGGAGCAGTGCCGGCTTCAAATCCGGATTGGATTTCACCGTTTTTCAAAAGTCGTCCGCCGGTGGAACCGGTTCCCTCGACAGCCGTACCCCATTGACCGGTTTCGGAATTTACGGCACGGTTTTTAATAGTGACCTCATCACCGGGATTGAGGTTATTCATAAAGCTTTTTAATTCTTCTTTTCCGAAAGCCTTGTCGAGAACAAAAACGATTTTACCCTCCGGAATTGCGATTTCGCCATCGTATTCAAAACGTTCATCAATTCGTATTTTCAGATCGGAGTCAATTTTTAAATGACCGGAAATCGGCGTTCCGATGACAAAAATACATTCCGATTCGGTTTTAGAGCTTTTTCCGAATGCGTCCGTCAGCAGAAAAATCGGATCAAAACCGCTTTGATACCATTTGTTAATACATTCAATATCGACCGTCATGCCGTCTTTTTCGGCGGTAGTTTGTACCTCTAAATGATCAATAAAAGCCGTACCATCCTCGCGGAATCCGATTGCCGGCTGACCCTCGGCAGTTTTGGAAATCAGCGTTCCGCCGCTGATCGTTGTTCCCATCGGCAATCCGGTTTTAAAAGAGAAGAAATCTCCGTTAATTCCGGCGACAACACGATTTCCCTGCGATTCCATAACGTCCTTTACCGTATTAATATTCGATTGTCCCCAAAGAGAGCCATCATTGGCAATCACGGGAACGGCGTCGGTATTTGGCGTATATTCCACATAATATTCGGTTTGTCTGCCGCCGCTGCCGCCGTCAAATTCAGTTTTGTGAAAAACGCTATATGCGCCCATATCATTGGAAAAACCACCCGATACATTGCCGAGAACATCCGCATGGACATTCCATGTGACCGCCGTCATCGCGGCTAACGTTAAAATTAATAATTTGCTTTTCATAAAAATCCCCAATCCGCCGCCAACAGCGGCATAAATCCAACATACTATATATTATATCATATTTTATTTTCATTGTAAAATGTATTTTTTGTAAACTTTTATCATCGTCAAAATAGCGGACTTGATGTTCATTCGATATGGATATCAATAAACAGAAGAGGAGTGCGCAATTCAAGTATTCAGTCAAGTCGTGTAAAAGAGGTTGGAATACCATAACACCAAATCTCAAAAAAGCAGATGAAACCGCAAAGTGACTTGAGGGTATGGGAGATACTTTTGACGATTTTGTATGAAAAAACAATGACATATGGAGAAATTGCAGGCAAAACTGCGGCTGGCAGAATATGATCAGAGAATGCAGAGCAAACCCGGAAAAAGCACAAAAAGAATTTTTAGGGAATATTTATACATTCTGTGATGTCATATCACAAACAGGGATAGCGTTCGGTCTCCCTTACGCCATGTTTTAAGAAAGGCGGAATGAGTGCATATTGGAAATGTCAATAAAAGTGCAGTCGAAATTTACCCCAAATTTCTGAAACTAC
>CAUGRT010000020.1 GCA_959602045.1 uncultured Clostridia bacterium | reverse complement strand
GTGAACTCCTTTTTGTCAAACCTCATTTTTGTTACTTAACAGGAATGCTCCTATTGACTTTTGTTTTAATTTATTATATAATAAAATTATCAAGTAAACCTTTGAAATTTGATAATATTTCTTTAAAATTCGATTATTTTGGAGGATATTCATGAATACCATATTAAAAGATCTTACGGGATATATTGATTTTCTGCGAGAGTGCGGATGGTATGTAATGCTGAGTTGTTTTGGAAATAATTTCGGCGATTGTTTGCCGACGCTGTTAGACTATGAGATTCATCAGCTGCCGGTATGTGCATATTTAAAGTCTGATTCATTCACGCGAAAAAAATGTATTCACAATAAACGGATGCTGGAGCGGAAAAGTTTTACGTGTACCTATTATTCGCATTGTTATGCCGGGGTGGAGGAGTTTGTGTATCCGATCGTCTATGAGGGCAAAGCGCTTATGTGCGTTAATATATCGGGCTACAGAGGAAAAATTGAACGTTCCGGAAAATGTGCGGAGCTGGTGGAAAGGTATGGCGGCTCAAAGTTTCGTCAGTTATACTCGGAGCTTTCGGAGCATACGCCGGATATGGATAAAATCAATCAAATTATTCGTCCGCTTGAATATATGGTTCGTGAGCTGTATCGCAAATGCAGCCGAGAGAGGAGAGAAGAATCCGAGCAAACGCTGATCTTTCGGAAAGCACTAATCTTTATATATGAAAATTATACCTGCAAAATCTCCTGTGCGGATGTGGCACATGCAGTGGGGTATTCCGAAGCCTATCTAAGGCAAATCTTTAAAGCGGAGAGTCCTTATTCCATTATGGAATACATCAATAACGCAAGAATATCGCGCGCTGCTGAAATGCTCAAAAATACAGCGTGTCCGATAACCGATGTGGCATTTTCCTGTGGCTTTGAAGATTCAAATTATTTTTCAACGGCATTTAAAAAACGGTACGGAGTATCGCCTAAGAGGTTCAGAAATAATCATTTACGATTGGAACAAAAGGATTGAAATGAAACAAAGCGGAATCATAAACCGCAAAGCACATAAGCTGCCATTATCTGAAAATCATTGTTTCGGCATTTGCTGGAACGATACCCAAAAAGTAAAATAAGCATACAAAACAGCGCCTAAACTACGGTTTAAGCGCTGTTTTTTTAGCTTTTGAATATTCAGTTCACCTTTCGAATATGGACTTTGTATAAGGGGAATGATACAATGAATACATAAACAACGAACCGAAAGGAGAGATTTTCATGATGAACATGACAAAAAGAATTGCAGTGATTTTGGCAGCGGCAATGACGCTGGGAATGGCGGCAGGCTGTGGCGGCAAGAACGGTACTCAGACCGCATCCGAGGGGAAGACGGTTATTACAATTGCCAATTGGCCGGCAGAGGAAGACACAGAGAAGTATAAGACAATGGAGGAGCAGAAGACTGAATTTGAAGCGGCTAATCCGGATATTAAAATCGAAACATCAACATACAAGTATGCAACGGATACGTTTTTACCGAAAGCAATGACAGGACAACTGCCGACATTATATCAGACCGTCTATACAGAGGTGGATAAGATTATTGATGCAGGATACGCTTCCGATATTACAGATATGATGAAAGAGCTGGATATGGCAGACGCATTATATCCGAACGTAAAGGAGATTGTGGAAAAAGACGGAAAGCTATACGGGATTCCGATTCAGCTTTATGTACAAGGCTTGGTTTGTAATGTGGAATTGTTCAAGCAGGCAGGTTTAGTGGCCGCAGACGGTGTGCCGAAATTTCCGGCTACATATGATGAGTTAATCGAGACTGCTCAAACGATCAAGGAAAAAACAGGGAAAGCAGCCTTTGCACTTCCGACAACGGCAAATTGCGGCGGATGGCACTTTATGAATATAGCATGGTCAAACGGCGTGGAGTTTATGGCAAACGAAAACGGAAAATGGACAGCAAAATTTGACACACAGGCTTGTTACGATACCTTGCAATATATTAAGGATTTAAAATGGAAGTATGATGTACTGCCGACCAATACGTTTATTTCAATGACAGATCTTGAAACACAGCTTGCAACGGATCAGCTGGCGATGTATTTCAGACCGGCAGACGCTGCAAGTCCGTTAATTGATACTTATGGTATGAGCAAGGATAATCTTGCAGAGTGCCGTGTTCCGGAGGGAACGGCCGGCAGAGTGGCGCAAATGGGCGGTACGGTTTATATGATTTCCAATACGGCAACGGAGGAGCAGAAGATTGCCTGCGGTAAGTGGCTGGATTTCATCGGGACTTCACCGAGAGTAACAGAGGGGGCTAAGGAAAAAATGGAAAAGAACATGAAGCTTTCGCGGGAAAAGGGATATGTAATCGGGATTAAGAGTATGCCGATCTGGAGCACGCCGGAGCGCGAGGTGCTGATTGAGCGGATGAATACGGAATATTGTAATGTCAACAGAAAGCTGTTTGAGGATTATGAAAAGTATGACACGATTACGATTAAGCCGGAAGAGCCGGTGAAGTGTCAGGAGCTTTACAGTTTGCTGGATTCCTGCATACAGGCGGTATTGACGGATGAAAGCGCCGATCCGGCGCAGCTGATCCATCAGGCGGCTCAGGATTTCCAAACCAATTATCTGGATAAGATTGCTGAAGGAGAGTTATAAATAAAAGGGGATTTTTCGATGTTCAATAAGAGTTTAAAGAGTAAGGTATGAAGATTTTTAAGAGATATTCCGTCATGGCTTTTGATTCTTCCTACGCTTTTGGTGCTGCTTTTGGTCAGCTGGAGACCGATTTTTATGGGAATCCAGATGGCGTTTATGAATAATGAGGGTACGCAATGGGTAGGCTTGGCAAATTTCAAAACGGTTATTACGGATGTTCTTTTTGCAAAGGCTTTAAAAAATACGATCTTATATGTTTTATGGTCTTTGGTGATCGGAATGGGGCTGCCGGTGGTGGTTGCGATTATGCTGAATGAAACGGTGCATTGTTCTTCCTTAATCAAAGCCTCCTTATATCTGCCGCAGGTTGTTCCGACCATTGCAGCCTCCTTGCTCTGGTACTTTGTCTATATGGCGGACGAAACGGGACTGCTGAATCAGATTATTGCGTTATTCGGCGGTACGCCTAAGGTGTGGCTTCAAAATGAAGCCTGGACGATTCCGTTGATTGTCATTTCCATGACCTGGCGCGGATTCGGGTTTACGGCGATTTTGTATTTTGCCAGCTTGCAGGGGATTAACCGTGAGCTTTATGAGGCGGCGATGGTTGACGGCGCAGGATTTTTCAGAAGAACGCTGAAAATCACACTTCCGCATATGTATCCGATGATCTTGCTGTTTGGCGTCAATCAGGTTAAGGGAATTCTCAATATTATGATTGAGCCATTGGCAATGACCGGCGGAGGCCCGGATAATGCGTCGCTGAGCTTGGGGCTGCAAAGCTATAAATACGCGTTCCAATATTTCAGAATGTCCGAATCGGTCGCGCTTAGCACGCTGATGTGGATTATCATTATGATTTTCATGATGATTTACATAGTGCTTGACAGAAAACTGGAGCAATAGGGGGAAGCGGAATGTTAAAAAAATGGACAAAAAAAGAAAAAGGCGCAATTATGCCGATTGAATTAAAGGGAACGGGCATGAAAGCGATTTATTTCATCAATCTGACTATTTTGATTATAATTTCGCTGATTTGCCTGCTGCCGGTACTGTGGTTGGTGATGACCTCGTTTAAATCGGTTAAGGAAATTTATCAGACTCCGCCGACGTTGTTTCCGGCAAACTTTGATATTACGAAAATAGCGCGTGTATGGAAAAAAGTGAATTTTGTGAAATACTACAAAAACAGCTTTTTACTCTGCGGCGGAGATATTGTGTTTGATATTGTGCTAAGCGGTTTGGCGGGATATGTTCTGTCAAGACTGCGCCCAAAGGGAATCAAGGCGGTACAGATCGCTGTTTTCTGGACGATGATGGTGCCGGCAACGGTCAGCATGGTACCGCTGTTTAAAACATTTTTGGACTTGCCGATTTTTCATATTTCATTGGTTAATTCGTATCTGCCGATGTGGCTGATGGCAGGTGTGAATTGCTTTAATATGCTGCTGTTCAAGAGTGCGTTTGACAGTATTTCAAAGGAATATGTAGAGGCAGCCCAGATTGACAGCTGCTCCAATCTGGGGATTTTTTCAAAAATCATTCTGCCGCTTTCACTGCCGATCATTATGGTAGTGGCGATTCTGGATTTTACGGGATCGTGGGGGAACTTCCTGTTTCCGTATTTGCTTTTGCAGGATAAGGAGATGTATCCGGTTGCGGTTAAGATTTATGAATTAAAAACCAGCGGTCAGGGGATTTTGCTGGATGAATATATGATGGTACTGTTTTTCAGTATTCTCCCTCCGATTTTGATGTTTTTGATTTTCCAAAAACAGATGATGAACGGCGTAAGCTTCAGCGGAGTGAAAGGATAAAAAAAGAAAGGTGGAATTTAGGATGAAAAAAGAGGTAAAAAAATGCGCGGCGCTGATCGGCGCGGTATCCATGTTGGGAACAACGCTTTATGCCTTACCGGCAAATGCTGCGGAAAGCACAGTCAGAGATTTTCGCGTAACCGACGTCTATACGGGTTTGAGCTATGGCAGTGTTAATCCCGAGGTTTTACAGTAGTACGGACAGCGGAGTGGTTTTATCCGACAATGGTGCGGAAATCAATACAGAGAATGACTTTTCATTAAAAACCCGTGAGGATATTTTAGACGGTCTGGCGGCTGCGGCAAACGGAAGGGCAGTGGAATTTACAATGACAGCCGGGGTTCAAAGCTGTGAAAGTCTGGCGCTGACCGTAACGGACGGAACCCGGGAAACGACGTTGTATCAGGCGGATGCGGTTCAGGGCGAGAATGAATTTTCGGTTATTTATACCGGAAAAAGCGCGATGCTGACCGTGAATGACACCGTGATTCATTCAGTAGCTTGCAGCTCTGTTCCGGTGGTAACGCTTTCGGGGACGGACGCGGATATGACGATCAGTGATGTCAACTATAGCGTAATGGCAGCGTCCGAGGAAACCGAGGAAGAAGCGGTGATCCTGGCGGATATGAATGCGGCGGCAGACAGCGATGCGATGGAAACGGCATTGACCGCTTATCTGGAGCATGCAGGAAAAGCAAGTGTCTATACAAGCTTGCCGGATTGTGATACGGTAAACATTAAAGAAAGACTGTTGGCAGCAAAGCCGTTTTCAACCTATGCTGATGTAGTAAGCGGTTATCAGTCTGCCTTAGAGGCGGCAACCAGAGTTGATACGTCAGTGTATAATCAGGTCTTTGTCGAGGACTTTAACGGCGGTGCGGACGAGTCGTGGACTGCAACCAATCTTGCAAGTAATGCCATCGGCAACGGGAAAGTATTGGGAAATGTTCGTCAGGGGTTGGAGATTACCGATGAACAATATTCTTTTGCAGCATTCGGCGGTTCACTGCAAACAAAAAAAGCAAATTACATAGAACGTGAGATTGCAAATCCACAATCCATTGTAACATTGTATATGCGCGTTATAAACAACAATGCGCTGTCCTTCAGTGTAACCTTTGACGGGAGCAACAGTATCGGATTGAAAAATACCGGAATAGCTTGCCATACGATTGTGAATAATGACGCTAAAAGCAAAACAAGCGCGTCTTTCACAACCGATAAATGGAATAAAATTGTGCTTGACGGAACCGAGAGCGGCAAGGTGAAATGCTATGTAAACGGCAGTCTTGCGGCGAGCTTTAACAGCACGATGACAAAGCTGACGGTGGGAACAATTTTTAATTTTGGGTCATACAGCATTTTGGAGATCGATAATATTTCAATCGGAGAAGCCAAACCGGAATCGGATTTTATGGATCGGTTCAACAACTCCCAAGTGACGGAGGAGAGTCTGGCAGGAGTTTTGGGCGGTACGGCAGGCGGAGTTTTTCAAAAGCTTCCGGCGTGTGACCGTACCGAATTGGTAAAAATCATTGAAGCCGGAAAGCCGTATACGGATAAGACGGCAATCCGAAATCAATATGACAAAGCGCTAATCAAGGTAACGCAGTATGATTCGGATAAATACGGATTGTACTTTTCCGAGGACTTCGGGAATGGAATTACATCGGATTGGGAGAGCGCAAAAAAACCTGCAATCGGCAGCTTTTTGAGTAACACCGTAGACGATCTGAATATCGGCGGAACGGAAACAAAGTCTGCGATATTTTGGGGTGCGTCCGTAAAAGCCTCCAACGGTGAGGAAAGCGTGACGGGGGATAATCAGAGTATTCGGCGCGCAGTTCCTAAAAATTCAAGAATCAGTCTGTATTTCTGGGATTCCAGAAATGACAATTCAGCCTTTTTGGGCGTAAAAGTCAATGATAATCTGATTGCCGGTGCTTACGGAAACACAGACAAATATGTATATACCCAAAATGGCGGCTGCGGCGCTTATTTATAAAATGATGAAAAAAGAAAACCGACTGGATGCGACAGGCAATACCGTATCGGAGGATTTTGAGGTATGGCCGGGAATTTTTAAGCCGGGCAATCCACAGGATTCATCCATCGGGGAAGCGACAGACGGTGAATTTTCTTATTCCGGAACAGGGAGTTTGAAAATTATCGGCAAGAACGAAGCGTATACGGCTGCCGGCAGCAATCGGGCGTTTCGTGTGATGATTTATGATGACGCGGACAAGACAAGCATTACCGCGATGATGTCGGTCGGCTCTTATCGGTTGGGATTAAATACCTCCGGAAAGTCCAGAGTGGAGAACTATGCATATGCTGTGGGAAATACATGGACAGACGCCGGTGTTACCCGAACGACCGGATGGCATGAATTTATTATTGACATGTCGCGTGTCGGTTTTGTGGATTTATATATTGACGGCAATAAAGTGGCGGAGCTTGAAGCCAAAGATGAAAATCCGGAATATGTTCTGATCGGTAACGAATGGCATAACAGCACAAGCGCTGCCTATGCGGATGAGTTCAGAATGGCGCGGACATTGGAGGAGCTTCGGGAAATCAAAGGCAGAGGCTATTCCAACGGAAACGAGTTGATCGAGGAAACGGAAATGTCGGTTGAAAATCTTCCCGAATCCATTCGTGAGGCGGCAGGGCTATTATATACGCTGAAAATTCTGGCAGTGGAAAATGGCGCGGATGTTGACCGAAAAATCACAAAAGAAGAGTTTTTGTATCTGGTATGCGGAATGATGAATCAAAGCGCGGCAGCGAAAAAGGCAACAAAAGCGTATTTTTCCGATGTCGCAGCAAACAGCCGATATGCCGGATATGTTCAGTATGCGGTCGAGCAGGGATTGATCGACGGAAACGAAGATCGTCTGGGTGCGCAGGACGCTGTTTCGGGAGCGTTTGGAGCAAGACTGATGATGACGCTGTTAGGCTATGGAAAAGTGGGAAGTAATCAGGATGAAAGCTGGTGGCTGCAAAAAGCAACCCAAATCGGCTTATTCAAGGGCTTGCAAAGCACCTCCGGAGAGCTTTCGTTGAGCGATGCGATTATGCTGTGTTACAATACGCTGCTTACCGATGTATTTCAGGTAGAGGGATTGGAAAAAAATCAGCCTGAGTATTCAGAAAGCAACGGAGTAACGCTGTTAAATTATCGGTTTGATGTGTATTCGGGAGAGGATTATCTGAACGGCGTTTACGGCGCTGAGTTATCCGAAACCAAGACTTTGAGCAAAAACGAAGCGTTGATCGGGAATACGGTTGTCAACAGCTATGACAGCAATCTGGCAAGATATAACGGTATGAAAATCCGTGCCTATCTTTATGCGCCCGAAGCGAACGATAAAACCTTGATTTATGCATTTAACCGCAAAAAAAGCACAGAGCTTACGATTTCGGCGCATGATCTTGTTTCCGTTGACGGAAAGAAACTGAATTATACGGATCAGTCCAAGATTAAAAATGCCAAGCTGACAACGGATTTAAAGGTGGTTTATAACGGTTCCTATCTTTTTGGATATACAACGGAGAACCTTATACCGGAGATTGGTTATGTTCGGTTGGTTGACCGGGATGCGGACGGAAACTATGATATTGCTTTTGTCATGGACTACAAGCCGATTAAGGTGCAGGGACTTGACATTGATAAGAAGCTTGTGTATGATGAATATGAAGATACCGCCTATAATTTCGGCGATACGGAGTTTATCACGACAGGTTTATATCAGCATTTTGCGTTGGAAAGTCTGCAAAAGGATCAGTTTATTCTGATGGCGGTTTCACAGGATGGAAAGCGTGTGGACATATTGGCAGACGGAACCGAGATTGAGGGCAGCGTGGACAGACTGCAAGACGAATATATTTCAATTGACGGTACGTAGTATTACCGCGTGGTGTCGCTTGACAGTTATTATAAGAGAAAAGGCTTGCAGGGGATTACCGTCGGTATGACGGGAACCTTTACGGTGGATGCTTTCGGAAATATTATCGGCACAAGCTCTGTAGCTTCTTCAAGCCGGCATTTCGGGTATCTGATTCATGCATGGCAGGATGATAACGAGGGCAGATATCATATTAAGCTGTATGCGGACACCGGAAAGATTGAGGAATATGAGTTCGCAGAGCAGATCACTTATAACGGCAGCAAGACAAAAAATCCGGATGCAGTACTTTCGCTTTCGCCGCAGCTGGTACGCTTTAAGATATCCTCGGAGGGGGTACTGAATGTACTGGAAACCGCAGATACAGAGAATCAGAACAGCGACAGTCTGAAAGGGAGCGACAGCTTCTGGCTGTTCCGTGACGCGGACGTATGGTATCGCGATAACGGCTATCAATTCGGATTGGCGCTGCGTATCGCAAAGGATACACCGGTGATGTTTGTGCCGAATGCCGAGAATATTAAAAATGAGAAAAAATACAGTATCGGCAGCTATGCATCATTCAGTAACGGTCAGACCTTCCACTATAAGGCATATAATGCCGATGAGTATAATTTCCCGGAAATTATTGTTGTGGAGGCGGTTTCGACCGGTAAGCTGAAAAACGGAAATGAGTCGCCTTTATTCGTTGTAAAAAGCATTACGGAGGAAATCGACGAGGATAACCAGACAGTGAATATGCTGAACGGATATGAAAGCGGTGTGCTTACAAGCTATCCGATTGCAGAGGATGTTGATCTGGACGCAGTAAAGCAAGGCTATGGTTATACAAACGACATTGAAGCCGGGGACACGTTTATGACGTATTTTAATCCCAATGGCGAGATTTCGGATTTAAAATACACTACGCGTATGCAGGAGGCATCCGATCAATACAATGATTTATCAAGCTGGAATTTTGTGTTTGATAATATCAGCTGCTGCTATGCTAAGGTGGACAGTATGGGAAAAGCGCTTCGGATTACCGATGGGATTCATCAAAGCGTTATCGGAACTCCACAGAGAGTTTATGTGTATTCCCAGGCCTTAAAAACGCTGACGACCGGTACAACGGCAGATTTAATCAGCGGCAGAGAAATTGCGATCAGAACCTGTCACGGGAACACCAGAGAGGTCATTGTCTATGTGGATTAAGGAGAGCGGTATGAAGAAATTAATGTATTTAGTGTCCCTTACGGCGATCATGCTGTTCAGCATGATGATTACCTGCCATGCCGCAACCTATTATGTTTCAAACAGCGGTGATGACAGCAATAATGGAATGAGTGAGGAAAAAGCGTGGAGAAGCCTGAAAAAGGCTTCTTCCGTAGTCCTTGAACCGGGAGATGAGCTGCTTTTGGAGTGCGGCGGAATCTGGAATGAGGCACTGACACCCAAAGGTGCAGGTGCAAAGGATTTGCCGATTACGCTCGGAAGCTACGGCGAGGGGGCAAAGCCGTTGATTAACGCCGGGGGAGTCGAGGGACTTTACTACGGCGGCGCGGTTTCGCTGTTTAATCAAAGCTATTGGACGATACGGGATATTGAGGTGACGAACATGGCGGAAGAAGCCGCATGGCGTTCGGGTCTTTCGGTATATTTTGAAGATATGATCGGGTATGGAATCACCATTCAAAATGTTACCGTTCATGATGTAATGGGCGGAATCACCAACAGCGCGGTCAAGCAAATGAATGACTCGCATTGGCATGCAGGAATCAGTGTAAGAGCGGAAGTGACTAAAAAGAACGACACTTATATTGACGGTGTTCTGATTGAGGACTGCGAGATTTACAGTGTCAGACGTACCGGACTGACGGTTGCGTCAAACTGGAATTCTCCGCTTGCTTTGGCGGAAAACGGGTATTCGCGCAATGTCACGATACAAAATAACACGCTTCACGATATTTGGGGCGATGGAATTATTGTGATGGGAGTGGATGGCGGTATCATTGAACATAATGTTGCTTATGATACCAATATGATGAGTCTGAACGGCAGCCCCTCCGCAAATGTCGGAATCTGGGGCATGCATTCCCAAAATCTGACTTTCCGTTTCAATGAATCCTATCTCTGGCATACAACGCATGACGGCTGCGGATTTGATATTGACGGGGACAATAAAAATATTACCATGGAATATAACTATAGCCATGACAACGATGGCGGATTTATGCTTTTGGTAAATTATCGGAATGAAGATTTTATTGTGCGCTATAATATCAGCCAGAACGATCATCAGTGGTTCATCGCCAGTGCGCATTTTCCGCAGTCGCCCTCGTCGCTTTGGAACATTACGGGAAAAATTTATAACAACACCATGTATTCGAAGGAATGGGGACTAAAATATATTCTGATGCTGGGGCTTCCGCGGTATATGGAGGTTTATAATAATATTTTCTATGCGGAATCGGATGAGATTTCGGAAATCCCATGCACTTATCCGCTCAATGTAAAGCGCAGCAATAATTTATATTATTTCGGCAATTCCAAGAAAACACTGACGATCGACGAAGAATCGGCGATTATAGGCAAGAATCCGCTGTTTGTTGCGGCAGGAAGCGGCAAGACCGGTTTGGACAGTGTTTCGGGGTATCGGCTTTTTGAGGATTCTCCGGCGTTAAATTCCGGTGTTGTGGTAGCGGATAACGGAGGGCGTGATTATTTTGGAAATCCGATTTCCGAAACTGAAGCTCCCAATATCGGCGCTTACGGCGGTAAAGGGGTATCCTATGCCGATGCGGATGCGCTGCGGATGGCAAAGGATCAGGAGATTCATCTGAAAATCGGCGAGAATAAAATAAAGCTTCATGGAGAAGAAGTGGTTATTGATGAGAGAGATGAAAAAGCAGTGCCGATTGTAGTCAACAATATTTCAATGATTCCGGTCAGAGCATTATGTTCTGCACTGGACGCTGAAATTATCTGGAATTATGATGACAGCAGCACCGTCATTGACAGTGCAGGCGATACAATCAGCTTTGTTGCCGGCGATGCGTTCTATACGGTAGGGAACCGGAAAAAGCAGTGGAGTGAGAAGCCGGTGATTATCAACAATATTATGTATGTGCCCTTGCGCGACCTTTGCGGAGAGATGGGGAAAAAGGTTGTTTGGGACAACGGAGAAATTCACATTACCGAAAATGTACGAGTATACCAATAGGAGGGTATTCATGAGAAAATTCAGAATGATTGCGGCGATAATCCTGATTTTTGCGCTATGCTCCTGCGGAAAAGGAGATGCGGAGATTGTTGCGTATATCAACGGCGAAAGCGTTGAAGCCGCGGAATTTATGATGCTCGCGTCCAGAAAAAAGGCAGAAGTCGTAAAGTATTTTAACGACAACTATCATGCCGAATACGGAGAGGGATTCTGGCAGAGCAGCTATGACGGAAATACACCGGCGCAGATGCTGTCGGAAAAAGTTCTGGAGGAGCTTGTTCCGATAAAAATTCAGCAAAAAATGGCGATGGAGTATGGGATTTTATCGTCCTGCAATTATTCTGATTTTCTGAAAAGATTAGAAACGGAAAATAATAACCGGAAAAATAAAAAGAAAAATAATGAGGTCGTTTACGGCGTGACGGAATATACGCCGGAAAGCTATTATCATGATGAAGCGGCGAAAATGATTCTTGCGATCAAGGAGCAGTGGAAATCCGAACAAAGCTATGACGATCAGACTTTGAAAGAATATTACGAACAGATCAGGGATCGGTATTATATGAAAAATCCTACGGGCAGCTTGACGCTCTATATGTTTAAAAACGATCAAAAAGCACAAGCGGAGAAACTGATGAAAAAGGCGCAGTCGGGAGAGGATATAACGGCGGAAGCGGAGCAAGCAGGCGCGGTTATACAACCGTTGGCGCTTGATGATCAATCGGCGGCGAGATTTTATGATTTTGAATATCCGGGGTTAATGGAATCGCTTTCGTCAGCCGCCGATAACATCATCGGGCTGCTGGAAAACGGAACAAGCGTATATTTTGCGAAAGTGGATTCGTTTACGGCAGGCGGATATAAGGAATATGACGAAGTGCAAAGTAACGTGGAAACGATGTACATCGATCAATTGTATAACGAATATATTCAAACGCTTACCGAGCAAGCCGAAATAAAATTCACAAAAAAATACGAAAGTTTAGACTTTTCAAAAATATAATTTTTGCAGTTTGAATTTTTGTGAAGGGAGCGAACGGTCATAATGATGAAAAATAAATTAATTTTTACTTTGATGCTTTTTTGCATGACAATCCTTGCAGCAACCGCGGCGGACGCGGCAACTTATTATGTTTCAAACAGCGGAAACGATGCGGCAAGCGGACTTTCCGAAAGCAGCGCATGGCGCACCGTTGAAAAGGTCAATCAGCAGGTTTTTGAGCCGGGCGATGAAATTCTTTTTCAGGCAGGCGGAATATGGAACGGCTGTCTTTGGGTACGAGGTTCGGGAACAAAGAACAGCTTAATCAGTGTGGGCAAATACGGAGAGGGAGCAAAGCCCTGCATTAACGGAAACGGTGAAAATGCAGCGGTGTTTTTGTATAATCAGCAGTATATTAAAATCAGCAATCTGGAAATAACCAATCAAGGCGAAGAAGCATGGCGATATGGCATCTATGTATGCGGCTATAATGCCGGCGCATTGAACGGGATTGAACTGAACGGTTTAACGGTTCATGATGTCAACGGATACTATATGGCAACAATGTCGGATTTGGACAATCACTGGAACGGCGGAATCCTTGTTTCGGCACGGGGCGAGGTGGCAACGAGATTTGTGGGGTTGACAATTACCGGCTGCGAGGTGTATAATGTAGCCAGAACGGGAATTGCCACATTCTCAAATTTTTATACAAGCTACGATAAGGATGTTGCCGGAATGACCCAGCAGCTCAAAATCAGCAATAATATTGTACACGATGTTAAGGGTGACGGAATCATTGTATGCGGTGATTATAACGGAACTGTCACCGGGAATACGGTTTATGAAACGAATTTAATGAGCTATCAGGATGGTATGAGCCGGGCAAATGTCGGCATTTTTGCGCTTCATTCTACCGGAACCGTCATTGCCGAAAACGAATCTTATTTATCCAGAACAACCTATGACGGATTCGGATATGATATTGACGGCGATTGTGATAACGTTAAGCTGCAATACAATTACAGCCATGATAACGAGGGCGGATTTGTATTGCTGGTGAATCATCATACCTATGGTGCAACCGTGCGATACAATATCAGCCAAAACGATAAGAATCAGACGGTTGCGGTTGCAATGCCGGCTTCATCGGAAGAATTGAAGAAAATGACTGCGGAATTTTACAACAATACGATTTATTCCGAAGTCACAACGGCGCATAAAATGCTGAATATTACTTGTACGGTCGAAAAGATGTCGATTATGAATAATATTTTTTATTTAACAAACCCATCGGGCAGTGCAATCTATAATAATATGAGGCGGCCGTCGGATCTTGCGATCAGCAATAATATTTATTATGGAAATAACGCAACGGCAAAATTAAGCCAGTATGATACCCATGCCATTTGTCAGGATCCGATGCTGACAGCGGCAGGAAGCGGTGCGGTCGGACGGACGACACTGGATGGCTATAAGCTGCAAGCCGAATCTCCGGCAATCGGTGCCGGATGTGTGGTTGAGAATAACGGCGGCTATGATTTTTGGGGGAATCGGGTATCGGATTCCCAAGCGCCGAATATCGGAGCATACGGAAAATAAAAGAAATGCGTGATTGATGAAGGAGGGAGCCTTGTGCTGAAGAAGTTACGCAGCCTGATTACAAATCGCGGAGTGATGTCGGATATATTTTATCCCATATTCTGGTATTAGTCATTCCGATTGTGATTAATATTGTCATAGAAGGATTTATTATTCGTTCTGTGCGCAGCGAAACGGAGCAGGACGCATTTTTCATTGTGAAAAATGTATTATCGGAGCTGTTGGAGTCCAACAGTGCGGTGATCAGCGTCCCGATCCGGAATCAGATTGTTTTTCTGGTAGGAAACAAGGGTGAAAATGCCGTTTCTTTTGAACGCGGAATTGTGGGAATTGTGAAAAATTTTGCCGAAAGTGCGGCGGAAAATTTCATGATTCGATGTGTTGTTTTCGTAGGCCCGACCATCCATTCGTACCAGGCAATTTCACAATCGTATTTTGCGGCGGTGGGGGGCTTATCCTATGCGTTTGTCCTGAAAAGAAGCCGTGTAATTCTTGCGAAAGACTACAGTGATCGGAATGATCGGTATGAGATTACTCCTTATCAGCGGCAGCAGCTTTCCGTTAATATTTCCTCCGGAAATACCAACGGTGCAATTGATGTTTTGAATGAATTGTACGATGAAAATATTGATTGCAGAAGCTTGTCGATGGAAATGATTAAGTGCTTTTTAATGGAGCTTTCGGGAATTTATGAAGAAATTATCAGCGAAAATACAACACTGAATCAACAGAACCTGACCGTGACGGTATTTGGCTTTAAGCGAATCGAGCAGACGAGGGCATTTTTTGAGGAGCTTACGGTTAATATATGTGACGAAGTCAATCAAAATAAGGTTGACAAATATGAGGAGCTTGTTGAAAAAATCAATCAGTATATCGACAGCTGTTACATGGACAATAATATTAATGTATTTGCTATTGCAAGCATGTTGGGAATGTCCAGAGCCTATGTGTCAAAAATTTTCAAGCAGCACATGGGGGATAGTATTCTGAATACAATTCACAAAAAGAGAATTGATAAAGCGGTGGAATTGCTTGCGGAGGGGAAAAGCGTGAGTGAAATCGCGGAAAAAGTCGGCTATGTCAATTCCAACGTATTTATCCGAACCTTTAAAAAGCTCAAAGGGGTAACGCCGAGCCGATATGAGAGCAATAGCTGAAGCAATACTATCGCTTTAACTCGGAGAGGGAATCGGCTTAAAAAATGTCTGTGGGTGCTGACGTATGCTTAATCCTGTTGGACGCATATGTCAGCACCTTTCTTGCTATAATTTAAAGTCTTTTCGGTATTGGATAGGGGATACGTTCGTCCGCTTTTTAAAGCTGTTGCTGAAATAATGCACATTTTCAAAGCCGCATTGTTCAGCGATCTCGCTAACCGTAAAATTGCTGTTTGTAAGAAGTCTTTTCCCATGCTGAATACGCAAGACATTCAGATATTCCATGGGGGTATTATTTGTGTACTTTTTAAACTGAGAAATAAGCCATTGTTTTGATATGTGGAATTTTTCGGCGAGCATATCAAGATTCAGTGCTTTTTCCAAATTAGCATTAAAATAATTGATACATTCAGAAACAATATCATTTGTATTGTGCTGGTTAATTATGATGAAAATATCTTCAATAAAATGGTGAATCAGATAATCGTTTGAACTTTTTATTGAATTTTTGAGATACTGAACAGAACTTTTCAATCGCATGCCATCATCAATACTGATTAAGCCATCAGCTAACGGTATCGGAAAAATATCAAATTGCAGATAGATACATTCGATCGGTATGATAACCTTTCTTGAAAAAGCCGAGTTTTTATTAAAAACAAAGATATCGTTTTCTTCAACAATATATTTTTTTTCTGATATAGTACATTTGAAACTTCCGGATAAGACTATTATAATACTGTTTTTCGGATGACATCCATTATTAACATAAAACTCATCTCTTTTTATGATCTCATAGTTCAGCATGTGTTTGTCCTTGTTTAATATTTTATAAGATTTATTTGGTTGCTTGTGTTTATCAGACATATTTTTGAATTTTAAATATAATTAATTATAACATAAACTTTATCGAATGTCAATACAGAGGAATCTATATCATACTGACATAGATTTCTCAAAACAGCAGATATGTCATATTTAATCGTTATTTTACAAATCGAGTATGGTATTTTTGCGATAGATAAATATATTAGCAGGATAATGAAGTCAATATGTCAGTGTGACAAAGTGTAAATGAATAGGGAGAAGGTTTTATTTTTATCGGCAGCCTTAATCGGCACCGCGGTATATTTCAAAAATCTGAAAAACTTATAATCACCCGAATAATTCGATATTGACAGGTATATTTTTTTTTGCTAAAATAAAACTTACCCAGTACAAAACATATGTCATTTTGACGATTAGTAAATTAAAGGGAGTGTCATAATCGAAGTCTATGAAAAGAGGTTTTTTTGTGAACAACCGGTATTATGATGAAACTCATGAGAATCATATTCTGAATACATATAAAAATGTGTTTAAGCCTATAGCGATCGTGATCTGCTTTATATGCGTTTTTGTTTTTCTTTTTATGTATATGATCTACAAGGACAGCGTGGAGAATATTTATAGCAGCTATCTGGAAAGCGAGATGGAAAGCTTTGAAAAGGTGTTTGATACTTTTTATCTGGAGTCGAAAAATATTGCCATGTCAACGTATATGGACGCGGATATCAGGAAAATATCCGAGGGAGTCAGCGCAACGAAAGAGGACAAAACAAATGCGGTGCGAAGATTGCGGCAGTATAAGAATTTTAATATTTATGCGGAATCAATTTGCTTTTATGATGCCGATGAACAGTTATTTTACTCAAGTGAATATAATCTTCCGTGGGATGCCGAAGAATTTTCGGCTGATCCGGAGCTGATTTCCTATATCAGACAGAAGAAAACTTTTATTTTAAGACAGAAACAGAAAAATCGAAACAATGTCTATACTGTGATTGTGTATCCCTCCAACGGCAGAGGGGATGCGATTGCCATTGATTATTATTGTAATGTTGTTAATTCTTTCTTCCGCGAGGGGAACAATCTGGTCGTTGCGGATCTGGATAAGCGGTGCTTTGCAGGAAATTTCTTTTCGGCAGGGGCGGATTTATCGGATGAAAAATGTATCAAGGATATTTTTGACGATAATAAGACAGAAAATATCTTAAAGACAAAGCTGGGTGAGAAAAGGGTCATTGCCGCTTATAAAAAAACATCCGATTTTATATTTATCAATGCGGAATATACTTCTGTTTTAATGGAAAGAATTTTAAATAAGGTGTTGCCCTGGATTTTGATATTGATTACATTTTTACTGGTCATCTCCTATGTTTTGGTGACTTACGGAAGAAAGATTCATGTATTTTTATATCGGATATATAAAAATATTGACAATATGAAATTTAAGATTCAGTCGAATGAAACCAATATCAATAAAGAAAAAAAGAGTGATTTTTTGCGCGGCTTGCTGTTTATGACCGATGAGCAGCTGAGGGAGGCTGCTTCGAACATCGACTTTAATATTGACAAGGACGAAAAAGTGAATATGGTCTTGATGCGAATTGATCATTTTCAGCATATTATTCAGGGGATGCCGGTAAAGTATCGGGAGAGTATCCGTTTTTCTGTCATGAACGTTATGGAGGAGCTTTTGAATTCGATTACCAAGTGTGATTTGAATGTGATGGACGACAGCGAAGTAATCATTCTGTATAACACAGGGAATTGCAATGAGGAGAAAATCAAGGAGCTTACCGCCGAAACGCAAAAGCTGTTCCGTGATAAGATGGAGATTACCATCAGCGCGTTTATCGGAAATGAAGCCGATAATATTTTAGGAATTTCGGAAATTTATAAAACGCTTTCCAAACTGAAAGAGTATAGTTTTTATGAGGGATTGGGTTGTATTCTTACGGTAGACTATATGCAGCGACATTCAGACGATAAGTTTAATGACACACTGGAATACCGTATTCAGTTTGCGAATGTTTTAAAAACCGGTTCCTATGATAATATGTCTGTCATGTTTGATAAAATGATACAGCTTTTGGGAAATTCCAATCCGATTTATCTGAAATGTGAGCTTTTGCAGTTTGCGTTTCAGATACAGCAGCTGGTTTTGAAAATGACCGATTATAATACAAAGCTGACCGATATATACAGTGATATTTTTAATGATATTATGAGTGCGGAAACTCTGGATGAGATTATTGTGATTTTTAGAACAATTTTCAGTTATATATCGGAGAATGTGATGGATATAAAAGGAATGAAGAGTGATGGCATTGTGACGCGGGTGGAAAAGATTGTTGAAGAACAGTACGGTGATATTACGTTCAGCCGAAACGCGGTTGCGGAGCAGTTAAATATCAATGCCAACTATGCGGATTCGCTGTTCAAGAAGCAAACATCAAAAACAATTTCAACTTATATCACAGATTACAGACTTGAAAAATCCAAAGAGCTTTTGACAACCACAAGCTACAGTGTCAATAAAATTGCCGGGATGGTCGGCTACTCGGGAGGAAGTCATTTTATATATAGCTTTAAAAAGAAGTTCGGAATGACGCCGAATGAATACAGAAAAATATCGTAATATGAAAATATCCGTTTTTTATCAAGAAAAACGGATATTTTTATATGATCTGAAAATCGCGTTATTGATTTTTGAGGATGCTGATGCTAAACTGAATTTATAAAATAGTTTGGGCGGGGGATTGTAAAAGACGATTTTGAAATGAATTTTACAATCAGCCGAAACAGCTTAAGGAGATCAGGATAAATGAAACGTGAACTTTCAAATCATAAAACCGTGCAGAAAAGAAAAAAGATTTCGATTGATCAGATACAGCTTTTTGTGATGTCAATTCCGATCATAGTGGCGCTGATTATTTTTTGCTACATACCGATGTTCGGCGTTGTCATAGCATTCAAGGATTTTAAAATTAACCAGGGGATTTTAGGAAGCGCCTGGGTGGGATTTAAAAACTTTGCATTTTTCTTTCAATCGTCCGATTGCTGGAGAGTGGTAAGAAACACGCTGTTGTATAATACGGCATTTATTATTTTAAATACGTTTTTCTCGGTTTCCTTTGCAATTGCGCTTTCTTATATGACAAAGAAAGGATTGCTTAGATTTTACCAAAGTGCGATGTTTCTTCCGTATTTCTTGTCATGGGTCATTGTTTCGTTTATGGCGCTGACATTTTTGAATTATAATAACGGTATTTTCAATGTCGTACTGCGGAAAATGGGCATAGAGCCGATTTCGTGGTATAACACGCCGAAGTATTGGCCGGTGATTCTGATATTTTTTAACGTATGGAAAGGCGCGGGATATAATTCACTGATCTATTATTCCGCAATCCTGGGAATAGACGCGAGCCTTTATGAATCAGCAGAAATTGACGGGTGTACGAGCGTGAAAAAGATACAGTATATCACATTGCCGCTGCTGAAGCCGGTTATGATTACGTTGATTCTGTTAGCTATCGGGAGTATTTTCAGAGCGGATTTCGGCTTATTCTATCAGCTTCCGTTAAATTCAGGCTCATTAATCAATGTAACTGATGTTGTGGATACTTACATTTACAGAACCTTTCGCGTGACAGGAAATGCCGGAATTTCTTCTGCGGTCGGTTTGTGTCAATCGGTGATCGGACTGGTTCTGGTATCAATCAGCAACGCTGTGGCAAATCGGGTTGAAGAGGGCAGCGGTATTTTGTAATTCAGTAAATACGGAAAGGATGGATGGAGAATGAAAAAAGATTCAAAGATTGAGATTTTCAGTTATATTTTTGTGGGAATATTTGTGCTGTTATGTATCGTTCCATTTTTAGTGGTAATTTCGGTATCACTTTCTTCGGAGGACAGCATTTTGCAATTTGGCTATAGTATCATACCGAAGGTATTCAGCGCGGAAGCGTATCGGGTGCTTTTCAAAACCCCCGGCACGATTCTGCAATCGTATAAAATGACGATTTTCATAACGGTCGTAGGCACGGTATTAAGTCTGTTTATCGGTTCGATGTTCGCTTATGCCATATCCAGACGCGATTTCAAGCTGTCGTCGGGACTTTCATTTTTTATTTATTTTACCATGCTGTTTTCGGGTGGATTGGTGCCGACGTATATGCTCATCAGCAAGTATCTGAATTTATCCAATACGGTGTGGGCGATTATTTTACCGCTATGTATCGGACAGTGGAACATTTTCTTGTTGAAATCGTTCTTTAAATCCGTACCGTTTGAAATCATTGAAGCGGCAAAGATTGACGGTGCGAACGAATACAGTGCATTTTTCAGAGTGGTTTTACCGATTGCGAGGAGCGGCGTCGCAACGGTGGGTGTCTTTATTGTATTAACCTACTGGAATGACTGGTACAATGCCATGCTCTATTTCACGAATCCGTCATTATATACGCTGCAATATTTATTGCAATGCATCATGCAGCGTCTGGATTTTTTGCAGACGGCTTCGCGGTCGGGCGTGGTGATTACCGATACAGCGCCGAGCGAGTCGCTGCGTATGGCAACCTGCGTTGTTGCGGCGGGACCGATGATTTTTGTATTTTTAATATTTCAGCGGTACTTTGTTAAGGGAATTACGGTAGGCGCCGTAAAAGGATAAAAAGTAAGGTTTGTGCCGTTGGCACGGAAAGGGATGAAAAAAATGTCAAAAAAAATGGGAAAGAGAATGGTCAGTATGCTTCTTGCAGCTGCCATGGGTGTGACAATGTTTGCCGGCTGCGGACAAGAAAAAAAGCAGGAGGCGGTCAATCTGAAATGGTATTTTATCGGGACTCCGGGCATGCAGGGGAGCGATGAAATCTATAAGGCTGCCAGCGATCTGGTAAAACGCGATTTAGGGTATACAGTGGATTTTATTCCGCTGGAAACAGGAGCATACGGCGAAAAAATGAAGCTGATTATTTCAAGCGGCGAGGAATTTGACATATGCTGGACGTCGAACTGGCTCAATGATTATGTGCAAAATGTAGCAAACGGCGCGTTTGTGCCGATTGATGATTTGCTGGATAGCACGCCGAAATTAAAAGAGGTACTTCCGCAGCAGATTTGGGACGGCGCACGGGTAGACGGAAAAATATACGGCGTGCCGAGTCAGCAGATTATGGCGCGATCGAGCTGTGCGGTAATTCCGAAAGAATATTATGATAAATACGGCTCAACCATTCAAGACGCAAAAAAATATCAGGATTTTACCGGATTCATGTCTGAATTTGCAAAGGATCATCCGGAAAAAGCAACCGTATCCTTTAGCTGGAACGATCTTACATACAGCATGGGCTTTGAAGAAATTTTAGGTTCGGGAATACCGGGAGCGGTTCAGCTTGAGGGCGATGAAAATGATATTCAGGTCTACAACCAGTATGCAACCGAAGATTTTAAGAATCTGATAAAAACCAGAAAAGAATGGACGGAAAAAGGATATACCGTAAAAGGCGTTCAGAATACCGTTCCGGGGAGTAAGTTCAATCCGGAGCTGCTGCCGTTTGAGATTATGACCTATAAGCCGGGTCTGACAGAGGCGCTTGCGGTATCTAAGGAATGTGATATGGTGGCGCAGCCGCTTTCCGACGCATATCTGACACGAAGCGGCGTAACGGCGACGATGAATGCGATCAGCGCGACATCCAAGCATCAGGAAGAAGCTTTGAAGCTGCTGGAATATGTCAATACCACCTCTGAATTAATCAATATGCTGACTTTCGGAATCGAGGGTAAAAATTATGTCAAGGTGGACGACAAGCACATCAAGAAAGAGTTAGATCAGGAATATACCAATTATGAGTGGGTGTTCGGAAACGTCTATAATACCTATCTTCTTGACGGTCAGGAGAGTACGGTTTGGGAGGATACGCAGAAGATGAATAATGAAGCGAAGGTTTCAAGATTGATTGCGTTTACCCCAAAGACAACGGATATCTCTTTGGAGATCAATAACTGCAAGTCGGTTATTGATGAGTATATGAGTGATTTTAATAACGGCTTTGGCGATACGGATGCGAAATTGACGGAAATGCTGAATAAATTGGAAGCGGCAGGGGTTCAGAAGATTTTGGATAATCTCCAGGAGCAGATTAATGCGTGGAAACAGAAAAAATAGCGAAAGGATTTGCGGTCGATGAAAAAAATAGTATTTTTACTTTTGCTCATGTTTTCCGGTGCGATGATGAATGTATCGGCAAATGCGCAGGATCTCTATATTGACAGCGGTGCAAGCGGCAGCGGAACGACATTTCGTTCTTTGGAGGCGGCGAAAGAATATATCAGGACGATCAACTCCGATATGAAAGAAGATATTATTGTTCATATCAAAAGCGGAGAGTACAGCGTTCCGGAAACAATCACCTTTACGCAAAGGGATTCGGCGACCAACGGGCATAAAATTATTTACCGGGGAGAAGGGCAGACCGCGCCTGTCATCAGCGGCGGCGAGAAAATAACCGGATGGAAGCTCAGTGATCCGGAAAAAAATATTTATTCCGCCTGCGCAAAGGGAATTGACGCAAGAGCATTTTTTGTCAATGGCGAGTGTGCGGTACGCGCGCGGAGTGAGGATTGGTGGTTAAACGACCAAATGAGCTTTACGCGGGATAAAGGCGGCTATGTCACAACCTATACAGAACTGGCGGACTGGAAAAATAAGACGGAAATTGAATTGGTGTATTCCAATTTATGGGCAACACCGAGAGTATTCGTGGACAGTATTGTTCGGGACGGGGATGTGGCATATATTACGCCGAACGGATTGTTTGCTACCATTAATTCCTTTCAGTTTGCGACGATGATTAAAACGAATCCGTTTTATTTTGAAAATGCATATGAGCTTTTGGATCAGCCGGGTGAATTTTATATTGATAAAAGTACGGATACGATCTACTATATTCCGCGAGATGGGGAAAGCATGGAAACGGCAGACGCTGTTTTGCCGAAACTGGAATCGGTGATTGAAATTCAGGGAAGTGACGCGGATCATAAGGTTGATGGAATCGTGTTTGAGAATATCAGCTTTCAACATTCCGATTGGAAATTCGTTTCGAGAACCAGAGGAATTTACGATCGGCAGGCAAATATTCCGATGCGCTGGTTTTCGGATAATTTTACAACCGGAGAGTTTACCAATCCGGGCATTGTCAATGTACAATATGCCGAGAACTGTGGATTTGACCGATGTGAATTTTCACTTTCCGGCGGTGCAGGGTTAAAATATTCCAATGCCGTTCAAAATTCTCCGATTACGGGAAATTATGTTCATGATACCTATGCGAGCGGAATTTCAGTCGGCGAAGTGAACGAATCTTCCTTTTTCAGTGCACCGAACGATAAGAAATATTATACCATGGGCAACCACATCATGAACAATCTGATTACCGATGTCAGCAGGATTTATGAGGGTTCGTGCGCGCTTTTCCTGGGGTATATCAACGATACAAAAATTCAGCATAACGAAATATCATATACGCCCTATAGCGCTATCTCATTGGGATGGGGATGGGCAACATGGGCGTCCAACAGCGGTTATGCGAATGATACGCAGGGAACAACGATTCGGGATATTTCCATAAAATATAACTACATACACAATATCGGTATCGGAAGCATGGTTGATGGCGGCGGAATCTATATGCTTGGGGCAACGGGCGGCAGCTTAAGTCAGATGAACCAATGCAGTGAAAATTATATCAAGGACATCGGAAAGCTCGGGATGGCGCTTTATCCGGATGAGGGTTCGACATACTGGGATTTTGATACAAACGTTATTGACATTGATGAGGATTCTATCGGCGGATATGGCACAAAGGTCAGATTTGTTCATATTCATCAGCCGACCATCTATCATGTGAAAGTCAATAACACCTATACGACCACGCAGGAGGCGTATGTTCAAGGGACAGAATGCAGCATCGAAAATACGCATTATGTTCCGGATCGAAACTGGAATGATGAGGCGCTGGCGGTGATTCGAAATGCCGGTTTGGAGGCGGAATACTCGCGGCGATTAAACGGGATTGTTCCGCGCGATGCAGTTTCTTTTATTGAAACAAATTCGGAGATTAATCTTGCACCGGGAGAAAACAGCAAAATATCCTATCGCGTTTTTAATGATTATTGTCAGGAATTTCAAGATGTGGCGGTGTCGGTGACTTCTGATCATCCCGATATTGTAAGAGTGGAAAAGGATACTGTTTACGGTGTAGGTATCGGGAAAGCGACATTGTGTATTGCAGCGGAAAAGGATGGCTTTGAAGTCAAAAAGAATATTACGGTCTATGTCGGCGATGAGATCAGCGAAGTACTGTATGAAAATAAAGACAGCGAGTTTGTTGTTGGTGATCGTCCGAATTTCAAGGTGTCGGCAAAAACAACGCTCGGAAAAACAATTTCCTCTCCGGTCGTTACCTACCAAACCGATAACCCGGCAGTATTCACGATAGACGAAAACGGAAAGGCGGCTATCACAGGCAGCGGCGAAGCAAATTTGATTGTTGAAACGGAGTATATGGGAAAGACAAAGCACTTTACCAAAAAGATTGTTTCAAAAAGTACGAATATTCTGGATTTATCGCAGTACAATACCGTCAAAATCGGCGAGATTTTCAATAATCTTTCGGCGTGGAATGTTGAATGGGGAAAAGAAAAACGAGGAGATAAAAGCATCGCATTCCAGACGAACGGCGGTTATGCGCTTTATAGCGGCAGAAAATACGGAAACGAGATTCTGGACTTTGATTTCACGATTGAAGCAGATGACGGATGGCCCACGATTTTGCTGCGCGCAAAGAGCTTTGATGTGAATCCTCTTTCGGGAAATACGGCATATTTTATCGGCTTAAAGCCCGATTGCGTTGAATTGCAGATGTTCAAGGATTCGCAAAGATACCTGTATTACGGAACGCTTTCGGGATATGACGCGATTGCCGGCGAGGCGATTCAGAATACATATTACAGATTCCGCGAAAGAAATAACATCAAAATCGGTGCGCTGACAGAAGAAAACGGCGTAAGAATTATTGTGGTAATCAATGGCATGCAGGTGATCAATTATCTGGATACCACCGAAAATGCAATTCAGGAAAAGGGATATTTCGGCGTTATTTGCTATGACGGAAAGATGGTATTGGATGAATCCTCCGGCAAGGTTTCAGCGCCGATTCAAGCGGCGGTTTCCGATTTGGATCAGGTCATTGATCGGGGATATATTTCCGAGGAAGAGCTTCGGGCAATTTCCGATCATAAGGGCGTGACAAAAGGAGAATTTACCGCGTTTGTTCTGAGAGCATTGAAAACCGAGGCGGACGTGAGCGGTATGGACGCTGCATTTGTGTCGGATAGTATCTATAAAAATTTTGTTCTGAATGCAATGAGCAAAGGAATTGTAGATAAAAATCTGATGCAAAACGGGCAATTTGATTGCGACAGCGATATTACACGGGAAGAAGCGGCGGCTATATTGGTGAATGCTTTGGAATATCGGGGCATTATTCCGGAAAAACAGGACAGCTCTGTATTTGCAGATGCCGGTCAGATCAAGGCTTGGGCGATTCCCTATGTTGAAAAAGCTTTGGGCGCAAAAATCTATTTGGGCGATAACAATGCGATGTTCAGACCATCGGACGCTGTAAGCCTGCAAGAAGCGGCTGCCTTGTTGATAAGGTTGGCAGGGCTTTTATAAAAAACAGTACAATTTAAGCGAGGACACTTATAAAAAATATTATGATAACGAAGACGGGAAAAAATTTTGAAGCTTTAAAAATAAGGGATTTTCTTCACGTCTTGGGAATGGTGCGTTTGGCAAAGAAAGGAAAGGGTGTAAAGATGTTTAAAAAGGTGATTTCTCTAATCAGTGCAATCGGTATTGCGGCAACGTTTGCCATACCGGCTTCGGCTGCGGTTTCTGCCGGAGCAACCGCGGACGATATTTCAGGAAATCTGATTCGGTACGGCAGTTTTGATCTGGCTTCTGACGTTACGGGCATGTTATCGGATGATGGGTCTTGGGATTCTTCGAAAGATTTTAAGTATGAATTAAACACCAACCCGGCAAATACCTATAACAATAGTTGGGGAAGCTTAAAGGTAACGCAGAATCGGGCGAATGAGCAATCCGAACGCAGACCGGTTTTAAAATTAAGAAGAAATCAATGGTATCATTTGACCGGCGCTGTGAAGCTGGCGTCGGAACACAGCGGTGATACGACACTGGGAATCGTTTTAACCAATTCGGACAGCTGGGATAAATGGAGCTGGAACTGGAATGTGCTGGGTTCTTCGGAAACCGGAAACACCATCAATACGACTCTGGGAACGGTTAAGCTCAGTGCGGATGACTGGTATAAAATTGATGTATATTTTCAGCCGTGTCTGACAGCTGATCAGCAAGCGGCGGCATCAAGCTTTGACTATGGCTTTGCGGAAGCGGATTCTTTTTACGACCGGTATGGTTTGATTTTCCGTGTGGGAAATGCGAATCAGGCGGCAAGCTATTATCTGGATGAACTATCACTGACAGCCGTTGACGGTGGATTAAATCCGCATTTTGATAATAACGGAAAGTACTGGAATTGGAATCAAACGCTTGATCCGCAGATTGTCAGCTTTGACGCACAGGCGGAGGGGGTTGCCGATTTGGTTGCGTCCGGTGATTTTCCGAATGTCAGTACGGTAAGAAAAATTGCCGGACATCAGACGGTCGGCGCGGTCTTGCCGTTTGAACAGCGCATGGCGATGCAATCGGGAAAATCCTATGAAATCTCCATGTGGGTTAAGGGTGAAACGACGGAAAATAATTCGGAGTATAGCAGTGAATACTGTAAATTCATCCCGTTCTGGTTCAGCGCAGGAACGAATAATGTTCTGAATTGGTACTATTACGGACAGAATTGGGTGCAGGCAGGTGTGACCTATGCGAGAAAGGGAGAATGGACGAATATTAAATTTATTCTCAGCAATACAATCAGTTCACTGGACGGTCAGTTTGTGCTGCGTTACAATGCTGACGCATCAACGGAGATTAATCAGGATGAATCCGCAACCATCAATTCAACATTTTATGTGGCGGATGTCAGCATAAAAGAAGCGTCCGATAATCTGATCAGCAATCCGCATTTCATCAATATGATGGTCTATAATGACTGGAGCGGCAAGAACCCCAGAAGCTGTGACGATCCGCATTATAACAGCGGTGTTGCCGAAACAAGCGGCTGGACGCATAATGCAGGCTTCAGCGCAAAAACCAATGTGGAAAATAAAACGTATGTACCGGATGTGACTTATGATAACAGTAAGGCGTGGGGGAGCTTTGATCTTTCCAATGAGGATAGTGATTATGTATATCAGAACTGCACATTAGACAGCAGTAAAGCTTATAACTTTTCCGCATGGGTGAAAACCGAAACCGCAGGAAACTTTGCCTTTGTAGTCGGAAACAGCATTATTCCGGCGCAGACGGCAGTTACAAGAAAAGGCTGGAGCAAAATCACCGCTTCCGGCGTAACTCCGTCCGCTGCGGCAGAACAGCCGGTAGGTATTACAATGACAGATGAAAACGGAAATTATTTGACCTCCGGTTCTTTTGATTTTACGGATTTCACCGTAAAAGAGGTGCAGGAGGACGCGGTAATTGACGCAATTACGATTGGCGGTTTGACAGCCGACAGCCCAATGACGGTCAATGTTGCCGTAGCCAGCAGGCTGCCTTATGCCGGCTTATATAAATACATTGTCGGCAGCAACACAGTAGAAACGGGAAGATTTAACGTCGGAGAAACGATTCCGGCACTGGCGTATAATGCGGATTATCTTGGTTCCGATATTAAGCTTGTCATTAAGCCGTTAAGCGTTTACAATACATGGGGTCAGGAAAAAGAAAGTAATGTGTACACCATTCCGGTGGAATCGGTGGATGCAGATGCGGAGCTTTTATCCATCGAGGATTCCAACGGGGATATTGTACAGGATATTGACGGAACCTCTGATGTTTCGCTGAGCGAGGTCAGCAGTGTTTTAGGCTCGGTAGAACTTACATCGGGCAAAGCACCGGCAAAGGCAGTTCTTTATCTGGCAGGATATGACATCCACAATAAGCTTGTGGATGTGAAAATAAGTCCTGTGACAATACCGGCAAACACTGCGGGACAAAGAGTGACAACAGGAGAAATGAAGATTGAGGGCACAGACATTACGAAGGTGACGGTTTTCGTATGGGGAGATGCGATGACGACATTATCCCAAAAGGTGAATGCCGAAAAATAATCTGAGCTTGAAATTGACAGACGGGTGAACTTATATCGAACACCAAAGCGCCATCCTATGCACATAGAACGGTGCTTTGGTTTTCGACTTTACCCATAAGGAATTTTGCAGATCGGAAAGCGATCCGTTTTACGGTTGCATGAAGAAACCCCGACAGAAAGGAATGATTATAAAATTGAAAAAAATATTTGCTTTAATCATGGCGATAGCTATTTTCGGCTGCCCGATCGGTGCGGTATATGCTGATAATGCCGCGGAGGAAACCTTGATAGAAAACGGAGATTTTTCCGAAAATACAGACGGTTGGTATGGATTGGACGGAGCAAATGCCGGTTTTAGCGCAGATGAAGGACATGACGCTGCCGGGAGTCTTTCTGTCATTTCCGAATCTGCACAGAGCAGTGCGGAAACCGCCGTGAATCTGAGAAAATACAAGTGGTACCATCTCAGCCTGTATGTGAAGCTTGCGGATACCCGAACAAGAGAGGGGAGTTTTTTCCTTGCTCCGCAGCTTGCCTATACGGATGGCGAAGAAGAAAAAACAACAGCCTTATTTGATCGGGTTTTGTTGCAGAATAACACATGGACGAGGGTAGAAGGGTATTTCCAGGCGCCGATGCTGTCGAATGTTGCGCAGGAAAATACGGTTGAAGATCTGTTTTTAGCAGGGAGCTTGCAGCTGATTCCGGAATTTTCGGGAGAGGAATCGGCGTTTGCGTCTTTTTATGCGGATGATGTACAGCTTACGGCGATTGATGGCGGAATGAACGGTGATTTTGGAGCCGGGATTCAGTACTGGAATTTTGAGGGTACGGAAACAAGAATCTCTTTTCAATCGGCAGCCGCAGAAGATGAGCAATTAGCCACGCTTGATCAGGCAGGAATTTTCCCTGAAACGGACAATATCTATCGTTTCGCACCAAATACCTCCGGTACATCGTGTATCGGACCATCGCAAAATATAGCGATGGATTCGGGAACGGATTATGAGATTTCGGTATGGCTGAAAGGGGAAAATGTTCAAAAAGGCGACAACGCGTTTTTGGTTTTGGACAGAAGCTTTAACGGAACAAGGTACGGTGATAATGTTACGGCAATCGGCAAGGTGGATATATCGGACGGAAAGTGGCACAGAATCAAGGCGGTTGAAAATTTTCCCACGGACGCTGTGAGAAAAAGCGGAGATGCTGCTGTGTATGTTTGCATTTCAAACGGCAGCCGATATAACAGCAATAATGCAAGCGGAAGAAATATTCTGATGGCGCAGTTTGAGGTCAGGAAACGCGGAAATCTGATCCGAAACCCCTATTTTATTATTACCGGGAAAGAGGCGAGATCTTTGGATCACCAAGCTGTCAAACAGCCGGAATCCATGGAGCCGTGGCAGTTTGACGGAACGCTGAATGTAGAATATAATCCCGAACGGACTTATGACGCGTCAAAGTATTATGCAATGAATACGGTTGAGGATTCGGGAGATTTGCAGTGCGTCCGGCAGACGGTGCAGTTTTCGGCAAAGGATTATACTTTATCCGTCTGGGCGAGACTGGATGAGAGTTATCCTGCCGATACGGCAGAGGGGTACTTATATGTTGATGATTCGCAATCGCCGCTATCCGAGCAATATTCACTCAATAAGAATGAATGGACAAAGCTTGAGGTGCCGGTTTATTCGGCAGCGGAGGGTGAGAGAATGGCAGGACTGGCGGTTCGGAATGAGGAAATACTTGAAGCACCGAGAAGCATTTTACTTTCAGATTTTACGATTTTGGAAAATAATGAGTCGTTCATTGATGTTACGGACATCAGTGTAAACGGCACATTTGATCCGGAGGGGGAATTTCCGGAGATTACCGTCAAGACCAACCCAGCAAAAAAAGGGACGCTTTTCTATGAGTATCTTCTCTATGACCCGGCAGGCGGTCAATATACCGCCATACAATCCGGACAGCTTGAAAATTTTAGAAGCGGCGACATACTGCCGGGATTTGAGATTTTTTCGGAATGGACAGGAATGAAACTGAAAATTCGGGCTTATATGCGCAATTCCAAAGGGGAGATTGGGCAAGAATACAGTACCGATGATTATCAGATTCGGAAAAACAAGACAGACGATGATACGGTGATTCCGTTCAACAGTATTTTCCGTGATAACGGAATTGCAAATGGCACCTTTGAGCAGGGCGTTGACGGATGGACTCCGGAGGGTGCGGCACAGCTGCAATGGGATAAGACGGTTGCTGCCGATCAATCTGTAGGCTGTGCGGCAATTAAGCAGACCGCCGGGAAAGGGGACGGTATTTCAACCGATTTCAGGATTCGAAGATACCGTCAGTACAAGTTTTCAGCGGATGTGAAGCTGAAAGAGCAATATAGTACCGATACAAAAATCCAGGCAACGGTTGTTTTTGACAATAACGGGGCGGAGCGCACAATCAATCTGGGGACAGTTGTTTTGAATCATACCGATTGGGCAAAGCTGGAGGGCAGCTTTATATTGAACATGTCTTTGGAGGATTTGAGCGGCGCTGCGCCGGAGGAAAATCTTTATCGGAACGGAAAAGTGGTATTTCGTGCGGCAAGAGTCAAGGAAATGGCAGGGGACAGTAATCTGACCGAATTTTATTTGGACAATGTATTTTTGCTCCCGGTGAATGAATCGACCAATCCTTATCTGGGAGAGAACCGAGAGGGGTGGTCAGACAGAACAAGCGCCCAAACGGTTTCCCTAAATCCCGCGCAAGAGGGCATTGAAGAGCTGATTCAAAACGGAGAGTTTCCGAATGTGAGCCGATGTGTTAAAATTACAAGTGCTGCCGGAGCATTTGCCGATTCGCCGCAGCAGACATTTTACATGGACGCGGATAAGAAATATGAGGTTTCCGCATGGGTGAAATCGGAGGATTTGAATGAAGATCAAGTGACCGAACCGGCGCCGGATTATATTGAATTAATTTTGGGAAGAAAGGGTTCGACAACCTATACATGTCATGGACGAATCGCGGTATCGGACGGAAAATGGCATCACATTAAGGCGGTTATTTCTTATCCCAAATCTGCCGCAGAGGATGGGTATCAGGGTGACGCACTAATGTTTTTGCGGTATTCCGCTAACAACGGCAATGTATACGGTTCCGCTCCGTCAGAGTCCAAAACGTTTTATGTGGCAGAGCTGGGAATCCGTGAGCTGAATAATGCCGTTACGAATCCTTACTTTGTGATAGGCGATGGATGGAATTACTGGTACGGACATGAGTATTGCGGAAAAGCCATCAACAACAGTACCGGACGGAACTATGTCACACCCGGCACGGCGATTCGGTCGGGCTATAATGGGGATAATGCGGTGGAAATTGTTGTTGATCCCAATTCCGCAGCGGTAAAATTAGACGAAAATGACGTTTGCTATATTGATTCGAATGAGAATTTTGATAGCTTTGACGGCGGATTTGCGTATGGGAAAATGGTTTTAAAGAGCGAAAATCATGACAGCTTTTGGTATACTGCGGCTTTGGAAAATTCGGCTGCGTATAAAATCAGCGCATGGATTAAGGCGGAACGAGATACAGAAAAAAATTTGCAGCTTGTGACCTATGTCGGGGAAAAATCCAATATCGTTCATACGCAAAGCATTTCCGCCAATCAATGGGTTAAAACCGAGTCTGAGCCTTATTTATATACCGGTTCTGCGGAGAGTGTTAAAATAGGCTTTTATGTGACCACAGACGATGGAAGTGCGGTGAAAGACGGAAGTATTTTATTTGAAAATGTGACCGCGGCGAGGACGGATGAGATTATTCCGAAAATCGCAGTTAATTTTGATCGTGCGATTTGCGGCAGTGAGGATAATACCGTTCGGGTGACAAAGCTTCGGGATATGGCAATGGGATACCGGTATCAATATTATCTTTCGGATCGTGCGGATAACGAGGTCGGAAAGGTTTCGGACGCGGTACGGATTGTTTCGGGGCAATCGGATATTAATGCGGTACCGAATCCGTTTTATTGCAATTTGAGCTGGCGCGGAAAATATATATGTGCAGCTGTTGCGCCGGTCAGCCGCTTCGGAGTATATGGAGAAACGGTGTATACGGATTGGGTACGGGTTGACGGAGGTTTTGCAATTAAGCGTGCCGACGCGACCGAACCGCAGGACGGAAAAACAACGGCAGAGGCGGAAATTGAGAATGGGTACAGCGAGGATGTATGGGCAGATATTATTTTTGCTTATACCAATCAATCGGGCGAAGTAAAGAGTATTCGCGTTGAAAAAACATTGCTGCGCAACGGACAAAACAGTATTGTGACAACAGAGCTTCCGGTGGAAGCCGATGATAAAAACGGAATGATTACCGTTTATGCATGGCTGGGAACAAAAAGCGGACTGACAAAGTTTGCGCCGCTTACCAACAGCGCGGTTATACATTTAAATCAATGAATCCCATAAATTCAGATCGGAGAAATAAAAATTGATGATAGAGATAAAACGAAAAGAACTTAGATTTTTTTCCGTTGTGATTGCGATGGCGCTGATTCTGGGAATGATTCCGGCAGCGCAAGTCCGGGCGGCGGAAGTTAAAAACTATTATGTGGATCCGGTAAAGGGAAACGATTCCCGAAACGGAACGGTGTCAAGACCGTTGAAAACAGTGGGCAAGGCACTTGAAAAGGCGAAAGACTTTTTTGCGGAGAATGAGGGCGCGGAAGTTACAATCAATTTAAAAGACGGAGAATATCGGATTTCCGATACGCTTGAAATTGACGAGAAGCTCATGAATAACGGAAAATTAACGCTGCAAGCCCAGGAGGGTGAAACACCGGTTATCAGCGGCGGACAGTCTATTGACGGCTGGAGCCTTTATGACGCGGAGAAAAACATTTATGCGGCATCGCTTTTGGGAGCAAATCCGCGGCAGCTTTATGTGAACGGAAAAAGGGCGGTTCGTGCGAGAACACCTGACCGATATTTATCGGATAAGATTTCGTTTGATGTTTCCGGCGGAAAGTATACGGGTTATCGGTGTTCGGACACAGAGCCGCTCTCCTGGAGTAATGTTGGGGATATTGAATTTGTTTACTCGGAAGAATGGGCGAATCATCGCTGCAAAATCAACTCCGTTGTTTCAAGCCCGGAGGGCGCGGTTATCAATATGGCAGACGATTTTAATATGCTGTGCAGTATAGACTGGGGAACGGCTGTCGATAAGAATACTTCATATTATTTGGAAAATGCATATGAGTTTCTGGATTCGGAACGGGAATTTTATGTAGATACCCAAAAACAGATGATATTCTATAAACCCTCTGCCGATGAAAATATGAATACGGCACAGATTCTTTATCCGTCCGTTACAACCTTGTTAAGGCTGAAAAATATTGTTGTGGATCAGAAAGTTGCTAATGTTACTTTCAGCGGAATCGGATTTATGTATTCCGATTGGCAGTATCATAATGAGATTGATACTTTTTTAGAAAATCAAAACAATATTGATGTCTATGGAAGAAAAGCATCCGCTGCGATTGTGATTGAGGGAGCGGAGAATATTTTGTTCCGCGGATGTACCATTGCAAATACGGGCGGCGACGGGATACAATGGGTCGGCGGTGTTCGGAATTGTACAATGGAAAACTGTCAGATTTATAATACTGCGGCAGGTGCGGTTACCTTTGGCGGAGTGGAGGAATCCAATATTCTGGGCTTGGATGCGAATCGGTTGGTCGAAAAGAATACAATGCGAAACTGTACCGTTCATGATACCGGATTGGATTATCGGGGCGCTGCCGCGGTGACTCTGGGCGCGGTCAGCGATATGAACGTACATCATAATGAAATTTACAATACATCCTATTCCGCACTGCACATCGGCTGGGGATGGAATAATTATGCAGACCGGACGGTTGCGCTAAAGAATATATCGGTAAAGTATAATTATTTGCATGATATTATGGTTTCGACCATTCGGGATGGCGGTGCGGTTTATACGTTAGGTAAAAACATGGGCGGCTGTGTTACGGCGTATAATTACATCAAAAATCAATATCAGAAAGCCTCCTGTCTTTACAATGATGAGGGTACCAATGATTGGGTGTCGCATCATAATGTAGTGGATAACAGCACGGTTACTACATGGACGCCGCGGTGGATGCATTGGCATAAGGATACGATTGTCCGCTGCCATATGTATGATAATTATGCCGATAGCGATGTGGATTACAGAAACAGTCCGACATCGGTTATGGAGCGGCTGACTATTGTATCGGATGGGAATTGGACTGAAGAAGCGCAGAACATTATGCAGCACGCAGGCGTGGGAAAAACGGATTTAGAAAAAGCATTTTTCGGCAAGGCGGAAAATGATGGGGAGGAATTGTTCAGAAACGGTGGCTTTGATGATGCGAACACACTTCTGACCGATTGGACGGTCAATCCCTCCAATACCTATGCCTTTGAAAAAGGCTTTGAGAATACTTACGGCGCAAGTGCCGGCAGCTTAAAAATCACGGTATTGTCAGAGGGGCAGGCCTTGGAAAAACAGGTGAGCCTGAGAAGAAACAGCTATTATCATTTTTCGGCGAGAATCAAACCGGAGGGCGCGGCAAACGATTCTGTTACGGTTGTACCGTATCTTGAGTATAACGGTGTAAAGCAGAGTTTTGGGGAGCAGCAGGCAAATGGTAATGAATGGACGGATATTCAGGCATATTTTCAGCCGCCCGTAGGTACGGAATGGATCGACTATTCAACAGATCGTCTGCAAGATACCTATAAAGTGGGGTTTGAGATTAAAGATACCCTGGGAAGTACAAACATTGTTTATGCGGATGAGGTGAAGCTGAACCGATACTGCGCGTATTATAATACCGGTCTTGAAAATAAAATGGAGGGCTGGAAACAGTCTGACGCGGTTACGACGGAGTGGATTGATTTTGATCCGGCGGCAGAAGGCGTTGCAGAACTGATTCAATCGGGAGATTTCCCGAATGTATCCCATGTGGCGCGCTTTTCTTCAGATAGCGCAGCAGTGGCAGGCATATCACAGGATTTTGCTTTTGAAAAGAATACGATTTATGATGTTTCGTATTGGGTGAAGGCCGGAGAAGAAAACAAAAAATTGGCAACAATTGCGTTTCCGTTAGGGAAAAACGCAGCATTTGCGGAGGAATGGCCCTATGCCATCTGGGCAAAAACGGATCTAAAAAGCAACGGCTGGACGCATATTCAATATCAGATTGCCTTTGGAGGGTCAGATACGGTTCAGGCGTTTGACAGTCGGCTGGAGCTTCGGTATGCAAATGCCGCCGATGCCGGAGAAAATGCTGTTCCGGGAAGCTTTTACCTGGCGGAATTTAAGGTTGAAAAGACAAGAAATATCATGAGAAACCCGTTTTTCCTATTTGGCGGTGCGGCAACCCGTTCGGCAGACGATAAGGATTGGAGCCAAAATGCGGCAAGTACCGCGGATTGGGAAAGGAACGCGGCATTTTCTGCATTGAATAATCAGGAGCAAGTCACTCCGGACGGGGCAAAGGCATGCGGACAATTCATACCGACCGAAGAAAATCCCACGCTTTATCAAACAGTGTCGGCAACTCAATCCGGCAGCTATGGTATTAGCGCGTGGGTGAAAACGACAGGGGACGCGGTATTTTCGGTGGACGGAAATGAAATTCCGACGAATGTATTGGAGTATAACGGCTGGAAAAAGCTGACCGCTCAATACGATTTTAAAGAGAAAGAATTGCATGACATCGGAGTAAAATTCAATAGTGACGCTCCATGCTTGTTTAAGGATTTCATAGCGATACCGCTTCAACCATCGGCATGTTTTGAAAGAATCGGCATTTTTGATTCCGATGATGAGCTGATAGCAGATGAGAACGGAGTATATCGGGAAATAAAGGATTCGGTAAAAATCAGGGGCAATCTGGCGAATACGGATCAGGCGATGTTGATTGTTGCAGGTTATTCAAAGGATCATCAATTGACGTTTTTAAAAACAGAATCGGTGACAGAGGGTGTTTTTGAAAAAGTGATTCCATTGGATACTGAGATTTCATCCTTGAAGCTTTTTGCATGGGACAGTCTTTTGAATATGCAGCCGATTCATTTTGCAATTTCCGCAGAATAGATGAAAGGTAGCTTGATATTTCTATATCATATGAAAATCGCGTTATTGCAATGACAGAGTGACTATGATATACTGAATTTGATGAAACAGAAGATAGGGCGGCAATGAGCATGATTGCGCGTTTTTGAGGGATAGGATTCGAAAACTTAAAGGAAAGGAAAAGGCTATGAAGTTAATTAGAAGAATCGTTGCGGCGTTGATTACGATGATCATTTTTACTTCATCTTTCGGAAATGTTTTCGCATTTGAGAGCGTATGTGCGCTTTCGGATTTTGAAAACGGATTGGACGGGTGGAAAAATGATTTTGAGAGCACGATGTATAGGACAAATCAAGAATCGCACAGCGGTAAATTTTCCATGGAAACGACCGTCATGAATGATTACGGCTGCCCTAAATTTCATTTTCGGTTCATTCCGGGGGTCAAATATCGGTTTTCCGTATGGGTAAAAGTGAAAGGGGCGTCCGATGTGGCGCAGGTCATTTTTGATTACAGTGCCTACGGTCAGCAGCAGCCGTGGTGGGGATTCTTTGGCGTTAATACGCCGGTTTCCGCTGACGGATGGACGGAAATTGCCTTTGATTATGAATATAACGGCGGTAATCCGACGGGCGATACCAATATCTTTATCCGAATCGGCGACGGCAAGGTTCAGGATTTAGCGAGTGCGGAACGAAAGACCTATTATATTGATGATTTAAAAATATCCTATCAAAATCCCTCTTATCATTATGTCGGAACGCAGTACAGTGAGGCGGAAACCGCGGTGAATATGGGATTTGATATGAATACGGACGGTTATTATTCGGAACATGCCCGAATGAGATATGTCAAGGACGGGTGCAATAATACCTATGGTGCGGCATTGGTTTTAACCGAACGTGCGGATGGCTATGTCGGACAGAAGTATACGGTAGAAGAAGGGAAGCAATATAAGCTGAGCGCTTATATCAAAAGTCCGGAAAGAAAAATGCCGTTTCGGTATATGGTGGCGGAAAACGTCAACGGAAAATATAGGTCAAGACCGTTATCGGATGAACTGATCATCGGCGATCAATGGACAAAGCTGACAGCAGAGTATGAGGTTCGTGATGATGAAAGCACCAACGAAAAGATTTTCTATGTTCTTGGCGGAAACGGTACGGACACGATCAAATATTATCTGGATGAGTTCTCTATTTTGAAATACGATTCGGATAAGGAGATTTCCTATAAGGACAAAAATAAGTTTTTCAGCAATCCGGACGGCAAGTTAGTGTTTAATGCCGGATCGGGCAATATACAGGGAGTGCCTGAACCGTACTTTGAAAATTCCGAATTGATTTGCCGGGCAGATCTTTTGGCAGAGGCGATCGGGGCGGAGTATTCCTTTTTACCGGACGGTAGCTTTATGCTGTCGAAGGGCGTGAACACACTCAAAGTCATTCCCGATTCTGAAATTGCATATTGGAATGATATTGTAAAGCTTCAGAAAAATAAACCCGTATATCGCGAGGGGAGTCTGATGGTGAGTGCAAATTTTGTGGCGGAGACTTTTGGACTGAAAACCGAATTTTTGAAGGATTATAATCTGTTCTATATTGACAATGACCGAATGAACGGGTATCTGGCAAATACGGTAAAAAAGCTTCGGGCGAACGAAAAAATCAAGATTGCATATTTCGGCAGCAGCTTTATGCGGGGAGCAGATACGGATTATCCGGTGGTTAAGCCGCTCAAGCAGCGTATTATCAGTTGGTTTAATGAAAATTATCCGAATGTGCAGACGGAACTGATTGACGCGGAGTTAAACGGTACGGACAGTACATTGGGGTTATATCGGCTTGACAATGAGGTTCTGGCATATTCGCCCGATTTGGTATTGATTGATTTTTCGGTTTGTGATTTTGAGATGAATACACCGGAAAAGTCCGCTAAAAATCTTGAAAATATCATACGGCGTGTGATGGAGCATCAAAAGGATACGGATATTGTGCTGCTCAATAGCCTAAGCAGTAAAATGGCGGATGTGTATCAAACGGGGAAACAGCCGTTTTTGACAAAGATTTATACGGATATGGCACACTATTATGATGTTGCATTTTTGGATTTGGGGAAAGCGTTGTATGAGGATTACCAACAAAGCGGTGCGGCGCTGACGGACTATTTTATCCAGAATATGCAGCTTACCGAAAAATCGGCGGCGTTGTATGGCGATCGTATAGCAGAGTTTTTTGCGGATACGATTCAAAACAACAACAATTTATACAGCAGGAAAGTCAAGGATGCAATCTTTAGTCAAAAGAACGAATATCGGATGATAAGCACAAAGGCGGCAGAATGTACTGAAGGCTGGAGTGGGAGTGAGGCTTCAATTTCCTCCAACCAAAAAGGCAGTTCCATGCAAGTCCGGTTCAGTGGAACATCCATTGGACTGATGTGGGAGGTTTCGCCCAAGTCCGGCGCAATTGAATATAAAATAGACAATGGCGATTGGGTGTATTTGGACGCTTATGATGAGCTGGCGTATAAATATGCGCGGTTGTCGTATGTGATTTTGCAGGATGATCTAAAGGATACGGAGCATTTGCTGACAATCAGAATTGCCGAGAAGTGCAATCCGAAATCAATGGGCAGTGAAATCACAATTGACGGTTTTCTTGAAAAACGATGAAATCTGTGAGGAAGACAATGAAAATAATAAAAAAAATAAGAATGATGATTTTTACCGCAGCTTGCGTAATTGCCTGGGCAACGGTTGCTCATGGCGCGGTGTTCAGCAATATTGAAGTGAAAAATGATATTTTGAACGGATCGGTTCAGATCAGCGGAGAAACTGATAATCTTTATCAGGTGAGCTTTTGTATTACCGATACAACCGTTTCAAGCTTGTCCTATACGGAAACGATCTTAGAGCAAAAGACCTATGCCATCGGTCAGACCTCAACGGCGGCAAGCGGCGGAAAAATACAATTCAATCAATCATTAAAGCTGCCGTCCGATCTGGATAGCGGAACATACAGAGTATTTATTTATGCGGATAACCGCGAGGGCTTGTATCGGGATTTTGCATATTCCAATCAAAAGAAGTCTGTTTTGGGGTATGAGTTTCTGAATACGAAAACAGCGGCTGCGGATATTCTGAAAGGGTTTGAGGAATATAAAAACGAGTTGAATTTTGATGAATATTTTTATAACGGATTTTCAGAGTCGCAAAAAGAAAAGCTTGCGGAGCTGTTCGTGGAAAGCCGTCCCAACGGCGGATATAAGAGCCTTTCCGATATGCAGTATTCATTCCGTGCATTGGGGTTCATTATCGGGGTCAGCAGTGAGCATGAGGTTGAAGCGATGGATCAATACATTCTGGAAAAGGGAGATTTCTGCGGAGATTTCACCCTCTATAAGCAATGTGATCAGAAAATCCGGTTGGCGGTTTGCGAGAAATTAAAGAACAAGCTTTGCGCACCGGAGGAATATTTGAAATTTACCGCTGAAGAATGTGTCGTTACAAGCTTTCGGCTCGCAGCGGTGTGGAATGATTGCCCGGAGCTGATTTCAAAATTCAGTACATATTTTGCACTGTCGCAGTCACAACAGAATCAATTAAATGCTTTGAAGGATACCAATGCGGTTTATAAGGATTTGTATCTGCAAAGAGAGACTTATAGCACTTGTAAAGACATTTTGGCAAAGTATACGGAGCTGATTGCGAAGTATTATAATGAACAAAACACTTCAAATTCCGCAAAGCCGATAGGTGGTGGCGGTGGTTCCGGAAACGGAGGAAATATTTCGGTCAGCATTCCGGGTGAGCCGGTATCCGAACCTACAGCGCCGCCGGAGAATCAAGAGATTTTTCGGGATATGAATGACGCGCCGTGGGCGAAAGACGCTATTCTTGCACTCTATAACAAAAATATTGTTGCCGGCAATCCGGACGGATATTTCTATCCGAACAACAATATTAAGCGTGAGGAATTTGTGAAAATGGCGGCAGTTTGTTTTGATCTGAGCAAGCGTACACAGCCGGAGTTTGAGGATGTTCCCGAAGATGCGTGGTATCGGGATTATTTGGCGCTGGCATACGGCGAGGGGATTATTTACGGCGTGAATGATACGCAGTTCGGTGCCGGAATGTATCTGACACGGCAGGATCTCACAACGATTGTTTATCGGGCGATGCAATTAAAGAAGATCGGGTTTAAGGCTTCGGTGACGGATTTTTCGGACGCTGAGCAAATAGCCGATTATGCCAAAGAGGCGGTAGGCAATATTTGCGGCTTGGGAATTATCAACGGAATGCCGGACGGAACCTTTCGCCCGTATGAGTATGCCACAAGAGCGCAGGTTGCAAAAATTTTAAATGAAGTTTTGAAGCTTATGCAATAGAGGACTTAATCTGGAGAAAGGAATGGTTTGTTTCATGTTAAGAAGAATAACATCAGTTATTATGGCCGTGGTTTTGATTCTTACCGGAGCAGCAGCTGCACAACGCAATGTCTATGCAGATAAGACGATTGATCCGTATAAGCTTGATATGCTTCATGCCGTAGGGATTTTAAAGCAGGAGGATGATTACGTCGGGGGAATGGTGATGCGGCTTGAGGGTGCGGAAACGGCTCTGGCGATGATGGCGGTTCGTGCGGATTCGATCAATGTCAAAAGCAAGTTTTACGATATTCGCGATTATACTTATGAAAGCGCGGTTGCAGTAACGGCAAATGATTATCGGATTATGCAGGGAACGGACGGGAATTTTTATCCTGAAAATATTCTTACTTTTAATCAGGCAGTAAAAATTATTATGACTGCTTTGGGGTATGAGAAATATGCGATGAGTCGCGGAGGGTATCCTGAGGGGTATCGGGCGGTGGCAGAGGATGTCGGGTTGTTTAAAAATATTGAAGTCGGCAGAGAAGAGGGCATTACGCAGGATAAATTCTATGCGATGGTTTATAATGCGGCTTCTGTTTCGATTCTTCAGGCAGAGTCTGTGGATCGGGGGAATATAAAGTATTCCGATCAGTCCAAGCAAACGTTTTTGGAAAAGTATTATGATATTTTCCGCGTAGAGGGTAAGATTACGGGAAACGATAAAACGGAGCTGGGGAGCGAATTATCAGCCGGAAAATCCAATGTAAAGATTGACGGAAATGTATATATGGATGGCACCGGCAATGCCGGAAACTATATCGGCTATGCGGTAGAGGCGTATATAAAGCAAACGGATTCGGGGGATCAGGTAATTTGGGTACATCCGCAGCGAAAATGTACAGCCGTTACGGTGAAAGCTGAGGACATGGAGCCGTTTCAAAAATCAGACAGACAATTGGAGGATAAAAGCGGAAACACCAAAAAGCGGTACCGTATTTCTCCGGTGGCAGATGTGATTTATAACGGGAAATATTGTTCACATCCGCAGGAGTTTCAGCTCAATCCTCAAAACGGGAGCATAGATTTGATTGATAGCGACGGTGACGGGATTTATGAGTGCATGGTTGTGCACGACTACATAACTTACCGTGTTAAGAATCTGGATACTAACCGTAAAATGATCTTTGACCGGTATATGCAGGAGCCGATTTCATTGGATAACGCTCAAGCAAATATTACCGTAAAAAAAGACGGAACGATTTCTGATTTTTCGGAAATTTCCGTTGGAGATGTGCTGCTTGTGGCGGCGGATCAGATTACGGTTTCCAATGATTACAGAATGGTCGGCAAGGATGCCGGGATTTTTGAAATCATTATTCTGCAAGATGAAATCACGGGAAAGGCTGAAAAAGTAACGTATGCGCAAGAGGGAGGCACGATGACGACCGGAGGAAAAGAATATGATCTTTCCACCGAGCTTTATATGCTGTCCGCTCTGGAGAAGAAAGGTAAAATGCGTCCCGGCGCACAATACAAATATATCTTATCACCCGATGGAATCATCGTTGATTTTACATTGCTTTCGGGAGATCAATACGGATTTTTATGCAAAGGGATTGATAATCGGGAAGATGAAAAATACGAAATCAGGTTCTTTGATTTGGACAGCATGGAAATTCTGAAAAGACCCGTTGCGCAGAAGCTAACGTTAAACGGAAAACAGGCGGAGTATGCGGAGGTTGCAAGGGCTTTTCGGACAAACAGCAGCGGCATCCAAGAGGAAAATGTCGTTCCGCAGCTTTTTAAATATCGTGAAAACAATGACGGTGAAATATGCTATATTGATACCTGGATTTATAATGACGGCGTAGAGGATGCGGAGTCTTCGCTGCGGCTGAGCGTTAAGGGGAGCGACTTTATCATCAAAAGCGGTAAATACGATATGAGCCATAAATTTGTTATGAGCAGTAATGCCAGAGTGCTGACTGTCAGAACCAGAAAGCAAAACGGAATTGATAAAATTCCCGATGAAGCCGGTTCTTTTGTGGTTTCGGACAGGAATATTGCGGATTATTGGGAGTCTTACAATGTCGAAGCTTATAATTGTAATTCGGCAGGCGCAACGGATATGGTTGTGGTTTATAAGTCGGTTGATTATGACTATGAAACCGAAACGGAAATCGGCGGCGGAATGATGTACGATTCGATCACAGAGGTTGTTTATGACGGGGAGGTTTACCGTCAGCTAAACGGCTACAGTCCGAGCGGGCCGGTATCCATGGTGCTGGATTCGGATTTGGCTGTAAAGGATTGGACGGGAACGGGATTTGAGAAAATGGATCTTTCCCAATTACAAAAGGGGGATATTATCAAATATCAGCTCAATGACAGTAAGTGCATGAAACTGGAGCGAATCTTTTCTTATACCAATTCCGAGGGACTCTATAATGAATATCATTATTACAGAAGTTATATGAACGTAGGGCAAAGCCATTTTTCATACGGAAAGGCATATGCATATCAGGACGAGGTTATGCGCGTGAAGTTTGATACGTCTTTTGACTTGCAGGATCAAAACAGTTATGCCGTATTGGAAACGCAGGGGAAGGACGTTTTGGTGTATGATACGAATACGGGAACATTTGAAACGGTTGAGCCGGGAGGACTTCTTTATGCGGAGAATATCAATGATTTCGGCGATGCTTATGACATTGTGTTCCATACGCACGATATGCGTTTAGACGCGATTTATGCTTACAGATAACGGAGAGTCGGCTGACGGATTTGAGTGCAGAGTGCAGCCGACTTCAATTTATACCGCTCTTTCGGGCGGAGAAAATGGAGGAATTTTATGACGGTACCGATAGCAAAACAGTATATTAAGGATTTTGAGCAGTTGGGCTTTGGAATGTTTGTTCATTGGGGAATTTATTCTCAGACGGGGCGCGGAGAATGGGTTTACAATATTGAACAGATGGATATGCAGGATTATGAGAAACTGGCGGAAACCTTTACGGCAGAGGATTTTGACGCGGAGGAGCTGGTTCTTACGGCGAAAAATGCAGGCTGCAAATACATAACGCTGACAACCAGACATCATGACGGATTTTCGCTTTACGATACCTGCGGTTTAAATTCGTTTGATGCGCCGCACAGTGCCGCCGGGCGCGATCTCATTCGGGAATTTGTTGACGCGTGCAATAAATACAAAATCGTTCCGTTTTTTTATCATACGACTTTGGATTGGCGGTGTCCGCTCTATAAAAACGATTTCAAGGCTTATTTGGAATATCTGCGGAAAAGCATAGAGATTCTTTGCCGGAATTATGGAAAAATCGGCGGCTTTTGGTTTGATGGAAATTGGGATAAGCCGGACGCCGACTGGCAGGAGGATGTTCTTTATGCAACGATCCGAAAGTATCAGCCGGACGCTATTATTGTGAATAATACCGGGCTAAAGGAAAGAGGAAAGCTGGGGAATCCCGAAATTGATTCCGTAACCTTTGAGCAGGGCAAACCGACCCCGATGGACAGAACGGGAATGGAAAAGTACCTTGCAAGCGAAATGTGCGAAACAATCAACGATCATTGGGGCTGTGGACTGGGGGATTTTAATTATAAGTCGCCTCGGACGCTGATTGAAAATCTTTGCGAATGTCGTAAGGCAGGCGCAAATTATCTTTTGAATATCGGCCCGGAGGCGCAGGGCAGAATCGGCGATATGGAAAAGGCACTGATGGCGAAAATGGGAAAATGGATGGATTTGTTCGGCGAAGCGATCTATAACGGCAGACCGTATAAAACGCTCGGCATGGGCAGGAATTTTATTTTGAAAGGCAACAAGGAGCTTTATATTTTCTGCTTTGATATTGCGACAAAGGGCGATGAAAATGTCATTGTCGGCGGAAAAAATTACAAAGCGTATGCGTTTAACGGCGTTCGGGAGAAGATTCGGAAAATCATCTGGATGGATAACGGAGAGGAACTGAATTTTGTTCAGCAAGAGGATATGCTGTGCGCTGACTTTACCTGTTATCCGTATGGTTCCAGTTATTGTGTTCGCGTTGCCAAAGCATTGACGGAGGAATAAGCCTTATGAAAACGATATTTGCCGACACAACGGAGGCATTGTACCAAGCGGTGGAGGAAATTCGGGATTTGGATGATTCAGTTGAAATTGTTCTGAAAAAGGATGCGGTATATTACATTACAGAACCCTTGAGAATTACGGGGAATAACGTGTCTGTCAAGGGGGACAATACGATTTTAAAGGGAAGTAAGCGAATCCCGATTCATGACGGCAAGCTGCAAACCGTTTCTTTAAGCGACTACGGCATTGAAGAAACTGAAGATTTTGCCGAGGGACCGTTTGAGGATTTTTGGTTTCGGTATGCAATCCCGAAGCCTTATATGGACGACTGCGGCATGGGAACCGCAGTCTTTTACAAGGATGAGCTGCTCCCGGTAGCACGGTATCCCCAAAAAGGATTTATTCATGCAAAAAACTTTTTGGATCGGGAGAAAGGGATCTTCATCCCGGAGGACGAAAAGATATTTTCATGGAAGAATGATGCAGACTGGCTGCTGATCGGGTATTGGCAGTGGGAATGGGCAAACCAGAGATGTCGGATTGCGGCGATAGATCGGGATAACAAGACGATTTCGGTTAAGCCGCCGTATCATTGCTTCGGCTACAAGGACGGCGCTCATTATTATGTGTTGAATGTTCGGGATGAAATATCGGAGCCGGGAGAATGGACTAAAAATAAAAACACGATTACGATTTATCCGAAGAAAGGGCAGCGTTATATGGATGTTGCGGTTGCAGGCAATATCATCGAAGCGGAGAATATCAGCAATTTAAGGATTTCGGGAATCGTGATTCGGGAGTGCCGGAGAAACGGAATCAAAATTACCGGCGGCAGAAACATTCGGATAGAGGATTGCAGTGTAAAAAATGCCGGCGGATGGGGGATTATAGCTGATTGCTGTGAAGATACAAGAATAGAGCACTGTATTGTCAGCGACACCGGCGGCGGAGGAATCGCTGCATCCGGAGGAAATCGGGAACAGCTGATTTCTTCGAAAAACCAAATTAACAGCTGTTCGGTACGGCGAGTTGCGAGGTGGCATCGTACTTATATGGCGGCGATTCAAATCTGTGGTGTCGGAGGGACAATCAGCAAATGTAAGATTGAAGATGTTCCGCATTTTGCGATTGTGTATCATGGGAATAATCACATAATTGAAAAGAATGAAATCTGCAATGCCTGCTACGAAGCCAACGACGCCGGGGCGATTTATTCGGGAGCGGATTGGAGCTGCCGCGGAAATGTTATTCGTGAGAATTATTTTCATGATATAAACGGTTTCTTAAATCGGGGCTGTTACGGGATTTATTTTGATGATTATGTTTCCTCGGCACAGGTGTATAATAATCTCTTTGTCAACGTACATCAGGGGATTTTAATCGGCGGCGGCCGGGATTACAAAATTTACGATAATTTCTTTTATGGCGGAGTGAGTGCGATTCTGATTGATGACCGGATGAATGTCCGAAGTGACGCAATGATGGAGAAGCTGTTTGAAAGAATCCGAAAGGTGCAGTATCAAAGTGCAATCTGGCGCAAGGCATATCCGGAGCTTTACGATATAGAGAATCAGAACTATGACTGCGAGGAAAATAATAAGATTTTCTTCAATCATGCGATCAATGGTGAGGAAAGTAAAAATTTTGTCTATATCAAAAACGGGGAACGAATGGAATTTGAACAGGAATCGGATTTTATCGCGATGTGCAATTTTTCAGTAGAAGGAGAATAACAAGGGAGGTACGGTTATGACTTTAAGGGAAAAAATACTAAAAACATTTATTGTTACGATTCGTGAAATTAATACGCATGGAGGGACGAAGGCTTTTTTTGAAAAATATCCGGTAGGCGGAATGTATTATTCCGAAGCGGAGGTATTGTTGGATTCCGACGGTAAAGAGATCGGTACGGCAACTACGTTGGAAAAGCTGAACGAGTGTAAGAGGTATTCAAAGAATAAATTATTAGTGTGTGCGGACGGAGCGAGTATTCGGGGGCA
>CAUGRT010000019.1 GCA_959602045.1 uncultured Clostridia bacterium | reverse complement strand
TTGTAACATTTTGGTTCGACGGTGTAAATGTGTGTATCATTTGACGCTTACGAAAAATTAAGAATATCCTAAATTCAAACAGAATAAAATAAACCGCCGTATTGCCCGAAAGCAATATAGCGGTTTGTTCTGTCAGCTGTTATTTTAAGCTGTTAATTTTGTCTGCCATATCCTGCGGCTTATCGCCGTGAACGCGATAAATTCGCTTCATCGGTGACAGAATATCCTCTTGTGTGCGAACCAGTCCATAATTGGTGGTGAAAGTTGTGGTATATCCGAGATTGGTACGAATCGTTCTTTCCAGACGATCGGTATAAAGTCCGTACGGATAGGAAAAGCTTTCGGTTCCGTGACCGAGAATCCCGTATATGCGCGCGCTGCAATCTTTAATATCCTCCACATATTCATTCAGCATGGTTTCATCATCAAAGTAATTCCGAAGTGTTCGGTTTGAGCGCTTATGCATAATGGTGGTGTGATTCCCGATTTCGACCAACCCGGAGGCGTCCATTTCCTTGATTTGTTCGGATTTCAGATACCCATGCTTGTCGATTTTTGTGCCGATCACATAAACGGCAGCTTTGGCATTATATTTCTTCAAAATCGGAAATGCACATTCATAAAAATCATCGTAACCGTCATCGGAGGTAATCACAATATTTTTCGCATCCGGATCGGCATTCCACATTTCACACGGCTTTAAAAAGGTATAGCCGTTTTCGGAAAAATATCGGATGTCATCTTCAAATTCCTCTGCACTGATGCAATATTGAGAATACTTCAGTGGATTATCGGTGATGCTGTGGTAGCAGAGTACACCGATGTTCAGGTTTTCTGCACTTGCCGTCCATGCAGTCAGCAGCAGAGCCATTAAAACCGTTATCATTGCAATTTGCTTTTTCATTTTTATAACCATTCCTTTCTGTGCGTAAGGCACATGAAGTCTGAAAGAAAATCGCTCAGAGTGCTGCTTTGCAGCGAGTGGTGCTGTACGACGATACCGCCCCGAGCAAAAAGCTGTGCTATGGGCGATTTTATTCAGACTTATCATCATATGCCCCTCCTTAATCAACCAACTCAACGCTTCCGTCTGTATAGCGCACGCGGTTGATCTGCGGCTGACCATTTATGATTTTTGTGCAGTAGTCATTGTAGAATACGTCACTGAAAAGCGCAAGCCCGGTAATCGGATGATCGCTTCTTTCCAGACGAACAAAACCATCCCTTGCGCGGGTATAATAATAAGTCCGACCGGTATAATCCACCTGCGTCACATAGAGAACCTCGTTGATATGATCATAATTCATTGAGGTGATATTGCCAAGACTTTCACCGTCTGTTCCGGTAAGGTGAATTTGATGGTTGCTGTCACTCACACGAATGATTTCAAATTCCTCCAAGTTATCTTCAAGGTCGATCACATGCAGCTTGCTGTCGTTTGAAAGGTATGCCATAAAGCGATCGCCTATGACAAACTGTTGAATATCAGACAGCAGATTTTCGTGATTGAAGTTGGTGATTTGAATTTCATAATTATCCATTGTTTTCAGCTCAATCATATGCAGCGTTGATTGTGTGGCGGTATCGCAGTAAAACAGATAAAGATCTCCGTGATATTTTTTCAAAATCAAGTTGTAAGCAAGGCTGTTTGTCAGATAGTGAAAACTCGATCCGTCGGGATTTGCGCAAAACAGCCGTCCGGAAACCTCGCCGGCGGCATTAACTTGAATCCCATAAAGCTTGTTTTGCACGACAAACACTGTATTTGCCAATACGTTTACACTGTTTCCGCTTTCGTCACGAAAAGCAACGGGATTGACTTCTGCAATATCCTCTTTTTTGAGCTGAACCGTTCCGCTCTCGTCCAGAAAGTAAATATCTCTGCCGCTCCGGGAAATACTCCGAACTTTCGGCAAGCCTTCGATTTCTTGTGAGAGGTTGGAGATGGTATAACCGTCGGATTTCAGATAAAGAGGGGAGGAGTCAAGGTTATTGTTGTAAAAATCAAAACCCAACTGAAGCTCCTTATCGCGGCGCAGTCGGTTATTTTCATCCAAAAAGGCAGAACTGTCCATATTGCTGATGTAAAAAATTTGTGCGGTATCCCCATTCCATAATGCCTGAGAATTTGTGATTTTTGCCATGTAGGTCATCGGGAAATACAGACTGCCGCGAATATTATAAATGCTGACCGTTCGGATATCGCTCTCCTTGACCTCATATTGAAAGCTTTCGCCGACATTATGGCAATAATAAACGCCGTTGCAGCGAATTTCAATCTTCTGCTTATCACCGGGAATGTTTGGATCTGCTCCCCAATAACGGAAATAGCCATCCGGCAGTTCGCCGGCAATGGATGCACCGTCCTTTAAGCCTGCCATCTCACAGACATACCGAAACGGGAGATAGGTGTTCCCGTCCGTTGAGATTTGTGGATAGACCAATTCGCCGTTGGAGGCACGCATATCAATATATTTTAAGTTGTTGTTTTCATCCGCGGAGATGGCAACGGTTTCATCGGCTTTCATGCATAGGAATGTTCCCTCCGCAAAAGCACAGACTCCCGAAGCCGTAAAGAGCGCGGCGGAGAGAAGTGCAGCTGTTAATTTTCGATTCATATACCCCGATCCTTTCTTTCATTCATCCCAATATATTATCTTAAAAGACTATCATTTTCAAGCTGTTTTATAGCATAGGCGATGGCACTTTCGTTATTACTCGGCGCGCTGTATTTTGCGGCGGCTTTTACTAACGAAACCGCATTTTCTACGGCAAAGCTAACATTGGCGGATTGCAGCAGTTCAACATCATTTTCGCTGTCGCCGATTGCAATAATCCGATTGCAGCCAAGCCGTTCGGCAACATATGCCGCGCCCTTGCCTTTGGATACGCCGCCGGCTACGATGTCCAGATATAAAGGACCGCTCCGCACACAATAACCGGAATCATATTCTTTTCGGTATATTGGCTCATAGTGATCCAATATTTCTTTGGTATCGCCGATAAGCAGCAGCTTTGTCCAAGGCTGCTGCCAAATCGCGTCCGGCATATCGTACACTACGCGGTAGTTTTTTGTGAGAAACCGCTTTGTTTCTTCACATTTCCGATAGACGTAAATCGTTTCATTACTGTAGATTTCCAACCCCAGCTCCGGCATATCGCGATAAACCTTTTTAACAATCGGTTTGCGATCTTCTTCAATGGATTTTTCAAAAATGACTTGATTATTTGCAAAATCCAGAATCTTAGCACCGTTATGCAAGATCGCAGGAGCGTTGATTTGCATACGGTCAAAATAAGCACTGACAGCGTCTGCCATACGTCCGCTGGCTACGGTGAAATGACCGCCCTCTCGAATGAAAAAATCAATTGCCCGGCGATTGGCTTCGGAGATTTGGTGATCATCCGTCAGCAAGGTTGCATCCATATCCGAAACAAAAAGGCATCCGTCAAAACGTCCCATGTTTTTATAACTCCTTAATCAAGTTCACCATTTCAAGAGCAGACATAGCGCAGTCATACCCCTTGTTTCCAGCTTTTGTTCCGGCACGCTCGATTGCCTGTTCAATGGTATCGGTTGTTAAAACGCCGAATAAAACAGGGACTTCACACCCAAGCGCAACTTGAGCAATTCCTTTTGAAACCTCGTTGCATACATAGTCATAATGACTGGTTGCGCCGCGGATTACCGCACCAACGCAGATTACCGCGTCATATTTTTTAGATTCTGCCATCTTTTTCGCGATTAACGGAATCTCATAAGCACCCGGTACCCAAGCTAAGGAGATATTGTCATCCTCAACACCGTGACGCTTTAAGCAATCCTCAGCACCGCTGACAAGCTTTGATGTAATAAACTCATTAAAACGAGAAGCGACAATCCCAATTTTAACTTCTTTTCCGCAATAAATTCCCTCGATAGTTTTCATTTTTTTAATTTCCTTTCTTAATATAAATATAAAATTAATATAAAAATTTTTCGAAAATTTCCCCTGACTGTTCATGTGTTTTTATTCTGAGTAGGCGAGTTCCGCGCAACGTAGCGGATGTCTGAGCCGGAGCAGAATAAAAATACATGAACAGTCAAACCGGTATTTCCGGAGCATTTATTATTTTTACTTCACGCAAGCAAGTTCCGCGCAACGCAGTGGATGTCTGAGCCGGAGTAGAATAAACATGCATGAACAGCCAAGTCGAATTTTGGAGCATTGATTATTTTCTATTCCCTATAATCGACAGCAAAACTTCATAGTTCAATCCAATATCTTTTCACAAAGACCCGTTCACTGCTGTCATAGATTTTATTATCCAATATGCCGCCGTTTTTCAGTATCACTTTTCTCGGAAGCGTAATTATCCTCATCGCAAACGCAAAGAACGCGATCAAACCCAAATTGTTTGGAAATATCCAAGCCTTGTTTTAGCATTTGCGTTGCAAATCCAAGGTTCCTTTGCGAGGGGCGAACCGCATATCCGATATGCCCTCCGTAATTCAACAGAAACTCAGTTAATTCGAATTTCAAACTGAATACACCGATTAAATCTTCTCTGTTATAGCAAAGATAAAAATTTTCGCGCACATAACCGTTAGGAAGATTTTTGCCGGTATGTCTATTATTCATTGCAGTAAGCCAAGTAGTAAAATCCTTGTAGTTGTCATAACCGATGCAATGCGTATGCTCTCTTTCAAATTCATTATAAAATGACAGAACATCCGTCTTATTTTTTTCGGTGGGTAAAATAAAGGTAAGCATCTATAATCTGTCCTCCTTGGATTTTGTGAAGAACAGCGGATTATTCCGCATCATAATGCACCAAGTGTCCCATTTTGTGCTGCTTCGTTTTTAGATAAAATTCATTTTCCTTTTTCGCGGCAATCTCAATCGGAACTCTTTCCAAAATCTTGATGCCGTATTCTTCAAGATCCGAGATTTTCAGCGGATTGTTTGTCATAATCCGAAGATTGTAAGCGCCTAAGTCCTTTAAAATTTGCGCTCCCTCGCTGTAATCCCGCAAATCCGGGGCAAAACCCAGCTTCACATTGGCTTCAACCGTGTCATAGCCTTGCTCTTGCAGCGTATAAGCTTTGATTTTATTGAGCAAACCGATTCCGCGGCCCTCTTGACGAAGATAAACAAGCACGCCGACACCCTCGGCATTGATTTTTTCAAGCGCTTTGGCAAGCTGCTCACCGCAGTCGCAGCGACAGGAACCAAACACATCACCGGTTAAACATTCCGAATGAACGCGGCATAAAACCGAATCGGCATTTTTAACATCGCCCTTTACCAAAGCAACATGCTGCGCACCGGTGATCGTGTTTTCGTAGCCGTAAATTTCAAAATCTCCGAATTTGGTCGGGAGATGCGCTTTGGAAACGCAAGTCATAAATTTATCGTTTTTTCTGCGATAGGCTTGTAGCTCTTTAATGCTGATCATTACCAGATCGTGTTTTTTTGCAAATTCTTTTAATTGCGTCGTCCGCATCATTGTACCGTCATCCGCCATAATCTCGCAGCATAAGCCGACTTCCTTCAACCCGGCAAGACGGCATAAATCTACAGTTGCTTCGGTATGACCGTTTCGCTCCAAAACCCCTCCGCGGCGCGCTTCCAACGGGAACATATGCCCCGGACGGCGGAAATCGCCCGGAACGGATTGATCGTCCACGCAGGCTCTTGCGGTAATTCCGCGTTCTTCCGCGCTGATTCCGGTTGTGGTGGTCTTATAGTCGATGGATTCCGTAAATGCCGTGCAATGATTGTCGGTATTATTGGATACCATTTGAGAAAGACCAAGCTTTTTAATGTATTTGCTGCTCATCGGCATACAAATCAAGCCTTTGGCAAAGCATGCCATAAAATTGACGTTTTCCGTCGTCGCAAATTCCGCGGCACAAATCAAATCGCCTTCATTTTCACGATCCGGATCATCCACCGTTAAAATCACTTTTCCGGCTTTTAAAGCCGCCAATGCTTCTTCAACTGTATTCATAATGCTGTCAGCTCCTTTTTAAAAATTATGTTCTTTCAGAAAATCAAGCGTAATTCCGCTTTGTTTTCCGGTGAACTTTTCGATATATTTTCCGACAATGTCACATTCGAGATTGACCCGTTCGCCGCTTCGCTTTAACAGTAAAGTCGTTTCAGCGGCGGTGTGGGGGATCAGCGATACCGCAAAGGCATCAGCATATACTTTGGCAACCGTCAGACTGACACCGTCAATCGCAATCGAACCTTTCTCAATCACATATCGCATAACGGCGTCCGGCGCACTGATTGTTACCCAAACGGCATTATCCTCCCGAATCTGGGATAAAATCACTCCTGTACCGTCAACATGCCCCGAAACGATATGACCGCCAAAACGACCGTTTAACGGCATTGCGCGTTCGAGATTGACCCGAACGCCTTTCTTTAAATCGCCGAGGTTCGTGCGGCGCATGCTTTCTGCCATAATATCGGCAGTGAAAGTATGATCGGAAACGGTCACAGCAGTGGAACACATGCCGTTGACGGATACGCTGTCACCGACTTTCAGATCATCAAAAATTTTATCGCCGCCGATTGTAATACGGCTGCTTTTTACGCCGCGCTCAATATTCAGCACGGTTCCGAGTTCTTCAATAATTCCGGTAAACATAGCTTTCCTTTCTAATTTCCAATCGGATATTCCAATAAAATATCTCCGTCAAAAAACCGGATTTTCGGCTCGCCCAACAGCAACGCATCGGACATTTTGGGAATCCCGTTTCCGCCAAACGGCGTTTTTGCCGTCCGTCCTCCGATGAGCTTGGGCGCGATATATAATTGGTATAAATCCACAATTCCGGATTCCATAGCGGAAGCGTTAATTTCCGCTCCGGCTTCAATCAAAACGCTGTCGATTCGCATTTGACCGAGCAACTCCATCAAATGCTTTAATGAAATTCTTCCGTTTTCCTCCCGAACCGAAAGTACCCGAACACCGTGCTTCTCCAGCTGCTTTGTTTTTTCACTATTTTTGCATATCGTTGCAACCAGGGTCGGGATTTCGGACGCGGTTCGAATCAGTTGACAATCTAAAGGGATTTTTAATGTACTGTCACAAACAATTCGAATCGGATTTTTTGCAGGCTCAATCCGGCAATTCAGCATAGGATCATCGTGTAAAACCGTATTGATTCCGGTCAGAATTGCCGCAACGCGCCGACGGGTGCGGTGTACGTTCTCACGGGATTTTTCATTGGTAATCCATTGGGAATCACCGGTATAGGCAGCGGTTTTGCCGTCGGCTGTCATAGCTGTTTTCAGAATCACATAGGGGAAACCGGTTGTGATAAACTTGAAGAATATCGGGTTTAAGGCGTCACATTGCTCTTTTTCAAAGCCTTCAATGACCTCAATTCCGGCATCGCGCAGTTTTTTTACACCTTTTCCGGTGACTAACGGATTGGGGTCGGAGGAACCGATAAAAACACGCCGAATCCCTGCCTCAATCAGTGCATCGGTACAGGGCGGCTGCTTACCGGTGTGGCAGCAAGGCTCAAGCGTGACGTAAATATCCGCGCCTTCCGGTGATTCGGTGCAGTTCTTTAGCGCGTTGCGTTCAGCATGTAAATCCCCGTATTGGACATGATACCCTTCGCCGATTATTTTTTCGTTCTTTACAATGACAGCGCCGACCAGCGGATTGGGATTGGTAAACCCCTCGCCAAGCCGCGCAAGCTCCCTTGCCCGTTCCATAAAATCCATATAAAAACACCCCGTCTGTAAAATTCGGGGTGTTGGTTTTGCCTATCAAAAACGTTTGTAATCTTCTCCCATCCGGACTTTACCGTCGGTTTCGGATTCTCACCGAATCAGCCATGCGGCTCACGGACTTAGGACGTTCACGCCCATCACCGTCGATTATGAATTACACATACCCCGAAGATTTTATTCATCTATCTTTATTATAGGATGGTTTCTGACATTTGTCAAGATGTTTCTTATGAATTTTCCTGCCAATCAATGACTTTTTTTGATTGGGGTCAAAAAAATTGTAATAAAATCGTAAAAAAACTTGAAATTATGGAATGATTCTGTTATAATAGAAACATAGGTTTATTCCGGAGGGGATGAAACCGGCGTTGTACTTGGCAGAACAACAGAAAGCTTGAAAGGATTGATATGAATATGAAAAAGATTGCGGCTTTATTGATTGCGGCTGCGGCAACGGCATCCATGGCTGTTTCAGCATTTGCGGCGACGCCGTCAGTATATTTGAACGGTGAAAAAATGACGTTTGATGCAGATCCGTTTATTGAGAATGACAGAACTCTTGTTCCTGTACGCGCGATTTTTGAGGCATGCGGAGCAACGGTTGCATGGGATCAGGCTTACTATACGGTAATCGGAACGAAAAATACCACGGACGAGCAGGGAGAACAGAAGCTGTCTACGGTAATTCTTCAGATAGACAACACAACGGCATTTGTTGATACAAAGCCGGTTGAGATGGAGGTTCCGGCAAAGGTAGTTCAAGACAGAACCTTTGTGCCGCTGCGTTTTATTGCGGATTCGTTGGGTGCTGATGTGGATTGGAATCAAGACGAACTGAGAGTGGACATTACAACAAAATAAATTCCCCAAAGCAAAAGGGACTGATTCTGTATTGGCGATTCAATCGCTGACCTACAATCAGTCCCTTTCTTTTTATCCGTAATATCCGTATTTTTCAAGATCAATTCTGCCGTCCTTATCAAATCGGACGCCCTCTTTTTCGAGTAAAGAACGCTGCACATCCGCGCCGCCGAAAGCGAAACCCTTGCAGACTTCGCCGAATCGGTTTACAACGCGGTGGCAGGGGATGACTCCGGGGAGGGGATTTGAATGGAGCGCATATCCGACAACCCGTGAAAGATGAGGATTTCCGCAAAGACGGGCAATTGTGCCGTAGGTCGAAACCTTGCCTTCCGGGATTTGCAAAACCTGCTCATAGATTTTATCAAATGTATTCTGCTTCTTTTCCGCTGCCATTTTACAATCCTTTCTATGTGAAACGAATTTATTTTTGTTCGGTTTCTTTCTCTGAAACAATAATCGTCGGGAGCGACATCTCGCTGTACTGTGTGGAGATGATACTGTTTTTGGCGATTCTGGAATATAAGCCGCAAAGCTTTCCACCGTATAGGAATAAACCGGTGATGTTGCTGTAATACCTGTAATGCGCATTACTCTTATGCAAAAGGTCGATATTCAGACTCTCATACGGTTCGCAGTATTCTTGCAGCAGATAGTGATTATCCAGATTGGCTTTCACTGCCTTTCGCCATTTCTTATCGCTTGCATCCTCCACGCCGGCATAAACACCTTTTGAAGCATAGGAATCCTCAGGCTTGATAACCCATTTTTCTTTATTTTCCAAAACCTTATACTTTTCAACATTTTCTGCGGTCAATTCCGTCGTAAAAGGAATATGCTCGCGTACAAAATCCTGTTCCGATTCAGTCAAAAATGCGGCGGTTTCGGGACGGTGCAGAATTTCAAAAACGATTTTATTGTGAATGACCTGCGTTCTGAAATCTCCGATCAGCACGACTGCGTTATCTTCAACCGCATGGATAAAGTCCGGAATCTCGTCATAGCTATCCATAATATCGCATGTAACAGCACGGCGGTAAATGACGTCAATTTTCTTGCCCGTTTCGGAATACAATGCACCGTCATGATAGCTTAATGCGGTAATTTCGCAGATTTCACAGGTGCAGTTATGGTTATTAAACGCCTTTTTGAAGACTTCAAATTCATTGTTTTTCTCATGATGTAGAAAATCCACGATCGCAACATGCGGCTTTTCAACTGCATTTTCAACTGTTTGATAAATGCTTAAAAGCGTTTCCGACCAGGAGTTGAACAATTCACTGCTGTGGACGTTGAAACGTTTGGTAAACTGCTTGTACGTTTCCGTTTCGGCAATAACGGCGTTCAGTTCTTTATCCTCGTTCATGGCGCTGGCGCCGTCTGCGTTAAATTCACAGAATTTAAAGGTATAGTCATTTTCGTTAAAGAAAATATCAACTCTTGCGATCGGCAAAGAACAATCATAGGCTCTCGGACGAAGAATCAGCTTTTCAAGACGCGGATCAAAGCCGAACAGTGCGCGGTATTCGGGATCGGCTTCATATCGGCGAATGACTTTATCCAAAATGGTGTATATGGTCTTTGAAATGTAGTGAAAATAAGCCACCATGCCATTATCGAAAATTTTGGGCATGTATAGCGTGTAGACCAGAATCCCATGACTGTATGCCGTGGACTTTTCCATGCGCTCCTGCGCTTTTTTACCTTCGCGGCGGCTGAGCTTCATGTCAGCGTCAACCAATCCTTTATAATATGCATTTGGTTCCAGCATGTTGTTATCCCTCTTTCTTTTGATTTTTTAATGTAGTTCGTGAACGGACCAGCTGCGATAGGGGATTTAAATAAATCCTATCGCGGTCGGGCAGGGAGGCCTCGGCGGTATTGAGCAGCTCATTCAAAATATCCGTAACGCGTCTGCCGTAAATGATCGCATGAAAGCCGTCAGCCATCAATTTCTTTTTTGCATTTTCCACATCCTCCGTATGAATATTATCCAAACCCAGTTCATCGCAGACGGATGAAAGGCGGAGGAAAATTCCCTTAATAAAAGCCGCATAGGCAAGCGTATACGGAATCGGCATACTGTCAGCCGGACGGATTTCAATATATTGCTTTAAGCGCACATCCGGGAAAAACATCGACAGGATATGCTCAATATCGGCTTTCGTCATCTCGCGTTCACGATAAATCTCCTGTGTCGTTTTTGTATCGGTATAGATAGTCTTACCGTTGTTCTCAATTAAAATCGGCGGCGTATTCAAGAGATAGTCGGCGTACCGTTCTAAGGAAAAATCCTTATCTGTGCCGCCGGGGACAATGCCGCATCTTGCATTATCAACATCCGACCAGATTTTGGTGCGGATCATCCTGCCGCCGTAGCGCTCACCCTCAAAGATCGGCGCATTATCGGTAATCAGCGCAAGAATCGGTACCAGAGCATTGGCAAGACGGAACTTTAAAATACAGTCGCGCTCATCGGTATAGTCAATCGAAACCTGAGCCGAAGCCGTGCCGCGCATCATATTCTTTCCGTATTTTCCGCTGTGGCTGAAATAACGATCCATCAACTCATACCGCTTTTTCGGAATCAGCGGTAAATCCGAAACACAGTCGTGCGGCTGGTATCCGAGCGTGACTAAGCGATAGCCGCGGCTTTCCAGAATCGGATGAATGAGATCATAAAATTCATGATAAATTTTTTCGATTTCATCAATATACTGCAAAGGTTCAATGCTGATTTCAAGCTGTGCCGCCGGTTCCAGCGTCAGATGATACCGACCGTTGGAAAGAGCAATTAACTGCCCCTCCGAATAAATTTTTTCATCAAAAAACCGTGCAAGCTCCTCCAGAACCGCACCGATACCGTCTTTGCCGTAATAACTGATACTTTCGTTCGCGAAGTTTACAATAAAATGCTCAATCTCCACTCCGATATTCTCGGAGGGCTTTGCGCCGGAACGAATATATTCAACAATTTTCTGCTTATTCATATCAATAAAAGATAGAGGGGATTTTGGATAACCTTTCTATCTGAACGTCTCCTTTAATCATGGGTTGAATCGCTTCGATAAATTTTGTGAAATGCTTTGCCGAATTATGCTGTTCGATAGCGGTGTCATTGAGCCATTCTTCAATGAACGTAAAGCCGCCGTTCGGTTCGTCGGATTGTAGAATTTTATAAGAAAGATTTCCGCGCTCCTTTCGGGTTTCACGCGTGACATCAATTGCCTGTTTTATAAATTCGTCCTTTTTATCAGGCAAAACATCAAATTTTGCAATAATCGTAATCATCTTAACGTCAGTCCCTTTTCATATATTTATATGATAATTATAACATATTATACGCGGTTTTACAAGTGGTATCGGAAGATTTTTCTTTGAAATTCAAATTAGGTAAAAAATTTTTTGTTATTTTGTAAAAAAGATTATTTTAATTGAATTTTGTGAAAAATAATATATAAATGAGAGAAATAATATCTTCTTTATGCTGATTTATAAAATGTTTTCGTGTACAATTGAATAGAAAGAAGATTATGATTATCTATGTTAGACATTATAGAGAATCGGTAGAAAGTTATTATTTAGAGATGTTTAATGTAAATCGGAGGGAGCTTTTTATGGCAAGACAATTATTTTTAATACAGGGAAATATCTGCGGAGCGCGGATTCGGTTAGGCAGAGCATTGCAGAAACCGCCGATCACGCAGGAGGAGCTGGCACGAAAAATCAATCTGATGGGAATGGAAATTACGCCGCTGATTATTTCCAGAATTGAGAAAAATCAGCGTCATATATGTGATGCGGAACTGAAAATGATTGCAAAGGCGCTCGGCGTGTCAATGGAGTGGCTGTGCGGTGAGGGAGAGGATCTGGACAACCGATAGTATTTTTATTCGGCATACACGTCTGAGCAAAAATCGGGCGCTTCCCGAAGCAGACTGATAAGGGGATTTGAGAAATGGGAATTGTAAAATACATAAAAAACCGAATGAACCCCAAGGAAGAACCGGCTGCACCGAAGATTGATTTGTCGGTATGCGATTGCCTGGTGGGAGTGGTGAAAGACCGGCATCAGCTGGAGATCAATCTGAATCAAAACTTCTATCATGTTCCGGCGCGGTTTGTCTATGAGCTGGAAATGCCGATCCGGTATGTTGCGCTATATACCTCAATCAACAGCTTCGGCAAGGAGCATGGCGGAATTTTCTATTACGGACGCATTACTTCCTTTCAGGCAGTGCCGCGGTATCAGATTGCGGAAATTCCGAGAAACAGTCCGGAGATGTATTTTGTGTTCCGTGTAGAAAAATGGGAACGCCTGGAACGTCCGATCCGACCGCTTGAAAACGCGCAGGTGGTGATTATGACAAACTTTGCCCTGCTGCAAAGAAGCGAATATATCCCGGAATTGTATATGAGATCGTGGGAAGAATTTAAGCTGTTTCAATTTTTGAAAGTGATTTGTATTCAAGGGGCGAATCGAAAGAAATATAATTTTAACGGGACAAAAATCGGCGTCACCGATAAAACCATCGAGATTATTTACCGCAGCGGCGAACGTTGTAAAATTGAAAGAAATATTTACCGAAACCGTCCGTTTTCTCTTTACAGGCACATTATGGCAAAAGAAAGACGGTAGTATTTTGGAAAATAAAGCCGAAAAAGTTTACACCGGTCTTGACAGGTGTAAACTTTTGTTGTATAATAGACGCAAATAAACACGAAGGAGTGTGTAGCAGCGGAGGGTATGCGATACCCGAAGATCAATGCGGATGATATGGAGATAAAAACAGATGTAATCATAGCCGGAACGGGCGTGGGAGGACTTTTCTGCGCATTAAATCTTCCGAAAGAGAAACAGATTCTGATGGTGACAAAAGCAGGGGTTGAGGAAAGCGACTCTTTTTTGGCACAGGGCGGAATCTGTGTATTAAAGGATGAATCGGACTATGATAGTTATTTTGAAGATACGATGCGTGCAGGGCATTATGAAAACAATCCCGAATCGGTGGATATTATGATTCGTTCGTCAAGGGATGTCATTCATGATCTTGTGGGATTTGGTGTGGAATTTGAAATGGAAAATGGTCAATTCCGCTATACTCGTGAGGGGGCACATTCAACGCCGCGAATCCTTTTTCATGAAGATATTACGGGAAAGGAAATTACAAGCAAGCTGTTGAGTGAGGCGCAAAAACGCCCCAATATTAAGATTATCGAGCATTTTACGGTCATGGATATTCTGGAGCGGGATGGTGAATGTTGCGGCGTAGTCGGAATGGACGAAAACGGTGATATGGTGTCGGTGACAGCTGATTATACGGTACTGGCAACGGGCGGTATCGGAGGAATTTATCAAAATTCGACGAATTTTCCGCATCTTACGGGAGATGGTGTTGCCATTGCGGCAAAGCACAATGTGGAGCTGTTGAATGTGGATTATATCCAGATTCATCCGACAACGCTGTATTCCCAAAAGCCGGGGCGGCGGTTCTTGATTTCGGAATCTGTTCGGGGCGAGGGCGCGATTTTGCTCAATGCTAAAGGGGAGCGGTTTGTGAATGAACTGCTGCCGAGAGATGTTGTGGCAAAAGCCATTTCGGAGCAGATGGAAAAGGATGGAAAGCCTTATGTATGGCTTTCGATGCTGCCGATTCCGGAGGAGCATATTCGGACGCATTTCCCGAATATTTATCAGCGTTGTCTGGAGGAAGGCTATGACGCAACGAAGGAGTATGTTCCGGTGGTTCCGGCACAGCATTATTTTATGGGCGGAATCCGCGTGAACAGCAGTTCCAAGACCACTATGGACAGATTGTATGCGGTCGGAGAAGCGGCATGTAACGGTGTACACGGTAAAAATCGTCTGGCAAGTAATTCCTTACTGGAAAGCTTGGTTTTTGCAAAGCGTGCGGCGTTGGAAATGAGCAGTACATATCAGCCGATTCAATCGGCGGTGCATCCCGATGCGGAGCAATATCGGGGATGTAATCGGGATTATGAGAAAATTATTAAGGATGAAATTGAAAGGAGTCATAAAGCACATGAACAGTATCACGATGCAGCTCAATGCGGATGAGTTGATTTTATCGGCATTACGGGAGGATATTACAAGCGAGGACATTACCACCAATGCGGTTATGCGCACTTATCAAAAAGGGGAAGTAGAGCTGATTTGCAAGCAGGATGGTGTTTTGGCAGGATTGGATGTTTTTCGGCGTGTTTTTGAATTATTGGATTCGGCAACGGAATTTGAAATGTATTATAAGGATGGCGAAAGCGTTCAAAAGGGTGAATTGATTGGCAAGGTTACGGGTGATATTCGGGTATTGCTTTCGGGCGAGCGGACAGCGCTGAATTTCTTGCAGAGAATGAGCGGTATTGCAACTTACACCCATGAGATCGCAAAGCTGCTGGAGGGTACCAATACAAAATTATTGGATACCAGAAAAACAACGCCGAATATGCGTGTGTTTGAAAAATATGCAGTTAAGGCAGGCGGCGGCTATAATCATCGGTATAACCTCAGTGATGGTATTTTGCTGAAGGATAATCATATCGGAGCTGCCGGAGGCGTTAAGGAAGCGGTCGCAATGGCAAAGGAATATGCGCCATTTGTACGGAAAATTGAAATTGAGGTTGAAAATCTGGAAATGCTGCAAGAGGCATTAGATGCCGGTGCGGATATTGTTATGCTGGATAACATGACGCCGGAGATGATGCAGAAAGCGGTTGCAATGGCGAAGGGCAGAGCGGAAACGGAGTGCAGCGGAAATGTAACCAGAGAAAATGTTGAGCGGTTGGTGAATCTGGGCGTGGATTATATTTCAAGCGGAGCCTTGACTCATTCCGCGCCGATTATGGATTTATCCTTAAAAAATCTGCATCCGATTGATTAACATACATTCGAATTGAAATTGCATTTGTGTTTCGGTCTATACGGGCGAGTTTCGAACAACGCAGAAGATGTTTAATCTGCAATAAAATAAAAAGCAGATTTTTGCGAAACATTCGAATTGAAGTATCATCTGTTTTTCAGTCTATGCAGGCGAGTTTCGAACAACGCAGCAGATGTTTGCTCTGTAATAAAATAACAAGCAGGTTTTTGCGAAACATTCCAAATTGAAGTATCATCTGTTTTTCAGTCTATGTAGGCGAGTTCCGCGCATCGTAGCGGATGTTTGAGCCGAAATAGAATGAAAAACAGATGATACTTCAAACAACTGCAATTTCAATCACTATCATTCCCTTAGAAAAGGAGCTGAACAAAAATATGAATACAGCGGAGCGGAGAAAACAGCTTATCCGCTTGCTCTCTCAGAGCGTCCAACCGGTTTCCGGTGCGGCATTGGCACAGGAATGTGGCGTATCCCGTCAAATTATTGTGTCGGATATGGCGGCACTCAAGGAAGAATATCCGATTCTTGCAACAAGCCGCGGCTATATTTTTTCCAAACCTCCGGCGGCGGTACGGGTGTTGAAGCTTGTTCATACGGATGAAGAAATTGAGGACGAGCTATCTACCGTAGTACAAAACGGCGGCAGAGTGAGGGACGTTTTCGTCTGGCATAAGATTTACGGAAAAATAGAAGCGCCTTTGAAGATTCAAACGGCATTGGATGTTACGGATTATATGGAAAGCTTAAAAAGCGGGCGTTCCCGGCCTTTGAAAAATGTCACTTACGAATATCATTATCATACGATTGAAGCGGATACCGAAGAAATTTTGGATCAGGTGGAACAAGCTTTGGATAAAAAAGGCTATTTAGTTCGTGAAAATTGAAATAACAAGAACTTAAAAACCGGAGCCGATTGGCTCCGGTTTTTGTGTGAAAAACTATCTTTCGAAATTGGCATAGGGGTATAACCCTGCCTCAGAGATCGGTTCGTTATTGATATAAAGATGTGAGGTATCTCCGAGCTGAGCGCAACGGAAGTGGATTTTTCCATGCTGATCCTTTTCGGTGACAATTGTTGAAACTGAGGAGGTCGGCAAAAAGAAATTGTGCCACAGAACGACCGGAGCAACGCCGGTGAGATGACTGACAATCGTCAGACCCATGATACAATGGCAGAACAATGCAATGGAGCAATCCTCTTTTTCGGGTTGTGTGGAAATGAAGTGTCTGCCCTCGCGGACAATACCATATTTCTTCAGCAATGCGTCCAATCCCTGACGGGATTCTTCATAAATTTCCGCAACGTTGCCGGAGTGCATCAAAGGGGTGTCAAAACACTTATCGGGGAGATAGTGCTTTTCCTCATCTGCCCAGTCTGACGGTGCAAAATCCCAGCAAAGACGGTGTTCTCCGGTATGCGGCGATACGACATAGCCGGCAAATTCGCGCAGCCACGGCAAAACCTCATAGGTTCTGTGCAGCTTTTCCATAGACGGCTTGGCGGTTGCCTGCGCTCTGCCGAGTGGTGAGCAATAAAAGTCATCAATTTTTGTTTTTACGATTTTTTGGGATAAATATTCGGCTTCCCGAAATCCTTTTTCGGTTAAAGAATCTTTTTCATAGTCGGGATCTCCGTGTCTTATGATATAAATTTTCATAATTGTAAGTCTCCTTTTGTGGCTTATTTGTTTTCCCTGGACTCAAAAAATAATGTGAATTGACCGGCTTTTACCATTGCGATAAAATCCTCCACGCTGTTGACCGGCGTTTCTGACATCATCCCTGCCAAAACGGTGGTTTCATCGGCAATGTGGTTGTCGCTGCCTGCCGTTTGATATAAGCCGTAATTTTCCGCATACAGCTTTGCCATTTTGTTTTCCAAAGGCGTGCGGTTGGCGTTAATAACCTCTGCCGCGTCTACCAAACGGGGATAGAGACGGATGTGATCAATGTACCCTGCCTCGCGATAAGGGTGAGCGTGAGAAATAAAGGCTCCGTGCTTTCGCAGAAACGCCAGTTCCTCGCTTTTGGACATTTGCATGATTTCCGGATGCTCCAGATACCACTGTTTGTCAAGACCAAAGACCAGAAAATCCGTTCCGCCATACGATATTTCCGGGGCGGCGAAAACCTTGATTCCAAGCTCTTTACCGATTTCAATGCCTTTTTCATAATCGGAAAAATAAAAATTAATTTTTTCGGCATACGGGGCGTCATAGTCAATATTAATATTTCCGTCCAGAAAATGATTGGTAATGAATACGCCGTCATATCCCTGTTCTTTGTAAAATTTCAGGCTGTCGTAAACGTTTCTTGACGCACATTTACTCACAGGCGACGTATGTAAATGCGTTTCATATTTGTACATAATATGTTCCTTCTGTGATTTGAATTTTTTGTTTTATTATAACACCGGTTTTCTGGGAAGTCAATACCGTAATTCATTTTGGAAAGAAGTTCTATTGCAAAAAAATCTCAATGCTCCGGTCGGGATAGACAATGATTTTTTGAAGGAGCATCCGCATGTCGGCATTGCAAAATTCATGCCCTGCAATGAGCGCCTCAATATCAAGATCCTCCGGCTGCAAATGCGGCTGTTCACAAGCAGATAGCTCGGCTTCGATACTTTCCATGCCTTTATCAATTTCGTCATATTCTTGCTTTAACTCCTCTATCGGAATGATTCCCTCAATGTACAACTCCTTGAGCTTGCTTTTTCGCTTGATAAGCGATTTTTTTGCGTTGGATAGTTGAGAAAAATCTGTTGCTTGCCCGGAGTTTGATTCAATGTATTCAAGAAGCTGTGCGGCAAAGGCATTTTTGTCAGGGACGGCACAAAGCAAGTATTTTTTGATTTCCTCCAATAGGCAACCTTCGTCCACGGTGGCGGAATTGGAGCAAAGGGATTTGTTGCCGTTATGGGTGGAGCAGCGATAGCGGATGTAAGTATTTTTCCAATGATAGACCTTTGCGATAAAGCCTTTTCCGCATTCCCCGCATTGGATGAGGTTGGAGAAAAGATGTCGGGAAGAATAACGGTGACCGGGATTCGTATTTTCGAATTGCTTTTGCCTTTCGGCTAATTTTTTTTGAACTAATGCGAAATCATTCTGATTAATGATTTGCAGTTCCGGACGGTCATGTGTATACCATTCATCCGGGGCAAGCATTTCTCTTGTACCGGATAAAAAATCCTTGGTGACGGATTTGTGGTTTGTCAGTTTGCCGATATAGATTGGATTTTGCAGAATCCGCCGGACAGTCTGCGGAATCCATTTTACATTCTTTTTTGTGGGGATTCCCATTTCATTCAGCTTTGCGGCGATACAGCGTGTGCCGAGTCCCTCGATATACCATTTAAAAATCAAGCGAACAACGGCGCTTTCTTCGGGGTGGGGGATCAGAGTATACAGATCGGTTCTTTCGTAGCCGTATATCAGATTGGGAACTCTTCCTTTTTTTGCGTTTTGATTTTTACCGAAAATAACGCGCTTGGATAAATTCGAGGACTCCTCTTGTGCTAAGGCGGCAAAGACCGTCAGAACAAATTCGCTTTCGCCGATTACCGTCATATTGCCGGAAAGAAAACGAACGTCAACGCCATTTGCGCGCAGTGTGCGGATTCCATATAAAAAATCTGAGGTGTTTCGTGCAAAGCGGCTGATGTCTTTTACGGCTACATAATCAAACAAACCGTTACGTGAATCATTCAGCATTTGCAAAAAGGCTTCGCGGTTCTTCATGCTTTTTCCGCTGATTCCTTCATCAGCATAGATTTTTACCAGCGTGTCACCGGATTTTGCGGCGTATTGCTCAAAAAACTCTTTTTGGTTTTTCAGTGAGGAAAGTTGTTCATCCTTTTCCGTACTGACACGGCAGTATGCTGCCATTCTCATGAGTGCTGTCCTTTCAGCGGTTTTTTTGCGAGAATTTTCAAAAGCGTCTGCTCGAAAATTAGTCTGTCTTTTGGAGGATGGATTTGAATACGCATAAACTCCCTCCGTTCCGGAAACCTCAATATCATCTTGATATTCTTATGTATTCGGATAAAATGAAATTTATGTGTGCTGTGGTGAAAAAGTGGGAATTGTGAAGTGAATCATTTGAAAGGGGGGATCAGGCAATTCATCTGTTTTTTTAGTCTATTCCGGCTCAAACATCCGCTACGTTGCGCGGAACTCGCCTCCTTAGACTAAAAAAACAGATGAATTGCCTTTTATGAGATCAGAGTTTCTCTTGCTAAAAAAATTTCCCATGCAGTAACTGCATGGGAAATAAAAATCTTTCATTACAGATTGTTCTTTTTCTTCATCATAGCGCGAACCTTGAGCGGTAAGCCGAATAGATTGATGAAGCCTTCGCTATCCTTGTGGCTATATAATTCGTGGCTGTCGCCGAAAGAAGCGATGTCTTCGTTATACAAGGAGTACGGTGATTTTGCACCTGCTGGTGTAACGGAACCCTTATAAAGCTTTAAGCGAACCTCACCGGTAACGGTTTCGTCCATAACATCGAACATTGCCGACATGGACTCTCTTAACGGTGTAAACCATTTTCCGTCATATACCAATTCTGCAAATTTAATTGCGGACTGACGCTTGAATGATTGTGTATCGCGATCCAGGCAAAGGTATTCCAATTCTTGAATAGCAGTATATAAAATCGTTCCGCCCGGTGTTTCATAAACGCCTCTCGACTTCATACCTACCAGTCTGTCCTCAACAATGTCAGCAATTCCGACACCGTATTTTCCGCCTAATTCATTCAGCTTTTCAACCAGTGGTCTGGGGTCGAGCTTCTCGCCGTCCAAGGATATCGGCTCGCCTTTTTCAAAGCCGATAGTGATGTACTTTGCTTCATCCGGTGCTTTTTCGGGGGATACGCCCAGCTTCAGCAGGGAATCCAGCTGCGGCTCGTTGGCAGGATCCTCCAGATCCATACCCTCATGGCTGATGTGCCAGATGTTTCTGTCTCTGGAATACAAGTCTTTCTTTGTTACCGGAACTTCAATATTATGTGCTGCTGCGTAATCTACTGCGTCCTCGCGGGATTTAATATCCCAGATTCTCCAGGGAGCAATGATTTTCAAGGAAGGATCCAAAGCCTTGATGGCAAGCTCAAAACGAACCTGATCGTTACCTTTTCCGGTTGCACCGTGACAGATTGCAACCGCACCCTCTTTATGCGCAATTTCTACCAATCTTTTTGCGATGATCGGTCTTGCGTGAGAAGTACCCAACAGATACTTGCCCTCATAAACAGCGCCTGCTTTTAATGTGGGGAATATATAATCTTTCACATATTCATCTCTTAAATCTTCAATATAAAGCTTGGAAGCACCGGATTTCTTTGCTCTTTCCTCAAGACCGTCCGTTTCCTTACCCTGTCCTACATCTCCGCAAACTGCGATAACATCATAATCATAGTTTTCCTTTAACCAAGGAATAATGATGGATGTGTCCAATCCGCCGCTGTAGGCTAAAACAACCTTTTCTTTTGCCATGATTAAAACCTCCTCGTATAATACAAACAACGTTTACGAAATGTTGCCCTGTGATATAAATTCACTTTATTGATATTATACATCATTCTTTTGTATTATTCAATAGTAAAAGTGGATAAAAATTTATGCGATTTTTGGTAAACGCCGTATAAACCGCATAGCTGAGTTCCTCGTAAACAATCAGAAACAGCACAAAACTCAAACAAAATCATAAAATATATTGGAATACCAACAAATTACACGTGTTGCTCACTCAAAAAAGAAAAACACGAAAGTTTAGGCGTTTTTTTGAATGATTATGCAAATATTTAATAATTATGCATTAAATATTTATAAAATAATTTTAAAAGGAAAGAATAAATTTTATGTTTTCGGAGAGAGAATGTGGTATTTCATCAATGTGAATTTTCATAAAAACCGTAGGGATCGGCGGCTTTAATTTTGTCAGGAACGTATTTGACTTTTGGAAAGATGTATGATATAATATAAAATTAGGTATACGTATATCGTATTTTTTGATAAAAGCAATTCGTATAAGTGTGAAGAAAAGGCTAATAAGAGAAGTGAGTGCCGCATGACGGCACGGAGGAATAGAGGATTACGATGGGGAAAAGATATGGTCAGACGATGCGGTTTTTACTTACCGCCGGTCTGCTGCTTTCCGTACTGCTGCTTGCTAGCGGTGTGGTTTACGTTATAAAAAGTAATGTTTATGTGGGATTTGCCGACATTGGAATCGGATTCATTGCGGCGGCTGCCTTTATTTTGCTTTGTCAAAAGCGGAAAAGAACCGTTACGGATTATGTACGGTTGTTGGGGACGGAGAATAATCCGGTTTCTTCTAATATTATGTCCAGTTTCCCGATTCCGATGGTCGTTGCTCATATGGACGGATCAATTCGATGGTATAATGGAAGATTTTCCGAGCTGATGGATAACGAGGATTTGTTTGAACGGATGCTGGAACGGGTGATTCCGGATATTAAGTGGAGCAATCTTCTGAAAAATGCCGCCAACATTGATATGAACGTTAATATTAAGGATAAGAAGTATCATGTAATCGGCAATATGTTAAAAGATCGTTCGCAGTCAGCGGTTCTGGATGAGGATAAGGCGGCATTTTATCTGTATTTTATTGATCAGACGACAGAGGCAGAGCTTCGGGATATTTATGAAAATGAAAAGACCGATGTTGCCGTTGTGAATATTGATAATTATGAAGAAGTTTTCCGGCGCGTCAGTGACAGCGATCAGGAGCAGATCAGCTCACAGATCAGAAAATACTTAAACGAGTGGGCAAAGACCGGACAAGCGATTATTAAGAATACCGATCGTGACCGATATTTTATCATTTTTGAACATCAGTATCTGAAAGTGTTTACCGATGATAAATTTAAGCTTCTGGATAATGTTCGCGCAATCAGTGAAGATATTCGGATTCCGGTTTCTATCAGTATCGGAATTGGCTGCGGCGGCAGTTTGAATGAAAATGAAGCATCGGCAAGAAATGCATTGGATATGGCGCTCGGACGCGGCGGCGATCAGGTTTGCATTAAGGATGATAACCAGTATCGGTTCTTCGGCGGAAAAAGCAAGGAGTACGAAAAGAGTACCAGAGTGAAAACGCGTGCGGTGGCAGTGGCATTAAAGGACTTTATCCGCCAATCAGATAAGGTAATCTTTGTAGGACACAATGCTGCGGATTATGATTGTTTCGGCGCGGCAATGGGACTGCAAAGAGCGGTCAGAGCATTAGGCAAAAAGCCGTATATTATTCATGACAATAATTCGCCGGCAATTAAGCGTTTATATGATGAGCTTAGAGTCTATCCGGAGTACAAGGGGATGTTTATATCCCCGGAGGACGCCTTAGAGGAAATCACGGAGCATACATTGGTTGTGGTTCTGGATACGCACCGTCCGTCCATGCTGCCGGATAAACGGCTGGTTGAACAGGCTTCAAAGATTATTTTGATCGACCATCATCGGCGTTCAACGGAGTTTATCAATCCATGCTCTTTGGTGTATCATGAGCCGTATGCCTCCTCGACCTGCGAGATGGCGACGGAGCTGTTGGAGTATATGGATCTTGGCAGTGCGCTGACGGCGATTGAGGATGAGTGCCTTTATACGGGAATCCTGATGGATACAAAGAATTTCATGCTGAAAACGGGAGTTCGAACCTTTGAAGCGGCGTCCTATCTGCGGCGGCTGGGACTAAATACCGTAGCGGTAAAAAAGCTGTTTAATATTGATAAGCAGGATTATGACCATAAGGTGGATATTGTAAAAACAGCTGTGGAGATTACGGATCATATCGCAGTTGCGAAAACCTACAATAAATATCCCAATATTAAGGTAATTGCATCCCAGGCGGCAGATGAAATGCTCAATATAGGAAATATCAAGGCATCCTTTGTTGTGTATCCGCTAGAGGATGCGGCAGGCGTCAGTGCACGATCCCTGGGGGATGTGAATGTACAATTAATTGTAGAAAAGCTGGGCGGCGGCGGACATATGACCGTTGCAGGCGCGCAGTTGAAAAATACCGGAATTGACGATACGGTACGTCTGATAGAAAAGGCGGTCAAGGAATATATTAAGGAAAGCGAATAAATTCATAAGCTTTGCGCCGCTGTTGGCGGCAGAATGGAGGAAGTATTATGCAGGTTATATTGAATCAAGATGTAAAGGGTCAAGGAAAAAAAGGACAGATGATTAAGGTTTCGGACGGTTATGCCAGAAACTATCTGCTGCCCAGAGGCTTGGCACAGGAGGCGACAAAGTCCAACATCAACGTGATGAAAGGAAAGGCGGAGTCACTGGAATATAAGGTAAAGACAGAAACGGAAGAAGCACAGAAAATTGCCGAAACCATGAAAGAAATTGAAGTGCTTTTAAAGGCAAAGGCAGGAGATAACGGAAAGCTGTTCGGTTCTATCACCTCAAAGGATGTTGCGGAAGCGCTGACCCAACAGCACCATATCAAGCTGGATAAAAAGAAATTTGTAATGAGTGATATTAAAAAGCTGGGCGTTACAGAGGTTCCGGTAAAGCTTTATACGGGAGTTTCCGGAACGCTCAAAGTGAACGTACAGCCGGAATAATTTAAAGCGATGGAGAATGAAAATATCAATCCGATCCAAAATTTGGGACGGGAATTGCCCTATAGCCAAGAGGCGGAGCAGGCCGTTATCGGCGGTGTGCTTTCCAATGCTCCGGCGTGTGTGGGTGATGCGATTGAAATTTTAAAGCCAACGGATTTCTATTTTGCGCAGCATGCGATTATCTTCAAGGTTATTACCGACTTGTTCAATGAGAACAGCGCGATTGACTTCGTTACTGTGGGAAATCGGCTGAGCCGCGAGGATAAATTGGATACGATCGGTGGAATCGAATACCTCAGAAATGTGGCTTCGGGCGTGCCGACCACGAGAAATGTGGTTTATTATTCCAATATTGTCCGCGAAAAGTCTGTATTGAGGAATCTAATTGGCTGTGCGGATCGGATTGCGGATATGGCTTATAATGCAACCGAGCAGTCCGATCGGATTTTGGAGCAAGCCGAGCAATTGGTATTTGACGTATCCTCCGAACGGGAGCAAAATGATATTGTTCGGATTGATGATGTTATTTATGCCAGTTATCAGCAGTTGGTTGAGGATTCGCAGAAGCAGGGGAGCATTACGGGACTTTCCACGGGATTTCATGAGCTGAATCGCAGAACGGGCGGTTTTCATGGCGGTGAGTTAATTCTGATTGCCGGGCGTCCGGGAATGGGTAAGTCGAGTTTTGCCGTGAATATTGCCGAGCATGTCAGCATTGTGGATAAAAAGACGGTAGCGATTTTTAACCTTGAAATGCCGAAAGAGCAGATTGTAAACCGTATCTTGTGTTCGCAGGCATTGGTTAATTCCAATAAGATTCGTACCGGTGAGATGGAGGCGGACGACTGGCAGAAAATCGGTGAGGTTTTGGGCAGAGTCGGCGGAGCGCCGATGTACATTGATGATACGGCGTCTATCACCGTATCGCAGATTCGTGCGAAATGCCGCCGGTTAAAGCAAACGCAGGACTTATCCCTGGTGGTAATCGACTATTTGCAGCTGATGCAGTCCAGCGGACGACCGGATAGCCGTCAGCAAGAGATTGCGGAAATTTCGCGATCGCTCAAAATTCTTGCGAAGGAACTGGATATTCCGGTCATTGCGCTGTCACAGCTTTCCCGTGCGAGTGAGTCGAGAAGTGATAAACGCCCGATGTTGAGCGATTTGCGTGAATCGGGTGCAATTGAGCAGGATGCCGATATGGTTATGTTTCTTTATCGGGATGATTACTATAATAAAGATACTGAAGATAAAAATCTTGCCGAATGTATTGTTGCCAAGAACCGAAGCGGTGAAACGGGAACCTTCAAGTTAGGCTGGAGAGGCGAATTTACGAAGTTCTCAAATGTGGAATTTGTCATGAAAGAAGAAAAGGAATAAGACGATAGGAAAGGGATTTCGAATGACCGCAGATCGGGTTTTGAAATTTATAGAGGAAAATCATCTGATAGAGCCGGGCGATCGGGTTTTAATCGGTCTTTCTGGCGGAGCGGATTCGGTGTGTATGACGCATATTCTATATACGTTGCGCAATCGGCTGAAAATTGAGCTTTTTGCGGCACATCTGAACCACGGAATACGCGGTGAAGAGGCAGATCGGGATGAGAGTTTTGTTCGGAATTATACCGAAAAAATGGGGATTCCTTTCTTTGTGAAACATGCCGATATTCCGGGGGATGCAAAAAAACTGGGGATTTCGGAGGAGCTTTGCGGCAGAAATGCGCGGTATGATTTTTTTGAAACGCTTGCAAAACAGCATGGAATTTCTAAAATTGCAACGGCGCATAATAAAAATGACCAAGCGGAAACAATTTTAATGAATTTTATCCGCGGCGCGTCGATTCAAGGACTTTGCGGTATCCCTGTTCGGCGCGGAAATATCATTCGCCCGATTTTGGATTTAACGCGGACGGAGATTTTGGAGTATCTGCACAAGCAGGGACAAGATTTTGTCACGGACAGCACAAACAATGAAGAAGATTACACCCGAAATAAAATCCGACTCAACTTGTTGCCGGAGATTCAGAAGAATTTTAATCCGAATTTTGTGGAAAGCGCCGTGCGGAATGGACAAAATATACGGCAGGATAAGGAGTTTTTGGAGCAGATAGCAGAGGATGCTTACCGAAAATGTGTGACGGACGGGAAAGCAGACGTTCAATTATTGCGGCATGAGCATATTTCCATCCGCCGAAGAATACTATATAAAATGTTGGTTGAACAAATCGGTGCCTCGGATGTGTCTGCTTTCTATATTGAGCATATGGATGAGTTGCTGACGGCCGGAAAAACGGGGAACAGAATTGATTTACCCCGAAATACCGAAGCGGCGATGGAGTATGGGAGGTTTACGGTTCGGAAAAAACAGTCGGGACCCCCGGACTTTGCTTATCGTCTGACTGTTGGGTGCACGACTGAAATTCCGGAATTAGGCATTTCGGTTTCTCTGGAAAAAACCGATCATGCAGGGAAAGAGGTCTTTACATTCCCGGCAGGGGCGGAAATTATTTTACGCAACCGCCGAAACGGCGATGTCTTTTATCCGGAGGGCATGCAGGGAAAAAAGAAACTGAAGGATTATTTCATTGATGAAAAAATATCCAGAGAACAACGGAAAAAGATTGGAATTTTAACCGTTGACGGTGAGATTGCATGTCTTGTCGGAAAGCGCAGGGACAGGCGATTTGCGTTTCGGGACAGTGGCGTGAGAGTTGTGATTCATAAGAAAAATTCGGAAGAAAAATAAATTGGGGTATGATTTTCCATTACCGGAATGGGAATTTTACAATTATCGAAAATAAATTTTAAGGAGATGAGAATTTGCAGCAAAAGGGATACAAGGGACTGGGTATATGGCTAGGCGTTCTGATTTTGTGTTATATCTTGTATAACGTGTTTGTAGGGCGTGTGATGAATGACGAAACCAAGCTGGTGTATTCAGATCTTATACAGGCAATCAAGAATGAAAAGGTTACGGAATTGCTGATTGAGGGCAATGAGGTAACGGCGAAAATCAATGATGGTAGTAAAAAAGGCAAAATAGCAAGGGTTACCATCCCATCAGTAGATACGTTATATGCCGATGTCGGCGATGAGATGTCCATCCAGATGGAGGAGGGCAAGCTCAAACAGGAGGCGTATGAATCTAAAATTTCATGGGTGGCAATCTCTAATATTGTCATGATTATCGTTTCGCTGTTGATTCTGTTTTTTGTGTTCTTTCGCCGCGGCGGCGGAGGAGCCGGCAATTTCACAAAATCCCGTGCAAAGTTGGCGCAGGATAATAAAAAAGCGACTTTTCGTGATGTTGCCGGAGAGCAGGAGGAAAAAGAGGAGCTGGAGGAAATTGTGGAATTTCTGAAAAATCCTCAGAAATTTTTAAGCCTGGGCGCGCGGATTCCGAAGGGGATTTTGCTTGTGGGTAATCCCGGAACCGGTAAAACGCTGTTGGCAAAAGCCGTTGCCGGAGAAGCAGGCGTGCCGTTTTTCTCAATCAGCGGATCGGATTTTGTGGAGCTGTATGTCGGCGTGGGCGCGTCGCGTGTTCGGGATTTATTTGAACAGGCAAAGAAAAACCGCCCGTGCATTATCTTTATTGATGAAATTGACGCGGTCGGAAGAAAGCGCGGAGCCGGAATGGGCGGCGGTCATGATGAGCGTGAGCAAACGCTGAATCAGCTGTTGGTCGAGATGGACGGCTTTGGCGCGAATGACGGCATTATCATCATGGCGGCAACGAACCGCCCGGATATTCTGGATCCGGCATTGCTGCGTCCGGGACGATTTGACCGTCAGATCACCGTTGGATTGCCGGATGTCGGCGGAAGAGAAGCGATTTTAAAAATTCATTCGGAAAATAAGCCGCTTGCTCCGGATGTCAATCTGGAAACGATTGCGAAAGCAACCGCCGGATATTCGGGCGCGGATTTGGAGAATCTAATGAATGAAGCGGCAATTTATGCGGCAAGACGAGAGCATGTTGAAATCACGCGCAAGGATGTTGAGGACGCGAACGTAAAAATTATGCTTGGCGTTGCAAAACCGTCCAGGGTGATGTCGGATATTGAGAAAAAAATCACAGCCTATCATGAGGCAGGTCATGCGATTGCCGCAAAGGTTGTAGACCGTTCGAACATTGTCCATAAAATTTCAATTGTACCGCGCGGAAGAGCCGGCGGCTTTACGATGTATCTTCCGGAGGAGGATCGGATGTATATGCCGAAAACCGAAATCCTGAACAAGATTATCGTTATGCTTGCGGGGCGCGTTGCGGAGCAGCTGATTATCGGTGATATCAGCACCGGCGCTTCGGACGATATTAAACGCGCAACCTCGTTGGCTCGCCAGATGGTGATGCAGTACGGGATGAGCGATAAAATCGGTCCGATTTCATATGACGAGGGCGGCGAGGTCTTTATCGGACGTGATTTCGGTCATGCAAAGGCATATTCCGAAAAAATTGCCGCAGATATTGATGAGGAAGTAAAACATATTTTGACTGAACAATACAAGAAAACGGAAGAGCTACTGACGGAATACATGCCGATATTGAAGCGTGTAGGCGAGAAGCTGCTTGAGGTTGAAACGATTGACAGTCATATGTTTGAAGAATGCTTTAATAAAGGAATAAAGGAGTGAAAATAATGGCACAGGTAACAAAGGATACCCTTATCGGCGAAGCTTTGCAGCTGAACATTGACAAGGTAGCGCCGCTTCTGTTGGAGATCGGAATGCATTGTCTGGGATGCCCGTCTTCACAAGGCGAGAGTCTTGAAGAAGCATGCATGGTTCATGGTAAGGATGTAAACGAACTGGTCGAAAAGATCAACAAGGCATTAGCTGAATAATGAAAATCCACGAAGATTTTTCTTCGTGGATTTTTTTTATTCATATAAGTGTTCAAGAATATGTACAATTTCGTCCTTAGTCGGAACACGCGGATTCGTGGTTGTGCAGGCATCTGCAAGTGCCTTTTCAGCCATAGAGTCAATCGCATTAAAATAGGTCGTTTTTTCGATACCGCATTGTGAAACGGATAACGGCATATTCATTTCTTTCAGCATAAACTGAATCCAGCTGACCAATGCACGGACAGTAGTAATTTCATTAAAGTTATTCACACCCAAAAGCTTTGCAATGTTGACATATTTGCGTACACAGTTCGGGTATTCCTTTTTGCTTTTGGAATGGCGGTTAATGCCGGAATTATATTCAATCACATGTGGCAACAGCATTGCATTGGCACGCCCATGCGGAATATGGAATTTGCCGCCGAGCGCATGCGCGATTCCGTGATTCAAGCCGAGAGATGCGCTGTTAAATGCCAAGCCTGCCAAACAGGAGGCAACATGCATTTTCTGTCTTGCGTGCGTATCGTTATTATCCAGATAGGAACGCAGCAGGAACGAGCCGCAAATTTCAATCGCTTTTTCGGCAAGAGCCGCACTAAATTCGTTATTATTAATGCTGACATAAGCTTCAATCGCGTGAGTCAGCACGTCCATTCCGGTATCGGCAGTTACGGTTGCCGGAACGCTTTTTACAAGATCAGCGTCCAGAATGGCTTCGGTCGGCAACATGGAATCCGATACTAAGGGATATTTTACATCATGTTCGGGATCGGTCACAACCGCGAAACTGGTTACTTCGGAACCGGTGCCGGAGGTGGTGGGGATCGCAATTAATGCTGTTTGGGGCAATCCGCCGCGTGTGGCAAATTCCCGAATGGCTTTTGCGCTGTCCAACGCACTTCCGCCGCCGATTGCAATTACGCAGTCGGGCGCATATTCCAACATTTTTTGAACCCCTTTTGAAATTTCCGCAATAGGCGGATCGGGTACAACGTCAGAAAAAATTTCAAATTCCGTATAACCGTCTTGCAGGCGGTATGTAATCATTTGCAACATTCCGCTCTTTGCCATAAAAGGGTCGGTTATGATTAACGCTTTTTTATAAGGAAGATCCGAAAGGCGATCCAAAGCGTTTTCTCCAAAATATATTTTTGTTTTAATATCAAAGGTTTTCATGGTTTTCTCCTTGATTTCATTCGATTATCATCTTCTATTATACACCATAATTTTCATTTTGGCAATGGATTTCGGGAATTTTATTAATAAAATTTTGTATTTTTAAATTTATGCAAGATCGGTGAGAAATTAAAAAAGATCATTGATACCTCAAAAGCATCAATGACCCTCATTGTTTTCGTGAATTTGGGTAAATTTGCGATATGTATATGATAGCATATTCTTCTAAAAAAATCAATATGTTTTGCTAAAAAATAAAAAAATTTTACTTATCATCTATTATTTTGGAAATTTTATTGACTTATTTATGCAAATTATGTGATTTTCACTAAAAAAATTATGGTATAATTTTTTTTAAGGGTCAAAAACAGGGTCACAATTTGAACAAAATATGAAAATTTTATTTGATTTTCGGAGAGGAGTTAATGATTATAAAAATGCCAAGAAGAGGAGAAAACATCAGAAAGAGAAAAGACGGGCGCTGGGAGGGCAGATATATCAGCGGTCATAATGCAGACGGAAAAGCCAAATATACATCGGTTTATGCAGGTTCCTATACAGAAGTACGGTTGAAGATGGCGAAATTAAAATCAGCTCCTGCGGAAAAATCAACATCAAGTATCAGCATGAGATTACCCCAATGGATAGATTGTTATCTGAACGATCTTTCCAAAAAAATTAAGCCATCCACCTATTCGGTTTACAAGCGGTATTATGATGGGCATATCAAGCCGTTTTTCGGAGATATTTATTTAAGTAAATTAAGTCCGAAAACGCTTCAGAGTTTTATTGACAGCAAGCATGATTTATCCGGCGCAACGGTTAAAAACATTTTTACATTTTTGAAATCGGCATTAATTGAGGCTGAAAATCAAGGACATATTGCGGATATATGGAGTAAGGTAAAACTTCCGTGTGCAAAAAAGGACAAGATTCGGGTGTTTTCGAGATCCGAGCAGGCAAAGCTTGAACGAGCTATTTTAAATGATGAAAATCCGAATATCTTAGGAATTATGCTATGCTTGTATATGGGCTTAAGAGTCGGGGAGCTGTGCGGCTTGATGTGGCAGGATATTGATTTTCAATATGCAATCTTATCTGTCAGAAGAACCGTGCAAAGAATCAATTCCAATGACAGTGAAAGGAAAACGAAAATTATTGCGATGCCGCCGAAAAGTATTCATTCCAGCCGCGAGATTCCGATACCGCTTTTTTTACTTGAAAAGTTAAAGGAGCTGAAAAGGACGGAGGAAATTTGCGAATATGTTTTTCATATTCATGGAAAACCGATAGAGCCGCGCGTTTATCAATACTGGTTTTCAAGACTTTTGGAAACCAATCATATTCAGTATGCCAAATTCCACACAACGCGGCACACATTTGCGACCAGAGCATTGGAAACGGGGATGGATATAAAAACTTTAAGCGAGTTGCTGGGGCATTCGGACGCAACGATCACGTTAAAGCGATATGCACATTCTACCGCGGAGCATAAACAAGAATCCATTGAAAACTTAGCAAAAAATATATTCAGTGAAGAAGCGTTTGGGCAAACTTCGAATTTGTGATTTTTTATACAAACGCTATTTGGGGTCAAAAACGGGGTATTTTATTTGCATAATCCTAATATTTGCTATTTATTTTCAAATTTTTCGCAAATTTACCCAAATTTACGAAAAAATTGTTTCGCTGCACAAATATTATTTGCATTACGTTTAATTTTATTCAGGAATTTAGGAGGTAAAAAAATGAAAAAAGAAAAACACATTAAAGCCATGTCGGGGGTGATGGCAGTATCCATGATTGGATCTGTTATCGGGGGCATGCCGCCTGTGATGGCAGCAAAGCCGGACAAGGTGAATTATCCCGATATGAGTCCGGAATCCGATACATACGTTTTTAATAATGATGATTCTGTAAAGGGCGGCTTGGATTATGCCGTTTTGGGTTCCTCCATGAACACGATTCCGGAGGGCATCAATTATTTTAACGATGGTACGGAAAATATCAACATGGTATATGTGAGCTTTAATATTCAGAATATTGATGTCTCAAAATTGGATGACGCACAGCTGAAATTATCCATTATTGAGGGTGCTGCTTCAAGCGGTGCAACCGTACAGGTATTCGGCACGGAATCTGATATTGACGAAAATACCACCACATGGTCAAGCAAGCCTGATATTACAGATGTGACAGAGGAACAGGGAGAAGCCGGCGTTATTACTTCGGCGGACGCAATCTCACAGGCTGAAGTGAGCGGCAGCGAGATTACGGTTTCAAATTTGGGGAAATATATCAAAGCCGCAAAGGAGGCGGCAAAGGATACCGTGACATTCGCGGTTTATCTGAACAGCGCGGCTACGGTTAAGGTAGGAACAAGAGAGAATGAGGACGCATCCAAGAAGCCGACGCTTTCTTTTACTGTGATTGATGAAGAAGCCATTGCCAATGCAGGTACGCTGATTATGGCGGTTCCGGGGTTGGATTTGGAAAAGGGAATTTATGTACCGTCCGATATTCCGGAATCGGAATACAGCCAGCAGACAAAGGATTTAATTGCTGCTAGAAATGCAGCGATTGCCGCATACAATGCATTGACTCCGGCTGAAAAAGAATGTTTGAATGAGGACGAGGGCATTTATACAAAATTAAAGGAATTTTACAGCGACGAGCAGTGGGCAATTAAAAATAAGAATTACAATGAGGCGGTCAGAATCAGAGCGCTGATCAATGACATTGATACTGCAACAATGACTGCCGAAAATTATACGGATTATAAAGCGAAAATTAAGACCGCAAGAACCGAATACGATAAGGCGAATTTTACGACAAAAGCCTTAATCGGAAATAAGATTTATCAGGTTTTGGTGGATGCCGAAAAGAAATATAACGCTTATGAAACGGAAGATATTAATGCTGTTAAAGAAAAGATTGAAATGATCGGTACGGTAGATGAAACGAATTATTTAAATTCGGGACAATATATCGTAGCGGCCAGAACGGCTTATGATTTGTTTGATCAGAAAATGTCGGACAAATTCGGAGATACCTCTGATGAATATAAAAATTTGATAAAGAAGCTGGAGAGTGATAAGGAAACTCTCGAAGAAGCAGAGAAAACGGTTGCTGAATTAAAGAAGCAAACAGCGGATGAACTGGTAAAGGAATGGAATCAGCTCAAAGCAGCTTATGGCAGCGGAGATATTACAAAGAGCGTAGGCTTTGACGGGGAAGCTTTGTTTGAGCAAAAGCAAAATCTTTTGAAAGGCTTTGAAGAAAATTATTACAGAAAGAGCGGAAACAGCTTAGCGGATTCGGTTTACTATAAGGATTTTGCTTCGGGCGCTGTCAGCGGCGATACGGTTTCGGGTGACGCGGTAAAGACGGTTATTGAGGAATATCTGTGCGCTGAATATCAATGTGCGGTTGACTTGATCAAGACCAAATACGGCGATCCGGATGATAAGAACGGGAAGTTCTATACTATTTTCAGCAATACGGAAGAAAATATGTATGAATATATGTACACCTACCGTGCAGAAGCGGAGGAGGCATATACCAAATTAAGCGATGAAATGAAGGCGGCTTATAAGTCCGAGAGTGATTACTGCGACAAGGTATACGAAGCCATGATGACGTATATCGGAACTATTGTTGACGATGTTTTGGATATTGAATTGAGTCCGGTAACGCTTACAAAAGCCTTTATTGACGAGCTGCATGACAAATATGCGAAGATGGAAAACATTCCGGATGAGATTATTAACTTCTTATTCCTGCATCCGGATGAGTATCAGTATATGTCAGATGCTTATACTGCTGCGGTTGAGAAGCTGAATCAGGCTTGTGAGGAATTAAAGCAAAAGGCAGCAGACGAGCTGGCTAAGTACGGTGCGGTAAACGACAGCCTGGACGCCTATGGACTAAACTATATGTCGGGTTATGTGCTTGACGGCGAAAACGGCGTTAAGAATGAAGCGGATTCCTACTGGAATATAGATGAATTTATCAGCGATACGCAGACGGAGTATGATAACATCAACCCGAACGGCGTATTGGAATACTATTATGAAAAATTTGACGAGGATCATGTTGATAAGGATAAGCAGGAGCTAAAGCTGATGCGCGACTATACCAATGCAAAAATTACGGAGTTCACAGATCATAATACCGTTATCCGGAATTTAAGAGCCGCAGCTGACGCAGCCAATGCAAAATGGGATGAAATCATTGCCGTATTGCCGGAAACGGATATAGAGCGGATTACCAACCGGGATAATTATGCAACCTTAGAGAGCGTTAATGAAGAAATTGACACAATTCTTGCCGGCAACTCAACCTCAAGAGAGGCTTTTGATAAGCTGCTGGAAGAAGCGCATCAGTTGATTTTATCGGGTTCGGACAGCTATATTCAATTATCGGCGGCATATAGGGAGAAATATAGCAGCGAGGGATTTACGGACGTGAAACTGCCTTATATGTCGGAAAAGGCTTTGGAATTGTTTAATAGCTTAATTAAGGCATTATATCCCGATGAGGAAGCCAATGCAGAAGCGCAGGAATGGATTGAAAATGTACATAAATTATATCAGTATGTAAGTGACCTGGATAAAGAAGCGGAATATTTGAATGGCTTTAATGAGGTAACGGAAAGCCTGGAGGTTGACGGCGCATTAAAATGCTATAACACCCTTTTGGATGAGCATAACGCATTTTCGGCGGATGTGAAATATTATATTGATCGGGAAACGACCGTTCAATTCTCAAGCATTGCCGATATGCTGAAGATTTACTGGCAAGCAGCCATTAAGGTCATGAATGCGATTGATGAAGCGGAACGGGCAGAGCTGACAGATGAATGGGCAGATAAGCTGTTAGACGCTGAAACTCAGCTGAATGCCTTGCAGACGAATGAACCGGCTGCTTATGCTTTGGTTGCGGAAGCGGCAAAGGATAAGCTAAAGCAGGTACGATATGATTATAATTTGTATCAGGACTTTGAGCAATGGGCATTAAGAGTTGACAAGGCAGGCGGCCCGATTCGGGAATATGCACAGCTTTATACCTATGACAGTACGGGAAATCGTGTTGCATCTAAACTGAGTCTGGATATCGACGAGCTGGAAAATATGGCAGATGAGCTGTTTGATGATCTGGATTCCAGACTTTCAAAGGCTTCTCAGACCATGAAGGATTATATCAACACATCCGAAAAATATAATCAGTCCGTGGCTGCCATTAAGAAGCTGGCACAGGAAAAGGCGATTGCATTAGAAGCCGAAGTGTTGGATCAGAGAATTATTTCGCTGGATAATCGTTGTAAAAGACAACAGCGAAGCACCGATTATTAATATCACTCAATATGAGCCATTTTCGGAAAACACTTCAGCAGAAATTTCAGGAACGGTTTCCGATACTTCCGGTTCGGCGATTACGCTGACCTGTAATAATAACCGCATTATGCTGAATGGTGACGGAAGCTTTAAAACTTCCGTGAACTTGAAAGAAGGTGCCAATTCATTTGAACTGAAAGCGGTGAATGGTCACGGAAAAACAACGACTAAGACTGTGGATATTTATCGGTCAGTGCCGAAGCCGACAGCGGCTCCGACAGCACCGGCGACCACACAGCCTTTTGTATCGGTTCAGGCGACCGTTGAACCAACCGCTACAATTAAGCCGACTTCAACACCGGCTCCAACACCAAGCCCTACCGTTTATGTTACGGAGAAGCCGACTCTTGCGCCGGCAACCCCGACGCCGGCTCCGCCAACGAAAGCGCCAAGCAAGCAAAATCCGGCAGTGACGGCGGAAATATCGGATAGCGGAGATACGGTAACGGTACTGGTATCTTATGATGGCTTTGGAAATGCAGATGTGACCTCGGCGCAATTCGTTTTGGCGATGGACAGCGCAAAATATACTTACAGCGCCGGAAAATCAATTTCGTATTTCGGCGGAGCAGCCGCATACCAGAAAACGAGAGGCGGCGTAAAATATGTGTATGCCAATAAAAACGGCATTACATCATCATCGGGGACTTTTGCAAAATTAGTCTTTACAATCAATGAAGGATGCAGCTATTCAAAGAGTGATTTTAGCCTGCGGAATTTAAAGCTTGTAAATGATTCTGTGACCTATTCCGATGATGATATAAGCATAAACATAAATTAAAGAAAGGGAATGGTTTTAACATGAAAAAACTTATTTCATTCATCACAGCAATCGCTGTGGTTACAGTATCGGCGGCAGCGATTGCAATGGCTGCGCCAACGGAGAATTACCGTGATGTACCGTCTACGCATTGGGCGTATAAGGCGGTTGAAAGATGCACGGCAACCAAGTGGTTTTCGGGTTATCCGGACGGAACATTCCGTCCGGACGGATCCATTACAAGATCCGAGGCAATGAAGGTTTTTGTAACCTTTTTGGGAGAACCTCTGCCCTCCAATCTGACATCAACCTCGTATTATGATGTATCTGTAAGCGATTGGTTTGCACCGTATATTGAGGCAGGAAAGGATTTGTTCCCCAAGAGAACTTCTATGACCAGTCAGGCAAAGTTTCAGCCGAATATGCCGATTACAAGGGAGGATACGGTATATGCATTGGTAAAGGCATTGAATTATGACAACATTGCCAAGAATGCTGATGAATCGGTATTGAATATGTTCTCCGATCAGAATTCCATTTCGGGAATTTGCAGACAGTATATGGCGGTTGCGGTATCCAACGGTCTTGTATCCGGATATTCGGACGGAACGATCGGTGCGCAGGATCCGCTGACGAGAGCACAGTTTGCAACGCTGCTTTATCGCGCGACCTTTATCGGCGCATTGGAGGAAACCAACAAGGTGCTGCAATCGGTAGAAATTACACCCAAGACATTGTCCGAGATTCAAGTGGGAGATGCAGTTGAATTTAAAGCAACGGCGAAGTATTCGGACGGTTCAACAGCCGACTATACTTCACAGCTGAATCCGTATACCGACAGCACAGAGGGAATTGTTTCGATTAATAAAAACAAGGTAACGGCAGTCGGCGCAGGAACGGCAATTATTCAGTTCAACAATGAAGCAGTTCGGGATCAGCAGGTAGTGCTTGTAGTATCTCCGGCACCGACCCCGGAGCCGACGGTTGAACCGACAGCCGAGCCGACAGCCGAGCCAACAGCGGAACCAACCGTTGAACCAACGGCAGAACCGACAGCTGAGCCGGAGGCATAAAAGCTTCCTTTGGAGAAAATGTAAGTCTGGATGAATTTCATATTCTGCTTGTTTTCGGGCAATGAATGTGAAGTTTTCAGCCTTGCATTTGGTGAAAGGAGTTTTCATAATGATGAAAAAGCTATTACTGATAATCATCATGATTTTATCATGCGGCGGCAATGTATTCGCCAATGAATGGACAAATGATGATTCAATTATTCGTGCCTCTGTAACTTATAAGGACGTACAGCCGGGATTCTGGGGATATGATGCGATTCAGGCTGCAACGAGATATGGGTGGTTTGCAGGCTACAGTGACGGTACGTTTAAGCCGAATGATGTGATTACAAGGGCAGAGGCGGCAAAAGCAATCTCCGAATTTCTTAAGCTGGATACTGCGCAGACCATTATCAGCAGTTATAATGACGTGAATGCAGGTTCGTGGTATTCCCGATATGTTGAGGCTGCAAGGGAAATGTTCTATCCGACCTACGGGCAGGAGTTTAAGCCGTCTGTCAGCATCACCAGAGAGGACGCATTATATGTTCTGGTCAATGCCTACGGTTATAACACTTTGTCCGAATGTGTTGATTTAGGGATTCTGGATCAATTTTCGGATAGTCATTACATGAATCAAGATATGAGAAAATATCTTGCGGTTGGATTGAATTACGGAATTTTAGCAGGCTTTAATGACGGAACCTTAAGACCGGGCGGAAACCTCACCAGAGCACAGTTTGCCACTCTTCTTGCAAGATTATATGCAATCGGGCCGAATCGGGTTCCGACAATGGCAAAACTGGATCATATTGAGCTTTCGTGCGGTACAGAGCAGGAAATTAAAGTCGGAGAAAAACTGGAGATCAGAGCGGAAGCGGTCTACGCTGACGGCACGCGGATGGATTTTACCAACAATCTGAATCTCTGTATAAGCGACAGCAGTGTTATTCAAGCGGTACAGAATCGGGTATACGGAATGAAAGCCGGACAAGGCAGCGTTCTGTTTAACAATGCGAATTTGAATAATACAAGTATTCACATTACGGTGAACTAAAATATCAGGGTAAAGATTTTGCGTCTCAGACGCGGAAAGGGTGAGTATAAAATGATAAAGAAAAAAATAATATCGGTATTTGCGGCAGCAACGATGTTAATGGCGGCTGCGACAAATGCCTTTGCATTGGGATATGGAGAAGAGTGGGGGACACCCACGCAGACATCGGAGCCAACGACAATCTCTACTCCGGCTCCTGCCCCGGTGCAATCGGCTTCAACAGGAACATACAAGGATGTACCGTCTACCCATTGGGCATATAAGGCAGTAGAGAGATGCAGCGCAACCAAATGGTTTTCGGGCTATCCGGACGGTAATTTCAAGCCGGACGGGCAGATCACAAGAGCAGAAGCGATGAAAGTTTTTGTTACGTTCTTAGGTGAGGCATTGCCGGATAATCTGACATCAACATCTTATTATGATGTTCCTTTATCCGCATGGTATGCGCCGTATATTGAGGCAGGAAAAGATTTATTCCCCCAAAGAACCTCGATGACCAGCCAGCAGAAATTTCAGCCGGAAATGCCGGTTACCAGAGAGGACACAGTATATGCATTGGTAAAAGTATTAAACTATGACAGCATTGCAAAAAATGCCGATGAGTCAGTATTAAATATGTTCTCCGATCAAAATTCTATTTCCGGAATATGTAAGCAGTATATGGCAGTCGCAGTATCTAACGGTCTTGTATCCGGATATTCGGACGGAACAATCGGTGCGCAGGATCCGCTGACAAGAGCGCAGTTTGCAACGCTGCTTTATCGTGCAACCTTTATCGGCGCACTTCCGGAAACAGAGAAGAAATTGGTTAAAGTGGATATTGAGCCGGCAACCTTGAAAGAGATTACTGTCGGTGAATCTTTCGAAATCAAGGCAACAGCGACATATTCGGACGGTTCTACCGAGGACTATACCTCCAAACTGAATCCGTACACCGATAGCCAAGAGGGAATCGTAAATATTAACAAGAATAAAGTAACCGGTGTTTCGGCAGGAACGATTCTGATTAATTATAACGATGAACAGGTTGCCGATAAGAATCTTGTTGTCGTTGTGAAAGCAGATCCGAATGCAGTAACCCCGGAGCCGACAGCGGAACCCGATCCTGAACCGGCACCGGTTGATCCGGCAAAAGCAGGTGTGGTAAAAGCTAAGGTGGATAAGGAGGAAATGCCGGCAAGCGTTGCAAAGCGCTATACCGTTCTTGTTCTGGATGAGTCGGGAAGTATGTACGGTTCACCGATAGACTCCTTAAAAACGGCTGCTAAGAATTTCTGCACAACGGTTCTGAATAATAATTCCGAGGACTATATTGCTATCGTGTCTTATGAATCCAATGAAAAGATTTTGTGTAATTTCACAAAGGATGCCAGTGCGCTTACAACCGCAATTGATACCATGTACGCAAATGGCGGTACTAATATTTATGATGCGTTAAATGCCGCTGAGGGCTTATTGGATAGTGCAACAGACAGCGACATTCTTGCAAAGAGCATTGTTTTGATGACGGATGGGTATCCGTGCGTAGGACCTGAATCTCAAAGCGGAAAATATACGGCAAATGATTTAGGATATTTCTACACCTATGGAAATACAATTTATGATAAATCACAGGAGATTATCGCCAAAAACTATGATCTTTACACAATAGGCTTTGGTGTTGATGTTGAGGGAGAACGGCTATTAACCGATATTCAGAATAAGGGCTACTATCATACCGGCGATGTTGATAAGCTATATGACGTCTTTAAGAAGATCGCTAACACCATTATCGTTTCGGGTGTAAATGTCGAATTGAGAGATGGAAGCTTAATCGTGGATTCCTGCTCCACCAATAAGGGTGCATGCGAATTTTCATTTACGGTGAATCCGGGTAAGTATCAATTAATTGTTTCTGCTCCGGGATATACTTCTCAGACGCAGGATATTGAAATTAAATCCGGCGATACCGTTGATTTAGGCGATATTGTTCTAAGTTTAGAATAATGATTTTAAAAGGGGACTGCCAAACAGTCCTCTTTTTGTTTGCACAAAATACAAGAATCTATGCATAAATCCCAAATAAATCCGTTATACGACTTGCAAAATTATCTAAATTTTTTTGATAAATTTTCAAAAAAGCTCTTGACAAATAAAAAAAATGTGGTATACTATAAACCATAGTAAGCCGATAGGAAATATCAGATAAGGAGAAAATAATATGAAAACAACGAAAATAGTATTTATTTCTGATATACACAGCGGACGAATGTGCCGATGTTGCAGAAGATGATCATTAACCAATATTGAAATAAAGAAATAAGAAAAAAAGAAAGAAGGAATTTATTATGGCAAATAGAGAATGGAAATTTGAAACAAAGCAACTTCACGTAGGTCAGGAGCAGGCGGATCCGGTTACCGATTCAAGAGCGGTTCCGATTTATGCATCCACCTCTTATGTATTTCATAATTCACAGCATGCGGCAGACCGTTTTGGTTTAAGAGATGCAGGAAATATTTACGGCAGATTAACAAACCCCACACAGGATATTTTCGAAAAGAGAATTGCGGCACTGGAGGGCGGTGTAGCGGCACTGGGCGTTGCATCGGGTGCAGCGGCAATCACTTATACATTTCAGGCATTGGCGCAGGCAGGCGATCACATCGTAGCGTCCAAGACCATTTACGGTGGAACTTATAACTTATTGGAACATACACTTCCGGAGTATGGTATTTCCGCTACTTTTGTAGATCCGGAGGAGGAAGGTTCATTTGAGGCTGCGATCCGTGACAATACTAAAGCAATTTTTATTGAAACACTCGGAAACCCAAATTCCAACTTAATTGATATTGAAGCGGTTGCTAAGGTTGCTCATGCACATAAGATTCCTTTAGTAGTCGATTCAACCTTTGCGACACCGTATTTAATTCGTCCGATTGAATATGGAGCAGATATTGTAGTCCATTCCGCTACGAAGTTTATCGGCGGTCACGGTACGGCAATCGGCGGTGTTATCGTAGATAGCGGAAAGTTCGATTGGGTAGCATCGGGCAAATTCCCGAAGCTGGTTGAGCCGAACCCGTCCTATCATGGAGTAAGCTTTGCAAAGGATGTTGGTGCAGCAGCATTTGTAACCTATATTCGTGCGATTTTGCTTCGTGACACCGGTGCGACTTTATCTCCGTTCCATGCATTCATTTTCTTGCAGGGACTGGAAACCTTGTCGCTGAGAGTGGAAAGACACGTGTCCAATGCATTAAAGATTGTGGAATATTTGAATAACCATCCGTTGGTTGAGGCGGTACATCATCCGTCCTTGCCGACAGAACCGAGCCATGCATTATATAAGAAATATTTGCCGAACGGCGGCGGATCCATCTTTACTTTTGAGATTAAGGGCGGCGTGAAAGAAGCACATAAATTTATTGACAATTTGGAAATCTTCTCCTTGCTGGCAAATGTTGCGGATTCGAAGTCATTGGTAATTCACCCGGCAACCACCACTCATTCACAGTGTAACGAGCAGGAATTGGCAGAGCAGGGAATTAAGCCGAACACAATTCGGTTATCCATCGGAACAGAAAATATTGACGATTTAATCGCGGCATTGGATGATGCATTTGCGGCAGTAAAGTAACGAACCGATAGGCAATTGCAAAATAATTTTTGCAATTGCCTCGTTAGAATGAATGGAGGAATTAAAATGGCAAAGATTTATAAAACAGTGACAGAATTAATCGGAAAAACTCCGATTTTGGAATTGGTGAATATTGAGAAGAAAAATGAATTGGATGCAACATTGTTGGCAAAGCTGGAGTATTTCAATCCGGCAGGATCGGTTAAGGATAGAATCGCAAAAGCAATGATCGACGAGGCGGAGCAAAAGGGAATCCTTAAGCCGGATTCGGTTATTATCGAGCCGACATCGGGAAATACAGGAATCGGTTTAGCATCGGTTGCAGCTTCGCGCGGCTATCGGATTATTATCACGATGCCGGAAACGATGAGTGTTGAGCGGAGAAATCTTTTGAAGGCATATGGCGCTGAATTGGTATTGACAGACGGTGCAAACGGAATGAAAGGTGCAATTGCAAAGGCACAAGAGCTTTCCGAGCAGATTCCGAACAGCTTTATTCCGAGCCAGTTCACAAACCCTGCAAATCCGGCATATCATAAGGCAACCACGGGACCGGAAATCTGGGAAGATACCGATGGAAAGGTTGATATTTTTGTAGCCGGTGTAGGCACGGGCGGAACGGTTTCGGGTGTCGGCGAATACCTGAAATCCCAGAACCCCAATGTTAAGGTGGTAGCGGTAGAGCCGGCAGGATCTCCGGTATTGTCCGAGGGAAAAGCAGGTCCGCATAAAATCCAGGGAATCGGTGCAGGCTTTGTACCGGAAACTTTGAACACAAAGATTTATGATGAAATTATACGCGTTGAAAATGAGGATGCATTTAAGACAGGAAAAGCAATTGCTGTGAATGAGGGTGTCCTTGTGGGAATCTCTTCGGGAGCTGCCGTATGGGCGGCAATCCAGTTAGCAAAGCGTCCGGAAAACAAAGGTAAGACCATTGTGGCGCTTCTTCCGGATACCGGAGATCGGTATTTATCAACACCGATGTTTGCTGAATAATGAATAAGAAAATCCACGAAGTTTTTTATGACCTCGTGGATTTTTTATTTACATTTCCGACATCCACCGTCAGATGATACCCGGCAGAGGCAACTCTGTTTTCCAAGCAAAAACGACATTCTGCCGCTTCTTCGCCGGTACAGATTTTATTATCATATAATTCATACAGTTTACGCACGCGAACTGGGGAAAGGTTCGGCATCACGACATTCGCTCCAGCTTGCAATCCCAATTCCCGTCCCTGCGAATGAATGGTACCCAATGCCGTAGTTGCCGGAATCAACGCATACGGAAACATCAGGCGCAAAATCGCAATCAAGTTCAAACAGCGCGATAAGCTGCCCTTGTCAAATGTGCCGAACGGCGTATCTTTGTGGGGGAGAAACGGCCCGATACCGATCATATCCGGCTCAAGCTCCTGCAAAAAACGCAGATCCTCGATTAAATTTTCGACGGTTTGATACGGGCTGCCTACCATAAATCCCGATCCTACTTGATAGCCGATTTCCTTTAATGCGAACAGACAGGATTTTCTGTTTTCAAGACTCATACTTTCCGGATGTAGCTTTGCATAATGTTCCGGCGAGGCGGTTTCATGGCGCAGCAAATACCGATCCGCACCGGCTTGAAAATACGCTTCATAGCTTTTTTTACTTTTTTCGCCGATGGATAGCGTGACAGCACAATCCGGATGCGCTTTTTTGATTTGGGTAATTAGCGTACAAATTTTATCATCAGTATAATAAGGATCTTCACCACCTTGCAGGACAAAGGTGCGAAAACCTAAATCATATCCCGATTGGCAGCAGGATAAGATTTCGTCTTCGGTTAGCCGATACCGTGAAGCCGCAACATTTCCGGCGCGAATCCCACAGTAATAACAATTGTTTTTGCAGTGATTGGTAAATTCGATCAGACCGCGTGTGTAAACGTCCGTTCCGTAAAATTCCTTGCGGCGGCTGATGGATTTTTCGAATAAATAGGAGGTATCTTCCGTATCAATCAGCGTTTTTAAGGCAAGATCATCTGCATTTTTTGTTTCATAAAGCGCATCAATTATTTCTTTTATCATCATTTTAAGACCTTTTCGTTATTTTATAAATTTATTATAGACGGACTTTTCGAATTTGTCAACAGCAGATATAAAAAAATGGGATGTTGACTAACATCCCATTCAATATTTAGTTTTTATGAGCTTCAAAACACTTGCTGCAATAAACCGGCTTGTCGTGACGCGGTTCAAAGGGAACTTTGTCCACTGCTCCGCATGAAGCACACACAATCTCATACATTTCTCTTTGCGGCTTCATCCGTTCTTTTCTTGCAGTTCTACATGCCTTACAGCGAATCGGATCGTTTTCAAAGCCCTTCTCTGCATAAAATTCCTGCTCGCCTGCAGTGAAAGTGAACTCCTGGCCACAATCCTTACACACTAATGTTCTGTCTTCGTACATTTTTTTCTTTCCTTTCCTCGGACGTTTTCTCCAAACGTACCATTCACTTGTTCCTATTCTAACAGATATTTTAACTTCTTCTTGATACGCTGGATGGCATTATCCACTGCCTTCGCATCCTTGCCCAAAATTTCTGCAATTTCCTGATAGGAACGGCCTTCAAGATACTCAAACAATACCGCAAGCTCCATTTCGCTTAAGGTTTTGTTTATTTCATACTCCATACCATCCATATTTTCCCTGTCAATCAATATCGCCTCAGGATCCTGTAGCTCATCAAAGGCCAAAACGTCCAAAAGTGTTGTGTCGCTTTCGTCATCAAAATTATTGTTATCAAGTGAAACATAAGAATTCAAAGGAGAGTGCTTTTTGCGCGTGGCTTCTTTTACGGCAGTAATAATACGGCGTTTAATACAAATTCCGGCAAAAACTTTGAAAAATGGAAACTTGCCCGCATCAAATTTTTTGACGGCATTATAAAGTCCGATCAAACCCTCTTGAATAATATCATCATCATCGGCACCGATTAAGAAGAATGCCTTTGACTTTGAATAGACAAGATTTTTATAGCGCAAAATAATAGCCTCTAAAGCGCGTTTATCACCTTTTTGCGCCAGATTTACCAATTCCTCATCTGTGAATCCGGAAAATTTTTCTAAGGTGCCGTCCATCGCTGAAAACTCCTTTATCTTGATATAAGTATAGCTCTATTATATCATGGAAATCCTTTTTTGTCAATCTTTTTCTTTTATAAAATTTTCCATATTTTACGGTAAGCTACCGAAATAAGCTATATGATTACATAATCATTGCAACGGCGCTGAGATTATCGCAATCGGCAGGCGTTGTTTTTTCAATGTGGTGCAGCATATTGCTCAGCCATGTTTTTGAGGAGTGCGTTTCGTCGAGCGCGAGCTGCATGTCATCCTCGGAAATGTTTTTCCAAAAGCCGTTTGTGCAAAGTAAAAATGCTGTTTTATCCGTCACTTTACCCAACTCGTCGGTTTCCGGCTCCGGTTCGGATTCAGCGGTAATCAAACGGGTGAAAGAAACGTCTTTGACGCTGCGAATTTCCGAAAATTCAATTTCGCCCGCATGATATTTTTCCAACGCATCTGTATGGTCTTGGGTAACAAATTCAATTAATCCCTTAGAGAAACGATAGATTCGCGTGTCGCCGATATGGGAGCAAACCGCTGTTTTTCCATCGGTAATCAGAACGGCTGCCGTAGCGGTGGCGCTTGTATACAGCACATCCGAAGCAATCAGCTTTTTGAAAGCTTCAATGGCAACCCAAATGCAATTTGCAGCTTTATCAACGGTTGCTGACGGTGTGCTTTCAAATTCATGAAGAATTGCATCGACTACCGCCTTTGCACCGACTTCACCGCCAACTCCGCCGCCATCCGACATCGCAAAGCAATAAATGCCGTCACGGCATATTTTTCCGTAGCAGTCTTGATTGAAATCCTGTCCGCCGCGATCGGTCATTGCAGTAAAACGCATAATTATTCATCTCCTTGCTCAGAATCTAAACCAAATGTCTTTTCATATTCCGGTTCGGGCGTGGATTCGGCAGATGTTGGAGCCGAATCTTGCTGAACGGATTCAGGGGCCTCGGATGCTGTAGATTCATCAGTGCTGACTGCACCGGAGGTTTCCGCGGTGGGTTCGGGGGAAGAAATGTTACTGTATTCATCAATGTTTCCGAGATGTCGGGTATTCCAAAGCTGCATTCCGAGCCAGCTTAATAAAACGGCAGCCGCCACAAGCAGGGCAATGCTGATAACAAGTGTTTTCTTGTCCGGCAGATCATGATGCCCTGCGGTATCAGTATTTTTCTTTTCTTTAGACATAGCATTTCTTCCTTTCATGAGAATCAATTTTATTCAAACGGACGAATCCGATACGTGACTCCGAGCCGATTACAAATTTCGCGGCAGCGAGATTCTTCTTCGGGGGTCAGTGTGGTGGAAACCGTTGAAAGAATGACTTTTTTCACATAGTGTTTTACATTCTCCGCAAACCGAAGCATGGCTTCAAAAGAGCCTTCGCCGAATTTTGAACGCGTTAATTCCAGATAACGTTTTGGATCGGGTGTGTTCAGACTGATCGAAACCATATCAATTTTACCCTGATAGAGCGGTGCGGTATCGGTATGATGAATCAGATCGCCGAGCCCGTTGGTGTTGATACGAGTGGGGAGATGATACTGCTCTTTTACAAATTGAGCAACTTCCAGTAAATCGGAAAGCCGTTCGGTCGGCTCCCCAAAGCCGCAGAATACCACTTCTTCGTATTTACTCATATCAAACTTTTTAAATTCCGCCTTGACTTCCTCTACTGTCGGTTCACGCTCCAGCCATAAGCTGCCGGAACCGTTCATCTCATCGCGGTTTTGCCTTAAACAGAAAGTGCAGGCACAGGGGCAGCGGTTTGTCATATTGACATACAAGCCGTGATGCACTTCATATAAGATTACCATTTTAAAACATTCCTTTCTGTGCTGTCGGCAGTGTTATCAGCAATAAACATCTTTATAGGAAGCAATACATTTTTCAATAACATTTTTTGCTTCCTCCGCACCGCAGATTTCGTTTACAACCGTTTCCTTGCCCTCCAGGGACTTGTACACCTTAAAGAAATGAGAGATTTCCTCGAAAGTATGTTTAGGCAGCTGTGAAATATCCGAGAAACAGGTGTATGCCGGATCGTTGGTGGGAACGGCGATGATTTTTTCATCGACCTGATCGTCATCCGTCATTTTGAGAACGCCGATCGGATAACATTCAACCAAAGTCATCGGAACGATGTCCTCCTGGCATAACACAAGCACGTCCAACGGGTCATTGTCTGCGGCATAGGTGCGAGGGATAAATCCATAGTTTGCCGGATAATGCGTTGAGGTATAAAGAACTCTGTCCAACCGTAAAAGTCCGGTTTCCTTATCCATTTCATATTTATTTTTTACACCCTTCGGAATTTCAATAACCGCCATAAATTTGCTCGGAGAAATTCTTCGGGGATTAATATCGTGCCATATATTAGACATTTTAAAACGCTCCTTTATTGATGATTTGTATTTGATTTGAATCTTTAAAGAATATTATATCATACAAAATTGATGTTTTCAATATATTGTTTTGCAAAATATTCATTCTGACCGAGTACAATATCTGTTGATATTGCTTTGATGTGTTCAATTTCGTGATCGGCATTGGGATCGGAGGCATATTTTAATACACCGCCGAGGGCGCTGTTGCCGAGAATCTGCGCTTTTTGAGAAGTGCCGTGGGGGAGAAGTCCGATTTTTTCGGCTTTCATCAAATTTAAGCCATAGCCGAAACCACCGGCAAGATACACTGTTTCAACCTCATTCATACTGATTCCGTATTCGTGCAGCAACGTTTCAATACCGGATAAAACCGCTGATTTGGCAGTCTGCACCTCGCGCATATCCTTTTGTGTAAAAGAAATTTGTTCCGTAACGGGATACCCCTGTTCAAAGTACGGCGCACAAAGCAAACCGGTACGATCTGCAATACCGGCATCCAACAGCTCGGATACCAGTTCAATAATCCCTGTACCGCAAAGACCGATCGGGGTGCTGTTCCCAATGGTTGTTAAAGTTTGGGTATGAAGATCTACACCGCAAATCGCTCCCTTTACCGAGCCGGTGCCGCATGAGATTCCGCCGCCCTCAAAGGCGGGCCCGGCAGCGGTCGAGGTAACGAGAATTTTTTCTTGATTGCCCAATGCGATTTCCCCATTGGTTCCGAGATCGACAAAAAGCGAAATTTTCGGATGTTTCGCCATTTCACAAGCGTAAATGCCGCTTACAATATCTCCGCCGACAAACGCACTGATTCCGCCCAAAATAGTAACGGGAATCTCTGTTTTTCCACCCAGATCCTTTAAGCTGCAATGAATCGTTTCGAGTGAGTGAGGGGAGAACGGATATTTCCCCAACCCCAAACACGACCATCCCATCAGCAGATGTACCATAGTGGTATTAGCGGCAATCAGAATCTGATCCGGCAGTTGGTCTTTGCATAAGGATTCTGTTTCCTTGAGCAAATCAAACACAATCAGCTGGCGCAGTTCTTTCAAGCGTCCGCGCTCGGCGGCTTCAATTCTGGAAAGAACATCTGCCCCAAAACGTCGCTGTGGGTTTACGGTACGAAAACTGCCGGCTTCAACACCATTCTTGAAAAACGTGCCGACGACCGTAGTTGTGCCGATGTCAATACACAGGACATTGCCGGAAATAGGGGAGGTCGGTGTGGGGCTTTCGGAAAGAATGTCAAATTCCGAATCCTGAAAATCCCTTGTGCGGCGTGAACAATTTTTAATCGGACAGCGAGAGCAATCATGCTGCGCATTGAAAATTGAACGGTTATCCGTAATTTCCAATAGATAGCCCATTGTTTTGGGAGGGGAAAACTGAAATCCCTCCGTAAGCGTAATTGGCGCACCGGTTGCGTCGATGATTTCCTGTTGGCGTTCCAGCGGGAAATCCATGGGAGCCTCCAGGCGTTTTTGGATACCCAGTTTTTTTGCGGCGCATAAAACCTTGATTTTTTTGGAAATGATTTTATCCGCTTGAAATAAAGCTTCATCTCCGATGGCGCTGACAAGAATCCCTGCCATCGCGTTTCCGTTTGCAAAAAGCTCGGTGGAAAGGGTGCTGATTGCTTCGCCTGCGGTGATTAAGACATAGCAAAGACGCTTGGACTCATCAAATTCAATCCAGGCTGAAAGCGATATTGCGGCTTCGGCAGTATCCTTGTATTTTTCGTATTCCGCAAGCACGAAAGGATAAACCGGACTGTCGGGACGACAATCGGCGGCACGCATAATATTTTCGGTTTTTATTTGAAAGTCGAATTGCGTAATATGCATGGGGTTTCGCTCCTTTTACAGGTTAAGGTGAGTATAAGTCGAATCATACGGAAAATGTATGTGTTTTCCGATGAAGATCAATCACCTATGAGATATTACACGCTTTTATTTTATGCAAATGAACGAAGTTTACGCTCAGAGCGAAAATAAAAGACTAAAATAAACAAGGCTGCCGAAGCAGCCTTTACAGTTTATCAATCTACAATGGTTTTTATGTAAGCAGCAATCTTGTCGCATTTGCAATTTGCAAAGAACAAATCCTTAAACTGCTTTCCTGCAACAGCGCCCTTTACCAAGTCCTGATCAAGATTCGGAAGAATATCCAGTAAATCTCTGTGTGTAACTTTTTTAACCTCATTCAAGATTTTTGCATTTCTCTGTTCAGGAACTGCTCTTTCTTTCGGATAGCCGCCGCCCCATTCTTCAACAAACAACTTTTCAAAAACATACTGGAGATTCAGTTCAGCACCCCAGCCCCAACCTTTTGCAAACGGCATTGCGATACAGTTTCCGTTATTTACCTGTGTAAACTGATAAGCATCTGTCGGATCAACAACATGTCCGCACAATACGCCTGGAAATGCGTTGCAGGCAAGGCAAGCGCCCTCGCCGGTACCGCAGCCTGTGATGACCAAATCAGCAGCTCCGGAATTCAGCAGAATAGAAGCCAAAATACCGATTTGTACATAAGTTAGCTGTTCAGCATCATCAGCGGAATACATACCATAGTTATCTACTGTATGACCTAAAGGCTCAACAACCTTTTTTAACGTTTCAACAATAACGCTGTTTTTTGCAGCCTGGCTATTTTCATTAATTAATGCGATTCTCATTGGAATTACCCTCTTTCTTTAATATTAATCCTCATTTTATCATTATCAGTGACAAGATCTAATATGCAAAAGAAACGAGTCTTTCATATCAGATCATCCGGATATGAATATTATAGCACAAGATGTTGGATTTGGCAAGTGTTAATTCAATATTCTTTCGATCTATACGGTATAATCGGGGATAAAGGTTTCGCGCATATCCAGATATCCCATAAAATCTTTTTGCTTGTGACCGTTGACGGTGAAGCGCACATTGGTAATCCCCTTGATACTGAGGAGCGAATCCACTACGGAATACACCGTTAAAAGCTCCAAATCCCGACCGTCCTCATGATTTTGGATCATGGAATCCTTGATGTCCACATAAGCAATATCATCCTTTACACTGACCGTCATACAACCTTTAATATTAGGGATGGTGCGTTTGATTTTTAAGTTTTCATCATCGCCTTGAATCAGTTTTTTCAGTACCAGCTTTGCCTGCTCCTCGACCGGAAGCTCCGGAATCTGCGTGCGAACGGGAATCAGCTTCAGAATTTGTGCATCGGTAAAATAAAGCCGCACTTCCGTCTGCGGAACGCTTGTCCCGAATGATACCGCCGCGACACCTAATCCGGTCAATAATATTAAAATAAAAATAATTCTTTTCATAAAAATCCCTCATCTATGTAAATATAGCCATTCTACTTACATTATATGAGGGATCATGGATTTGTATGACAAATTTTTATTGCTGTTGAAGAACGGCTTCCAATGCCTTGGAAAGCTGATCGGGGCAGGAGGTTCCTCTGCCGTTGCAGTTAATTCCCTTTAATCTGCCGATTGCTTCATGAATATCCATGCCACGAATCAAAGCGCCGATTCCTTGCAGGTTTCCGTTACAACCGCCGATAAATTTTACATCGGCAATTTTATCACCGTCCATTTCCAGAAAAATCTGTCTGGAACATACTCCCGATGGCTTGTACTCATACTTTTTCATGTTAGTTTCTCCTTTTCTATGTTTTTTGTCATTGTAAAATCCAACACTCTGAATTTTATTTCGGGAAATTGCATTTTACGCTGATTTATATGTTTTTAATTTATAGATTGTAAAACTGCACAATCCGAATGTGGTGGTGGAAAATTCATCTATTTTTCATTCTATTACGGCTCAGACATCCGCTACGTTGCGCGGAACTCGCCTTCATAGACTGAAAAACAG
>CAUGRT010000018.1 GCA_959602045.1 uncultured Clostridia bacterium | reverse complement strand
TGAACTCCTTTTTGTCAAACCTCATTTTTGTTACTTAACAGGAATGCTCCCATATCAACCTAACCTCTTCTATCGTTCTTGACTTCGGCAGCAGTATGTGTTATACTATTCTCATATATAACATTTCTGTTACCTCTCAAAAAAGATGTCCGGATTTGGCGAGATATGAAACACTATATACCCAACATATTGACTTCTATAAGAATTGTAGCTGCAACTCTGTTGCTTTTTACTCATCCCCTATCAGCCACATTTTTCGTCCTGTACATTCTGTGCGGAATCAGCGACATGGCAGATGACTTTTTTGCACGCAAATTAAATGCACAAACAAAATTCGGTGCAAAGTTGGACAGTATCGCAGACTTGATTTTTGTTGCCATTTGCTTTTTTAAGTTACACAATATTTTTAGTCCTTGGACATGGATATTCATTTTTTTGATTGCAACAATCAAATTTTTCGCACTGGCAATAGCATGGTATAAAAACGGCGTCCTTGTCTTTCATCACACCCTTTTAAATAAGCTGACAGGCGGCTTATTATTTTTGTCACTCCCATTTCTTCAATATCAGCCTATCGTAATTATCCTTTGCCTGGGTCTTGCGGCAATTGAGGAACTTTGGATCAATATCACTGATTCCTAAAACGATCACAAAAAAAGCAGAAAACCCATATTCATGAGCTTCCTGCTTTTCTTATTCCTTATGCGTTTGCAATAATCTCCATTGCATCTTTTCTGGACAGTGAAATCTTGCCGGTTTTCGGATCAATATCCGTTACCATGACAATCATTTCATCTCCCTCGTGGCAAACATCCTCAACTCTCTCCACACGCTTATTGTCCAGCTTGGATATATGGCAAAGACCGTCCTTGCCCGGAAGAATTTCAACGAACGCGCCAAAATCTTTGATAGTTTTTACGATACCCTTATAGATTCGTCCAACCTCAGGCTCCTCAACGATTTGCTCAATGGCTTTCCGTGCTGCATTGCCGCTTTCCTGCGTAGTTGCAAAAATATGAATGGTTCCGTCATCCTCTATATCAATCTTGGCTCCGGTATCGGCAACAATACCTTGAATAACCTTGCCGCCCTGACCGATGACTTCACGGATTTTATCCGGATGAATCTTCATGGTCGCAACTTTCGGAGCATACGGTGAAAGTTCTTTTCTCGGCTCCGGAATCGTTTTCAACAATACATTATCAATAATATAATATCTTGCATCTCTGGTTTTTGTCAATGCTTCCCAGATAACCTCATACGGCAATCCGTCATTCTTAATATCCACCTGAATGGATGTGATTCCCTTTTTCGTACCGGCTACCTTAAAGTCCATTTCACCATAGAAATCCTCCAGACCCTGGATATCCACCATCGTTGTGAATCCCTCATCTGTTGTAATCAAACCGCAGGAAATACCTGCAACGGGCGCTTTAATCGGAACGCCTGCCGCCATCAGCGCCAAAGTCGAACCGCACACCGAACCCTGGGAGGTAGAACCGTTGGATGAAAGTACCTCGGATACTACTCGGATTGCATATGGAAATTCACTCTCTGACGGAAGTACCGGAACAAGCGAACGCTCTGCCAATGCACCATGACCAATCTCACGTCTGCCCGGACCTCGTGATGGCTTCGTTTCGCCTACCGAATAGGATGGGAAATTATAGTGATGCATGTATCTCTTTGTTTCCTCAGTATCAATACCGTCTAATTTCTGAATTTCAGACAATGGTGCAAGCGTAGCAATCGAAAGAACCTGCGTTTGTCCACGCGTAAACAATCCCGATCCGTGAGTTCTCGGCAGCAAATCCACTTCTGCCGACAGCGGTCTGATTTCATTCAAGCCTCTGCCGTCAACACGTCTGCCTTGATACAGCCATGCACGTACAATTTCTTTTTGCATCTTATACAGAATTTCGCCCAGCTGTTCTTTCATATCCGGGAATCGTTCTTCTAACTGCTCAACCAATTCATCCTCAACAACGCCCATTCTTTCATCTCTGACATTCTTATCGTCAGTATCCAGTGCATGCTGAATCTTTTCGTAAGCAATTTCCTTGATTGCATCATATAAATCATGATCAATGTCATGCGCGTCATAAGTGAATTTTTCTTTACCGATCTCAGCCTTAATTCCCTCAATGAATTCACAAATCTTGATGATTTCTTTATGAGCAAACTTGATTCCCTCCAGCATTACGCTTTCCTCAACCTCGTTTGCGCCGGCTTCAATCATAACAACCTTTTCCTTTGTGCCGGCAACGGTAACGTGCATTTCGCTCTTTTCGCGCTGCTCAACTGTCGGATTGATGACATACTCGCCGTCTACAAGACCCAGCCATACACCGCCGATCGGACCGCCCCAGGGAATGTCTGAAATGGATAATGAAATGGAAGTACCGATCATTGCAGCAACTTCAGGCGGATTGTCCTGTTCAACCGAAAGAACCGTTGCTACTACCGATACGTCGTTTCTCAAATCGGACGGAAACAGCGGACGAATCGGACGATCAATTACACGGCTCGTCAAAATCGCCTTCTCTGAGGGTTTTCCCTCTCTCTTAATATAACCGCCCGGTATTTTACCCACCGAGTACAGTTTCTCCTCATAATCTACGCTGAGCGGGAAAAAGTCAATTCCCTCTCTGGGGGCTCTTGAAGCGGTAACGTTTACCATAACCACGGTATCGCCGTAACGTACAACACAATGTCCGTTTGCTAACTGTGCCATTTTACCGGTTTCAATCACCAACGGGCGACCTGCCAGCTCTGTTTCAAATTTTCTGAACATAGTTTTTCTCCTTTTCAATTTCTGATGAATCATTCTTTTTGTTGCAGGAGATAATGTAAGCAAATAAACACAAAGTATAAAAAAGCTCTTATACCCTCTGTTTATGTGCTGACAATATCTCCGCGCGATATACTACAATAGGCAAACAGGGTACCCCATTTGCCTATTTATATCCGTAATTCAATTACTTTCTTAAGCCAAGCTTTGCAACTAACGCTCTGTATCTTTCAATATCCTGGCTTGCAAGATACTTCAAAAGACCACGTCTTTTACCAACCATCATAAGAAGACCTCTTCTTGAGTGATGATCCTTCTTGTGAAGATTCAAGTGATCGTTGTTCAAGTGGTTAATTCTCTCTGTTAAAAGAGCAATTTGTACCTCAGGCGAACCTGTATCGCCCTCATGAGTTGCAAAATCAGCAATAATCTGCTGCTTTCTTTCCTTTGTCATGTTGTCACCTCCTATAAATAAATGATCCCCTAACGCCGAGAAGCCGTTGGTGATTCGGTCTTCTAAGACATAGGTTTAACCTAATCATCTTAAAAATAAATTGTTTTGCAAAACGCTTAGTTCTGCTTGGTTGTTCTGTTGAAACGCTTATTGAACTTCTCAACACGTCCGCCTGTATCTACAAGCTTCTGCTTACCTGTAAAGAACGGATGGCACTTTGAACAAATTTCGACCTGGATATTTTCCTTTGTCGAGCCTGTCTTAATGACCTCGCCGCAAGCGCAGGTAATGGTAGTTTGCTTGTAATCAGGATGAATTCCTTCTTTCACTACCGTTTCCTCCTTCTTTAGATTTGCATTGGTATCTACCCAACACACCATTAAATATTATATTATATTTTATCCCAAATGTCAAGTATTTTTTCATGACTTTTCAAAAATTTTAAAACAAAGTATTATGACCTCTTTGAAAACGTCAAAAATCCTACCAACGCAATAACCCCCAGCAACACAATACTGCCGCCAGGCTTAACATCCAAATAATACGAAGCGATCAGTCCCCCGACCGTAAACACCTCCGCAAAAGCCACCGACAGCACCATAGTCTGCTTATAGCTTTTCGCTACCGTCATGGCACACGCTACCGGGATCACCAGTAAGGACGACACCATCAAAGCGCCCACAACACGGGACGCTACCGAAACCGTTACTGCGGTCAGCAGCATAATAATCAGATTCACGGTTTTTACCGGAACACCTGCAAGAGCAGCCGCTTCTTCATCAAACGAGATATAAAATAGCTCCCGATACAGCACCATTGTCACCAAAATAACTGCAATGCTCAAAACAACCGTCAAGACCATTTCAAAATCCGAAATTGCTACAATCGAACCGAACATAAAGCTGTTTAAATCCGATGTATTCCCGACAAATCCGGACAGCACCGCCGTCAGCCCGATGCCTGCTGACATGATAATCACCGTTGCAATTTCCGAGTAATTCTTAAACGCCTTTCTCAGCACTTCAATACCCAATACCGCCAGCACCGAAAAGATCACCGCTCCCAATACCGGGTGGATTCCGGTCATCAGCCCGGCTGCGATACCGGCCAAAGCTGAATGAGAGGTTGCATCCCCGATTGCGCTTAGGCGTTTCAGTACGATTGTCGTTCCGATACAAGGCGCAATAATGCCGATCAGAACCGCCGCAATCAGCGCGCGTATCATAAAACCATATGCAAAAATATTATCCATGGTTATGCCTCCGTTTTCCTGCATAAATCTGATTAATCTGCTCCATCGTCAAATCTGCCCGTTCCACAACTTCTCCGTTTCCGTGTGAGCAGAAAATCAAAAGCTTAGAGGATGCCTCCACCAGAGTCGGGGTATCATGATTGGTCATCACAATCGTAATTCCCTCCCGATTCAATTGTGAAATCAACTCCATAATCGCGGTCACGGACTGCAAATCCACGCCGACCGTCGGCTCATCCATCAGCAAAAGCTTCGGTTCGGAAATCAATGCCCGTGCAATAAAAACACGCTGCTGCTGTCCGCCCGACAGCCGTCCGATCAACCGATCCTCACAGCCTTCCATGCCTACTTGATGAATCACCTGATGAAAACGTTCTTCATCCTCTTTGGTATAGCGTTTGAACAATCCTTTTTTTGAATAGAGGTTCGCCATAACCACTTCACGCACTGTTGCAGGAAATGACGTATTAAACGAATTGGCTTTTTGCGAAACATAGCCGATTTTATCTCGCGGAAACGCTTTTTTTATGTCAGTTCCAAACAGTGAAATACTGCCGCGATCATACGGAAGTCTGCCGAGAATCAGCTTAATCAGCGTTGATTTTCCTGCGCCGTTAGAGCCGATAATCCCCAGAAAATCCCCCTCATAAAGTGTCAAATTTACATTTTTCAAAACCGAGGTATCACTGTAATCAAAATATAACCCCTCAATTTTCAGAATTTCTTCTTTTTTATTGTTATCCGACATACCTCTTAATCTCCTATTTCAATGCCGTTCCCAACGCCTGGATATTCTGCTGCATGACCTCAAAATAGCCGCCGGAATCGGTATTCGCTTCAAACGGGTCTAACAGCAAAACATCTCCGCCGATTTCCTTTGCCACCGCACGCGCTGTTTTATCGCTCTCATTTTTTTCTGCAAAAATGATTTTTATATTTTTCTCTTTGGCTAAGTTAATAATTTCCGCCATTTGCTTTGCTGTGGGGTCCGTTCCCTCCCCGGCTCCGGATTCAATACTATGCTCCTGAATCCCCAGCTCCTTGCATAAATATCCGTATGCGGCATGGGAAACAATAATATCCTGTACCTTAGCCGAAGCCTTCAATGCTTGAAATTGCTGCTGCAACTGATTGATTCGGTCTTGTGCCGAGGCAAGACGTTCTTGATAGTAAGCTTCATTTTCGGGATTCAGCTCCGACAGCAGCTTTGCAATTGCCGTATACTGTTCCATCGCCGTATTTGGGTCTAACCAAATATGCGGATCGTGAACATCCTCCTGTATCGTAATTCCCTCTGCCGTATCCAAGGTTCGTACCCCTGCCTTTTCCGCTGTTGTGCGAATATCTTCAATATAAGTATCAACGCTGCCGCAATAAATCAAAGCCTTTGCCTGTGTGATTTTCGCAATATCCGCCGCGGTCGGCTCAAAATCATGCGGCCCACTCCCGGACGGAACCAGCTGCACAACATTGACCTTATCTCCAGCGATTTCCTTGGTGAAATCATACATGGCATAAAATGTTGTATAAACCGTATCTCCCTGCTGATTATCGGTATTCTCTGCCGTTTTGCAGGCACTGAACAATAAAATCGAACTGACAACCGCGCAAAGAATCGAAATTAATCTTATTTTCTTCCCAATAATAGTAATCATCCCTTTCTATTTCAAAAAAAAACCAAAATCTCTCCCGTTGGTTTGGCATGTGTTTTTTCGATGAAGGCGAGTTCCGCGCAACGTAGCGGATGTCTGAGCCGTAATCGACAAAAACACATGCCAAACCATTTCACCACATTCAGCTTCTATTCTGAAACACACATTTATCGTCAAAACTCAAATCCACATCAAACAAAACTACGCCAAACCATTCCGTCACATTTAGCTTTTATTTTGCAATACACCATTCATGTGCAAAATAAAATCCGCAGTTAAACAAAACATATGCAAAACTATTTTGCCTCATACCAGCTGTGCCCCGTTGACATATCCACTGTCAGCGGAACATCCAGCTGCATTGCGTTCTCCATTTCTTCCTTTAAAATCTGCTTAACACGCTCGGTTTCATCCTCCCGTGCCTCGACAATCAGCTCATCATGCACCTGCAAAATCAAACGCGATTGCAATTGTTCACGATGCAATCGGTTATATACCCGAACCATTGCCAGCTTGATAATATCTGCCGCCGTTCCTTGAATCGGCGTATTTAACGCAACACGTTCTCCGAATGCACGAATGTTATGATTCGATGAAGATAACTCCGGAATCCGCCGAATCCGATTCAGCAGTGTCTTAACACTTCCGTCCTTCTTCGCCTGTTCCTTAATATTTGCCATATATTCGCGCACGCCATGATATTTTGCCAGATAATTTTGAATATATCGCTTCGCTTCGCCAATCGGAATCTTCAAATCCTGTGCTAAGCTGAACTCACCCATACCGTACACAATGCCGAAATTAATGGCTTTCGCCTTGCTCCTTTGTTCCCTTGTCACCTCGGAAAGCGGAACATCAAAAACCTGCGAAGCCGTTACGGCATGAATATCCTCGTGATTCCTAAATGCATTCATCATTGTTTCATCATGCGCAATGTGAGCCAATACACGCAGCTCGATTTGAGAATAGTCCGCGTCTACCAAAACATACCCGTCATCCGCCACAAACATCTTGCGAATCTCACGTCCCAACTCCGTTCTTGTCGGAATATTCTGCATATTCGGCTCGGTCGAACTGATTCGCCCGGTCACAGTCACTGTCTGATTGAATACCGAATGAATCCGATGTGTATTCGGATTGATCACCGCTTGAAGTCCGTCACAATAGGTACTCTTTAATTTACTGTACTGGCGATAATCAATAATCATCTGCGCAATCGGATGAACATTCTTAAGCTTTTCCAAAACCTCTACATTGGTTGAATAGCCGTTTTTTGTTTTCTTAACCGCCGGCAGCCCCAAACGTTCAAACAAAATCACACCCAGCTGTTTGGGGGAATTGATATTAAATTCCTCCCCTGCCTCGGCATAAATCTGCTCCGTTAAAACCTTGATTTTTTCACTCAGCATTTCCGAAAAACGCTCCAACTCTCCGGCATCAACACGGAATCCGGCAATCTGCATTCCTGCCAAAACATATAAAAGCGGCATTTCCACGTCGTGATATAAATGCATCTGATCCAAAGACTTCAAAATCTCATTCAGCCGATCGTTGATCCGAAGCAATGCAACCGCACATTTGGCAATAAAATCCGAATGATCCTCTTCCTCATCCAACAGCGAAATCTGCTTTTGCTCCTGTCTGACAATTTCAATTCCGAAAAATTCGGAACAAAGCTGCTCGATCGTATAACTCCCCTTGGATGGGTCGGCAAGATACGCCTTTAAAATCACATCATCCGTAATATTTTTAAACCGGATTTTATCCGCAAATGCTACTATCAGCCCTTTTACATCAAAGCAGACCTTTTGAATCGCGTCATCCTCCGCCAACTCTTTTAAAATTCCCTCCAGCTGCTGCGGCGTATATTGCGCCCGATCCCAGATATATGCGGTATTCCCCTGCGCCGCCGCAACAAATACGACTTGCTTATCGGAATCCAACTCCGCCGTCAGTGAAATCGTCCCCGAAAGCTTTGGCATGGTTTCGGGATGAAGCATTTCCAGTTTATCAAAAATATCCTCCGCCAGAACATTGACCGCGTCGGTTCCGCTTAAATCAAAGCGCCGAATCAGAGAATTAAGCTCCAGGCTTTTCAAAAGCGGATACAAGGTTTCCGCCGCCTGCTCACGAATCGACGTAAACGCACAATCCTCAATCCGAAACGAAATCGGAACATGCTTATCAATCGTTGCCAACGTCTTGGATAAATACGCCATATCCTTACCGTCCGTAATCTTTTTCAGTTTCGCACCCTTTAAGCCGAGCGTATCTAAATTTTCGTAAATATATTCAATACTCCCAAACTGCTCAATCAGTTCAATCGCCGTTTTCTCGCCGATCCCCTTGACGCCCGGAATATTATCGGACGGATCACCCATCAAAGCCTTCACGTCAATAAACTCCGTCGGCGTAACCCGATATTTTTCTTTCACTTGATCCGCGTCATAAATGACCGTTTCATTGGAACCCTGCCGCGTTACCGTCAGCACAACCTTCGTCCGCTCGGTCGCCAGCTGCAAATCATCCTTGTCCCCTGTCGCAATATAACATTCTACATCAGATTCTTCACAAATCCTCGATACCGTACCGATAATATCATCCGCTTCATACCCCTCCAATTCCAAAAGAGGAATATTCATCGCGCGCACAATATCTCTCGCAATCGGCATCTGCACCTTTAACTCCTCCGGCATCGGCTTACGCTGTGCCTTGTAGCCGTCATACATCTTATGCCGAAATGTCGGCGCCTTTAAATCAAATGCCGCACAAATAAAATCCGGCTTCTGTTCCGCAATCAGCTTTGCCATGATCGACAAAAATCCATAGATTGCATTGGTCGGCGTACCGTCCTTTGTCGAAAGAAACCGCACTCCGTAAAAGCCGCGGTTGATGATACTGTTTGAATCCAGTATTAATAACTTTTTCATTCAATTACTCCGTTTTCTAATTTTTCGCCCCACAAGCGGCGGATGTTTATACTCTTATCATACCACAAATTCACAAAAAAATAATCAAGTCACCTCTATGCAGGGTCTCACACTACTTCAATACTGCATAAAACCGACAAGCAAAATTATCCACTTTTATTATAGTACAGTTTCGTTGAAATGTCAAATATAATTATTGCAAAACAAAATCCCGGCATGAAATTGAATATAAAATCTTTAACAATGCGCCCCTTGCAAATTTCGTCCGTCTGCTGTTATATCGCTTTTTCAGGATATAACGCAGCTAAAGCGCGGTTTCCTAAAGGACGAATAAAAGATACAAACGGAGGGCAAGACTTCAAAGTCCCACCCTCCGTTTGTATTTTCCCTCTTGCCCGGAATGTGTATTATGGTTGAAAACGAGATGCGACTATCTCCGTATTTTCACCATTCATATCGCATCGCAATAACAGACTGTTTACCATTCGCAACTCTTCGGAATCGGATTGTGCCGAAATGCTATAATAAATTTTATTATCTATGATATTTACTATACATCCGGAATCTTGCATCAATTTATATTGGTCTATTGAATTAGGTATCATATAATTCTTGGTTTCCTTTTTATCCAAATCATATTGGTAAATCACGCCATCCTTACAGCTGTACGCATAATGATCACTGATAAAATCATCAAAGATTTTCATTTCATCGCCTGAAAGCGCACGTTTTTTATTTCCGTTATAATCCATACAGAAGTAATCTGTTGTCCCGGAATATGGGTGAGTTTTAATATAAATGCCATCCTCTTGACAATATCCGATGTGCGGAGTCACGTCTATTGTATAAATCTCATCACATTCCTCGGTTTGTAAATTAATTTTTCCAATCCCAACTTTCTCAATCATCTTATCTTTATCAAATTCTGCCGTTTCGTACAGTAATGTTTTGTTGACAATATAGCAGGCACTTACAGTTTGCGCATTATCCGCAATACATAAGCTGCTCTTTTTATTTATATCATATTTATAAATAGCGGCAGGAATAATACCGCCTCCCAAATCGCCTGTCAGATAATATATGTATCCATCGTAATATGCAAAAGAATAAATATATCCCAAGTTATCCATATTATCCGGTAAATTTTCGCAAATACTATTATTGACAGATCCCAAAACTGTCGAATCATAATTACAATATAACTTACCCTCGCATGGATTGATTACAGAAAATTTATGAATACCCAAAACATTTTCTTCGCCGGGTTCAGCTTTTGGAGTAGATACGGGTATGGGTGTCGTATTCTGTGCGCTCGTGTTCTCCAAATTTGTTATTTTTTCGTTGACCGAACTGTTAAATGCCCTTTGCTCTTTTTGCTTTTTTACAACAAAATATAATATCGGTATCTGTAGGGATATAACAACTATTAATAAAACACAAATTCCAACCTTTTTATAATTCATTTTCAACTCCCCTTTCATGAAATTACTACCATATTATATCATAAAATCACACAAAAATCAAGTTTTAAACTACTCATTTTTACAGATATTCTGTAGATTTACAATAGATGTGTTACATCCCAAAATATTTTTTTACGAGATAAACTCACAACAAAATATATCAGTAAAAAAGAATACGGAAGCTTTCTAAAATGTGTTATAGGAATCATCTATATCAACATTCTTTACAGATGGGATACACTTCGTAATTTCTATATATTGCTTATAATTTTTGGAAATCGACTGGCTTTTCTCCAGTGCAAAAGAAGCGAAGATGGTAAGCATCGGCCCACCGTCTTCGCTTATACTGTGAATATTCTCTTTTTCCCCAAACATCGCCTCCGGAATTTTTTAGTTTCCGCACTATTTCAGGCAGTATCACAATATTTCTTGCCAATTGGCCAATTATATTCATCATAGAGCATCACTTATACAGCAAGTCTAATTCTGCATATAAATCTGTTCATTTTTCACCGGCGTATAAGCAATCAGTTTGTCACCGTCAAGATTTTCCTTATGCATATCCACTCCGCTGATCTGATGATTGTCGTAAGTATTATAATAATAAATCCCTTTGTCTGTGTTACAGCAGGAAGTGTATAAAGTGATCTCATACTTGTTTTCCCCCAGCTTACAGCATCCTCTTTGCTGATCTACGCTGCCGAGAATGTGAAAAAACTGGCTTACGCTTTCTTCCTCGGAATCACCCGAAAGAGAATTCATTTTTACAAAAGCCGCACGGACAAACCTGGATTGGGAGGATAAATCTCCGGGGAGTCCCATAGCGCCCATTCCACGACTATATTGATTCAACTCCAGATCTTTTGAAAAAGTATTGCTCCTGTTTTCCACGGCAAGGTGCATATAATTGTTTAGATTAAACATCTGATAGTTAAAAGGCGGATTATTGGTAAGAACCCCCACCGGATTTTCGTAAATTTTCAGCCCCTCTTTCTCCGATTCCAGAGTAATACACTCCTTTTTGTCCGCAATAATCCAGTGAAGCTGAGCAACCGGCAGATTTTCCGAAAATGGTGTATCAATCAGATTCACATGCTCCAATATCTGCCGTACCTCGCTTACGGTTGCACATTTCCCAAGAATCCGGGGAATCAGTTCAAACTGGGTGATATTTTCTTCCCCTTCCACCGGCTTCTTATAATGAGCATTTCCCACGAAATTAAGCCCTGCAATTCCAAGTCCTTTCTCATTCACCGCATCATAATATAAAGGATAGTCCTGCATAACACACGCCATTCCGATCATCGCATAGTGGCTTCTCATCTGCCCTCCGTTTCGCAAATCAAATACATAGTTTCTTGGCGTGATCACTACCTGATCCCCATAAGAAATCTCATAATCCAACGTTCTTCCAAAATAGAAATTTTTTGTTTTGTAGGTTGCAGCTGTACACATAATCTTTTCCTCCGGTCGTCATTGTTGTCCATAAAACATTTCCATGAGAAATGTTTTTCGCCCAACAGCCGCTAAGACTGCTTAGCGAGATATATTAAAATCTCAATTTATCTTTATAGTATTATACCATAAAAACAGCAAATTATCTATTGACGCTTTATCCGAATTTTCTAAGTTTCATTTGACTCCGACTTCCGTTTATTGCTATTCCGATAACAAACTATTCCTGATTTGAGCATTCGAATTTCCAACCCATCTTAATCAATGAATTACTAAGTACAAAGTATGTCATTTCCATCATTCACCCAACTCTTTTTTCGGTTTTGCGTTCTCTGTGCCATTAATATTTTAATAATATTTTTATATTATACTCAGCTTAGCTTGTTTGTGAAGTGATTTTTTTTGTCACGATTTTTTATAGTCCTTAGGCGATATGCCATACATTTTTTTAAATTTGACCGAAAAATAATTGCTGTCATTGAAACCACACTCGTATGCTACCTCCGCAACCGACTTGTCTTTGCTGCGCAGAAGCATTCTTGCACTGTCAAGCCGCACAAGATTGACATATTCGCAAAACCCAAACCCTGTTTCTGCACTGAACATTCTCGAAAGATGTTCGGCGCTGATCCCAATCATCTCGGCAGTTCCCTTTAATGTGATTTCCGAGGAGTAGTTTTCATGAATATACTTTTTAGCCGTTTCAATATCCTCACTTAACGCTTTCACTCCCTCATAGTATTTGCGGTTTCTTGCAATCACGAGAAAAAGTAAATTCATATAGTTCTTGATGATTTCATCCGAAAAATCATCTCCATTTTTAAATTCTTTATACATTGCCTCTGTCAAATTATGAATTGCAGACGCGGTTTCACTGTTGCGGTACAAAATAGTACCGCTCTTGATGAACGGCAAAACCGCTGTCGGAATATATTGATTTGAAAAATGTATTGCAATGCGGGTGTGTTTTGGGCATCTGTATGAATTTTCATGCAGCACTCCGGCCGGAATCAATATAACATCACCACTTATGACCTCATAGATCCTTCCCCCGATATAATACTCACATTCTCCGTCTACCATGTAATAAATTTCAAACAGATCATGCACATCACGATTTACGCCGTCAAAAGTTGAATCCCGATCCTTGTTGATAAAAAAAGAAATTCCCTCCAAAAAATTCCTGTCCATTTTCACACCCCATTTCATTCCTTGTTATGGTGATTATAATAACTTGTTTTATCAAAAATGTCAAGATTTTTTTTGAATTACATCAATAAAATTAATGATTTTATGATAACCGGATTGTATAATAAGGTTGTCTGCAAAATGGCTTGCGGTAAAATTTTTTTTGGGGAGGATGTATTGTATGAGATACGAAAACAACAAAGCTGTTGATTTAAAAATTGCCTATATCGGCGGCGGTTCACGCGGCTGGGCATGGGGTCTTATGAGCGACCTTGCGCAAACCGAGGATATGTCGGGAGATGTATTCCTTTATGACATCGACTTTGAGGCGGCATATCACAACGAAATCATCGGAAACAAAATCAAGGATCTTGACGAATGTAAGTCAGTCTGGAATTACAAAGCGGTCAAAACCATCGGTGAGGCACTAACCGGTGCGGATTTTGTTATTATTTCCATACTTCCGGGAACATTTGATGAAATGGAGAGTGATGTACATACTCCCGAAAAATACGGAATATATCAGTCTGTTGGTGATACATCAGGCCCCGGCGGCATTATAAGAGCGTTGCGTACCATTCCTATGATGCAAGAAATTGCTCTTGCAATCAAAGAATTTTCGCCCGACGCATGGGTTATAAACTACACAAACCCCATGACCGTTTCCATAAAAACTCTTTACAGCGTATTCCCCGGAATCAAGGCTTTCGGGTGCTGCCATGAAGTTTTCGGAACTCAAAAGGTCCTCGCAAAGGCATTAAAATACATTTGTGGAATTGATAATGTTGCGCGAGATGAAATAAAAGTCAACGTTGTCGGTGTAAATCACTTCACATGGTTCACAAAAGCGGAATATAAAAATATGAATCTTTTTGATGTATACAAAAAATTTGCCGACAAATATTCCGAAACGGGGTTTGAGGAGAAGAGTGACGAGAACTGGATGAATAACGCTTTCGCATATTCTGAAAGAGTAAAACTTGATCTGTTCAACCGATACGGCTACATTGCAGCGGCAGGCGACAGACATCTTGCTGAATTTTGCCCCGGTCACTGGTATCTTGAGAGTCCCGAACAGGTGAGTGCATGGAAATTTGCTCTCACTCCCGTGAGCTGGAGAAAGCAGGATTTGCAGGCGCGTCTCGAAAAAAGTGCAAAGCTTATATCCGGAGAACAGAAATTTGAGATAAATGAAACCGGTGAGGAAGGCGTAAATCAAATGAGGGCTCTTCTGGGATTGTGCGATCTTGTCACGAATGTAAACATCCCCAACCAGGGTCAGATTCCCAATTTACCGCTCGGCGCAGTTGTTGAAACAAATGCCGTTTTCCGTTCGAATTCACTGAACCCGGTATTCTCCGGCGAAATACCGAAAGAAATCTACCCTCTTATTGCAAGGATTTCGGGCGAGCAGGAGCTGATTGCACAGGCAGGATTGAACCGGGATCTTGATATGGCATTCCGCGCATTTGTCAATGATCCTCTTGTGACAATAAATATTGAAGATTCGAAAAAGCTGTTCCGCGAAATGCTTAACAACACTAAGAATTATCTCACAATGTACGATCTTCACCTCAATGATTGACATTGTTCCTAATAAAAAACACGAAAACGGCTTGAAATCAAGCCGTTTTTGTTGTATCAACTTTATCGTTGTGGAGTGGTATAATATAAATAGAGTCGACAAACACCCAAAAATCTGATATAATAAATCAGAAAGAGGGAAAGAAAATGTCAAAGTATTTAATCGTTTCGCTGACCGAATTGACATCTCCGATGTCAACGCCGACAATCATATCGTTCGTCTGATTTTCCACCAAAATCTCACGCAGAATCAGCTGAAGCGGAAATTTCGTCTTATCGGTCAGAAAAATATTTACGTTAAACCATGAATTCCAATAAGCCACCACAACATAAAGCGCGATAACGCTTAGAACGGCTTTATTGAGCGGCAGAATAATCTTATATAAGATGGTCAAATGCCCCGCCCCGTCGATTGCCGCAGCTTCTTCCAGGCTCGCCGGCATGGATTCAAAAGCAGTTCGGCAAATAATCACGTTAAACGTGTTAATTGCAGACGGTAAAATCACCGCCCAGATGCTGTTATATAAGCCATACCCTTTTACCGTCAGATAGAACGGCATCAAGCCGCCCGAAAAGAACATTGTTACCACAATAAAACGGTACATGCTTTTTTGAAATACAGATTTCTTCTTGAAAGTCCATATGCCGCAAAAGTTGTAAGAATCATATTCAGAATCAGACCCGTTGCCACAATAAACAGCGTATTGGCATATCCGCTGTAAATCAGTTTATTTTTAAACACCGCTATGTAAGACCGGAGATTCGGTGACAGCGGATGCCACAGTAATCCGTCATACGCCATAAACACATTCGAATTACTGAATGACGCGCATATAACATACCAAAACGGATACGTTGTTACCAGCACCAAAAACAGCATAAATAGAATATTTGCAGCGTCAAAGATTTTTCCACCGATCGTGTTATTTGTTTTTATCATTTCATTCATTCCTTTCCCTGTCAGCAGCTCAGCCAATCCGCATTGCCGCTTTGCCATTTTACCATAATCCCGTACCGTTAAAACGTTTGCTGAGCGTATTGCTCATAATCAACAGCATAAAATTAATGATGGAGTTGAAAAATCCAACCGCCGCACTAAAGCTCCAGTCAAATTCCTGCAAACCTTTCCGGTATACAAACGACGAGATAACGTCTGCCGTTTCGTAGATCGCCGGATTATAAAGCAAAATGATTTTTTCATATCCTACATTTAAGATATTGCCGATCTGAAGCAGCAGCATAATAAAAATTGTAGGAATGATGGAGGGAAGAGTGATGTGCCACAGCTGTTTCCATCTGCCGGCTCCATCCACAACCGCCGCCTCATAAAGCTGCATGTCAACGCCGGTCAGCGCCGCCAGGTACACAATAGAGCCCCAGCTGATGGACTGCCAAATATCCGACAAAATATAAATCGGAACAAATGCCGCCTTATTCAGCAAAAAGTTCTGCCGCTGTACGCCGAATATCGCCAAAATATCGTTAATCAAGCCATCCTCAACAGTGAAATTCTTAATCATACCGCAGACTACAACAATCGAAATAAAATGCGGAAGATAGCTGACAGTCTGAACCGCTTTTGCAAATTTGGGGCTTCTCAGCTCATTAATCAACAGTGCCAGAATGATCGGCGCCGGGAATCCGAATACAAGATTGGACAGGCTGATTTTCAAGGTATTCGATAAAATTCTTGTGAAATAATATCCCTCAAAAAAATCCTTAAAATGCTTGATTCCCACCCACGGGCTTTTTGTAATACCCAGGTTCGGATTGAAATCCTTAAACACAATAATCATTCCGTACATCGGCTTATAGCAAAATGCGATGTAATAAGCCACACCGGCAAAAGCATCAGATATACAGCATAATTTTTCTTTAAATCGCGCATAATTACACTATTTTTTTTCTTCATTTTATAAGCATTCCTTTCTGTGTTCAAGACGCAAAGCTTGCAGCCTTCATAAAAATCTATTCTCCCAAAGCGGTACATCTTGCTCTTTCACTGCACATCAGCAAGAAAGCGCCCATTCCATGCAGGTCATTCGCACAGGTGGGTCTTTGAACATAAAAGTTATAATCCCCGACGCACGTTCCAACGCATATGCCGTCCAGAACCAGTTCTCCATCCTCAAATTTCACGGTCTGAATCAGTCCCCGATACCCTCTTTCGCCGTTCTGCAAATACTGCTCTGGCAGATACCCGGCGCGGATTCCTCTTAAAATCGCATAGGTGAACAGCGCCGTATCGTATCGGGGATCACCTGTTTTTTCCGCCAGAGGGAACAACAAAATTCTCGGCTGAATATCGTCCAGTTCATCCGGACAGAAAGAATGAATTTCTCCCTTTTCATTAATAATGCTGTCTACCCATGCTTTAATATAATCGAAATAGTATTGCTTTTGAGTCAGCTCATAGCATTGATACATTCCCGACAAAAAAACGCCCTGATGATAATGGAATCTCCCCTTAGGCGGCAAATCCTCAGCCGAAAATTTACGCATCATGCTCCGGCATCCTGCCTCTGCATAATCAATTGCTTTCATCGTATCCTTTTCTAATATCATAACAGTCTTTCCTTTCTGTAAAACTCATTATCATGCACATCCGCATCTTTCTATTTTAGTTTAGCATATCCCCCGAATTACGGTCAATGAACAATAACCGAAATCAATATAAAAGATTACGAAATTCCGCGCTATAACAGCAAATAAGCGCACTTCTACCCTTTGCTCCAAAGGAATTTCACAAACCGGTTGACAATGAAATTTATGTATGATAAAATAAAAGAGTATGGCTCCCCGGGCAAAATTGCATGGGGTTGCCGGCTATGAATTTTATGAAAAAAGAGGTTATTTGGATGAAACTACTGAATGATTTCGCAATCGCACTGGTTCAGCCGAAACGATATAACGAATTACTTTCCAATTCCGCCGGACGAACGGCATTATACATTATAATACTGATGCTGCTCTCCTCCGTTATGCTCATTTCCGGATCTATCAAACTTTATGATATACTTGGCCGCTACTATGCCGAAAACGTGCCGGAATTTACTTTCGATAACGGAACGCTGAAAAGCGAAAGCACCTTTGATTTTGACTTTTCCGGCTTTAAACTAATGATTGAAACCGACAAGCAATTATCTAAGGACGACTTCGGAAAGACAGCGCACGGAATCTTGTTTGACAGCGACAGCATGATTACAAAATCCGGGAAACAAGTTATAGAAGTTCCCTATACCGATTTAACCCAGGGGGAATCGGTACACTTTACCAAGGATTCTTTATATGCCTATAAAAATATTGTAAAGATTATCATCGTGATTTCCGCGTTTTTCTCGCTTGTCTTTTTAGCAGGCGGATTTATGCTCAGCGCGCTGATTGTTGCAGGAATCGTGTCGCTCTTTTTCTCCCGTTCCTTGCTTTCGGGAAAGAAACTGAGCTTCGGAAAGGTCTATCAGCTTTCTCTCTATTCCAGAGGACTGCCGATGATTCTCTCGCTGATATGCTCTATGCTTTTCGGTAATATTCCGATTATTATCAGCCTGATGATCTCCGTCCTGCTCATGAACATTGCCCTTTCGAAAATTTATCAGATGAATCGTGAACTATAAAAAAGGGGCTTATAAAAATACATCTGTTTCTTCATTTGATTACGGCTCAAACATCCGCATGTGCGGAACTCGCCTTCATCGAACAAATAAACAGATGTATTTTTTATTCCTTACCGAAAACAGGGAGCCTATTAGTCATCGGCTCCCTGTTTTTTCAATGTTCTATTCAATTAAATACAAGTATGAACTGCCGTTTGATTCTCGTGGGACTCAAATGCCGCTTCCATAACCTTCATAACGCGCAGCGCTTGCTCCGGCTGAATCTTCAGCGGTGCTTTGCCCTCAATTGCATCCATAAACTGGTTATAGACCGGAATCATATCATTATACGGCTCTGTATTCTCATCCCGAATTTCAATGGTTTCTGTAGAATTTTCATTCCGCGGTGCCATTGTTTTGGTCGGGCCGGCTTTTGTATAAATAATTTCCTCGCCCCAGACATCTTCCTTATCGGTACAGCGAACAATCTTGCCCTTGCAGTCCCAATCGTCAATTTGCAGTGTTCCCTGCTTGCCAAGTACATACCAGCGCGGATGCGCAATATAGTTATTGGTCGCAACCTCAATATGTGCGGTTAAGCCGTTTTCAAACAACAGCGTCAAGTGGAAATTATCATCAACCTCCGGATATTGAATTTTAAACATTCTGCAATATACGTTTGTCACCTTTGCGGGAACCATGTACATAATCTGGTCAATCAGATGAACGCCCCAATCCAGCATCATTCCGCCGCCCAACGCTTTAATCGTGCGCCATCCGGTCGGCATGCCGCGCGAGCCTTCCACTCTGGATTCAATGACATACGGTTCGCCTAAAATTCCGCTTTCAACCTGTTTGCGCATCAGTAGAAAATCAGGGTTTGTTCGTCTGTTCTGATCAATCGTAAAGACCTTGCCGTATTTCTTGGACGCCGCCATGATCTCCTCCAGCTCCGCTGAATTGATGGTAACCGGCTTTTCACAAATGACATGCTTTCCTGCTGCCATCGCCTCAATCGCCAGCTCCTTATGAGCCTCGTTTGTCGTGGCAATCAAAACAAACTCTACCTCATCATCCGCCAATAATGCTTCTTTTGACGGATAGGCAATCATCCCTCTTTCCTCAGCAACCTTTGCACGTTCCGAATTAACATCGTAAACGCCTTTATACATGCACCGATCATAATCCTTTAAACTGTCAAAATGGTGTGACGCCATTCCGCCAAAACCAATTATTGCTCCAATATGCTTCATTTGAATCCTAATCCTCCATTCCGTATGCGGTAACGCTTACGCCCACCACATCTCTCCGGCATTTTCATAAATTAAAACATTCTTTAAGAAAGCAACTGCCTTTTCCAGTCCCTCTTTCGGCGACATCAAGCCATCCTCATGCTCAATGCTGATTGCGCCGTCATAGCCTACCGCCTTTAAGGTACTGATAATATTATTCCATACCTCTGCCCCGTGACCGTAGCCTACCGTTCTGAATACCCAGCTTCTTTCCAGAACATTGCCGTAATTGCGTGTATCCAATACGCCGTTAACCGCCGTGTTATGTGCGTCAATCTTGGTATCCTTTGCATGGAAATGATAGATTGCCGAACCCAGATACTTGATTGCCTCGCAAGGATCTACCCCCTGCCAGAACAAGTGGCTCGGATCCACATTTGCGCCGATAATATCGCCTACCGCCTCTCTGAGCTTCATCAGTGTCAGCGGATTATAAACGCAGAATCCCGGATGCATCTCAAAAGCAATTTTCTTAATGCCGATTTCCTTAGCCAGTGCCGCAGTCTTTTTCCAGTACGGAATCAGCACCTCATTCCACTGCCATTCCAAAGTTTCTGTATAGTCCTCCGGCCATGCGCAGGTTACCCAGTTTGGTCTTTCCGAATTTTCACAATCTCCCGGACAGCCCGAAAAACCGATGATTGTCTCGCAGCCCATTGCAACGGCAAGCTTCATTCCTGCCACAAACTCATCGTGATAACGCTGTGCAATCTCCTTGTTCGGGTGAACCGGATTTCCGTGACACGCAATCGCAGACAGCTTTAAATTATATTTTTCCAATAACTTTTTAAAATTCTCAATCTTTTCCGGATGAGCCAGATAATCTGCCGCGTCAACATGTGCCTTTCCCGGATAACCGCCGGCACCCATCTCAACGGAATCAACGCCCAGGCTGCTTAAATAAGCCAATGCTTCCTCTAAGCTCATTTGATTTAATACCGGTGACATTACGCTTAAATTCATAACTCTCAATTCCTTTCTCAAAAACAAATGCTATTCAGCCTTTTCTATCCCTACTATATCATATGGGACATGCTTTTTCAAGTGATATATGGACTTATAATAAAACGATTTTGACATTTTACTTATTTTCGGGGATTTCCGTTGCATGCAGACAGCCGGTATTCTCCAGGCGATAAGTCGGTGCTGCCCAACGTACCGCATTTACGAGAATCTTTTGCACATACTCATTATAATATGTAGGGAATTCCTCATGTCCGGGCTGGAAGTAGAAAATTCTTCCGCAGCCTCTGTAGAATGTACAGCCGCTTCTGAATACCTCGCCGCCGGCAAACCATCCCATAAATACGACTTCATCGGGGTTCGGAATCGTGAAATGCTCGCCGTACATTTCCTCATGCTCCAGCTCGAAATATTCCGGGATTCCGGCAGCAATCGGATGTGCCGGATTACAACACCAAACTCTCTCACGATCATTATCTCTCCAACGCAAATCACAGGTTGTTCCCATCATGCGGCGGAAAATCTTCGAATGGTGTCCGGAATGGAGTACGATCAGTCCCATACCCTTTAAAATCGCCTGCTGAACGCGGTCTACGATTTCATCCGGAACTTCGTTATGCGCACAATGTCCCCACCAAATCATAACATCGGTATCATCCACAACCTCCTGCGTCAAGCCGCACTCCGGCTCATCCAAGGTTGCTGTTCTGACTTCAATATCCTCATTGGTTTCCAAAAGTTCTTGAATACAGCCATGAATCCCCTTGGGGTAAACCTTGCCGACATGCTCCATTTCAAGCTCATGACGATATTCGTTCCATACTGTTACCTTAATCATTGAATACTACCTCTTTTCCTGTTTTTGCACTTTCATAAATCGCTTCCAGAATCCGTGTTACCACAATTGCCTGCTCCGGCTTTACGGTCGGCTCCGTATCATTTAAAACTGCGTCAATCCACTGTCTTGCCTCGACATCTGCCGCGCTGACGGTTTCTCCGTCATAAAAGTCTACGCCGCCGGCACCCAATTCCGGCTTCAATGTTGTCAGCTTACCAAAATCGGTCGAATTGATACGCAGTGAATCCTCCATATCCGCACCGGCTTTTGTTCCGCAAAGCGTGCATTTTGCTTCCTTGACATCCAATGTGTTCAATGCCCAGCTGCTCTCCAGAACGATTGTCGCACCGTTCTCCATCTGAATGAAACCGAATGCCGAATCCTCTACCGTATATTTTTCGGGATCCCAGTCACCCCATGCGTTTCCGGTTTCCGTCTGATCACCCAGCTTCTTAAAGACGCTGCCCTTGACAGACTTCGGCTTATAATTATCCATCATCCATAACGTCAGATCCAATGCATGCGTTCCGATGTCGATTAACGGACCGCCGCCTTGTTCTTCTTCATTTAGGAATACGCCCCATGTCGGCACTGCACGACGTCTTACGGCATGTGCCTTTGCGTAATAAATTTCACCCAAATCACCGCGCTCGCAAGCTTTCTTCATGTACTGGCTGTCGGGTCTGAAACGATTCTGATAACCGATTGTCAGTTTCTTGCCCGTTTTCTTTGCCGCGTCAAGCATCAGCTGTGCATCCGCATAAGTCTTTGCCATCGGCTTTTCGCACATAACATGGCAATCATGCTCCAATGCATAGACGCTGATCGGTGAGTGTGACTTATTTGGGGTCAGAACATAGACAATATCAAAGCTTTCGCTGTCAATCATCTTCTGATAATCCGTATAAACCTTTGCGCCCTCAACGCCATATTCCTCCGCGGCTTTCTTTGCTCTTTCTTCGATAATATCACAGAATGCAATCAATTCCACCTCTTTGATTTTCTTGATTGCCGGAAGATGCTTGCCGTTCGCAATTCCTCCGCAGCCTACAACTCCTGCCTTTAAAACTTTCTCCATCTTTTTCACATTCCTTTCTTTTATATTTTAAAAATAATATACTGAGTGTAACGCCGGAGCGAAACTTCATCTGTTTTTAAATCTATTGCGGCTCAAACATCCGCTGCGATGTGCGGAACTCGCCTTCATAGACTCAAAAACAGATGAAGTTTCACCTTTTCCGGAAATGTTCATATGTTCTTTATAGCCTAAGTATATCATTTCCTCTATGGTAATGATACGATAAATAAATTTTATCATAAGAATATTTTGCTGTGTTTTCGCTCTTTCTCCCGTCCGATACCGCGTCCATCTTTTTCTATGCTCATGTCAAATATATATAATTCATTCAGCATATAATTGTGCATTTTGTCTGTTTTACAGCGATTTTCTTGAAAAATATAGATTTTTCAGACAGAATGTGATATAATGAATTTTCAAAAAAATATCACTATTTTGTCTAAACAGAAACACAAAAATTTCTTATCATTTGAGCAGCTGTTTCCGATACAGAAACGGCAGAACGGAGTACAATTATGACTGAAGCATTTCAAGAACCCAAACCTCAACGCGTCGGAATTACACAAAAAATAGTATGCCACATTCAAGGAGTCGATCACATTCATCGCTGCTGCATGGCGCACTATCATTCTTATATTGAATTAATCTATTGTCTGAGCGGCGTTTTCAGTGTCGTTCTGAATAATCAAAAATATGAATTTCTTACCGGAGATTTACTGGTGATTAACTCAAACGAGGTTCATTCCATTGATTGCATCTCTGAGGGCGGCGGACGTTACATCGTCCTTCGTTTCGAGCCGGAGCTGCTTTACGATTCCTCACTGGATATTTTCGAAGTGAAATACGTCCTGCCTTTTACGATGAACGACATGACGCCGCAGAAAATATTTCCCCATTCCGAAATTTGTGCAACGGATATTCCCCATCTGATGTATGATGCGCTGAAAGAATTTGATGATCGCAAAAGCGGATTTGAACTGGCACTGCGCTCGGATATTTATCGGATATTCGTATGGATTCTGCGATATTGGAACAATAACGGGATTCACCTCCCTCGTACCTCGTCCATGACCTCGGAGCATATCCAAAACATGCAGGTGGTTTTGGACTACATCGCCAATCATTATCCCGAGGAAATCTCAGCCGAGTCGATGGCGCGGCTCGCAAATATGAGCTACAGTTATTTTTCGCGGATCTTTAAGCAAATCATGAATAAAAGCTTCAATGACTATCTGAACTTTGTGCGGATCACAGAAGCGGAGAAGCTGCTGACCTCCACAGATCGGAATATTACCGAGATTGCCTATGCAACCGGCTTTTCCTCCAGCAGCTATTTCATTAAAATATTCGATAAATATAAAGGCATGTCGCCCAGCCGTTTTCGAAAAAAATTCTGTGCGGAGCCTTCGGACGAACCGCTGCTCGAAAATGAATAGGTGGTAAGCTCCCGTAGGATTTACCGATTTTTGCATAAATTTAAGATTTTATTATTGTAATTTCACGAAATGTATGCTATAATGGGATTATATTAAAAAGAGAGGGAGTGAAGATTTTGGTACAGGGTATTGAGCATATTGCGATCGTATCGCACGACACAGCCGCATTAAAGGACTGGTATCTGAAAATGTTCGGCGGTCAAATCGTTTATGATAACGGCAAGGGTACATATTTTCTGGCGTTTCCCAGCGGTGACATGATTGAATTTGTCACAGCCGAAGCGGACAAGCCATCGGATATTGAGCGCTCCGCCGGCATCCGGCACATCGCCCTATCCGTGGATTCACAAAGCTTTGACGAGCTCGTTCCGCTGCTCAAGGCGGATGAAAGAGTGGAAGAGGTACATGATGTATCGGAAAATGCCAAAGGTTTAAAGACATATTGGTTCAGAGATATTGAGGGAAACTTCATGCATCTGATCTATCGCCCGACCCCTTTGGTGTAATATAATTTGATTTATTTTTAAGGAGGAAAAATCCAATGGATATTTTAAAGACATTCAGCCTTGAAGGAAAAATTGCGCTGATTACAGGCGCATCCTACGGTATCGGCTATGGTATCGCTTCGGCATACGCTGCCGCAGGCGCTAAAATTGTTTTCTGCGATATTAAGCAGGAATTTGTTGACAGAGGCTTAGCTTCTTATGAAAAAGACGGTATCGACGCAACCGGTTATGTATGTGACGTTACCAACGAGGCTATGGTTCAGGATATGGTAAAGAAAATCGAGGAGGAAATCGGCGTAATTGATATTCTGGTAAACAATGCCGGAATCATCAAGAGAATCCCGATGTGCGATATGACGGCTGACGAGTTCAGACAGGTAATCGACGTTGACCTAAACGCTCCGTTTATCGTTTCAAAGGCTGTTATTCCTTCCATGATCAAAAAGGGTCACGGAAAAATCATCAACATCTGTTCCATGATGTCGGAATTGGGTCGTGAAACCGTTTCCGCATACGCTGCTGCAAAGGGCGGCTTAAAGATGCTGACAAGAAATATCTGTGCTGAGTACGGTGCGCAGAACATCCAATGTAACGGTATCGGCCCGGGTTACATTGCAACACCGCAAACCGCGCCTTTAAGAGAAACACAGGCAGACGGCTCCAGACATCCGTTCGACCAGTTCATTTGCAGCCGTACACCGGCAGGCAGATGGCTGAACCCCGATGAACTGGGTGGCCCTGCACTGTTCTTAGCTTCCGATGCGTCCAATGCCGTAAACGGTCACATTCTGTATGTAGACGGCGGTATCCTGGCTTACATCGGCAAACAGCCGTGATAGAATCAAAAAAGCAAGAGGTTGTTGTGTTTTTGCGCAGCAGCCTCTTTTTTCGACATTCTTTTATTACAATTGTATTAATAAAGTGTTATATTTTCACATATCCCCTTTAAAATGCTGCGGTTGTATGGTATAATGACAATACGGTTTTGTCACCAAATAATCCGTCCTCACATACTATACTCATAGAATCAATGTTATGGATGTGAGGTGTCAAAGGTGGATAAATTAATCATTGAAGGCGGAAATCCGCTTTTGGGCGAAATCAAAATTCAAGGAGCAAAAAATGCGGTTCTCCCCATCCTTGCAGCGACCGTTTTAGCGGACGGGGAATGTATCATTCACAATGCACCACGGCTTCGGGACGTTCATAAAACGGACTTAGTTCTCAAACGCCTGGGCTACAATGTATACCGCGACGGAAACACAATCCGGGTAAATCCCACAGAGTTTTGCGGCTGTAAAATCTGCGAGGATTTAATGCGCGAAATGCGTTCCTCCATTATTTTTCTGGGCGCTATCATTTCACGATGCAGGAGCGCGATTGTCAGTATGCCCGGCGGATGCCCGATCGGACTCAGACCGATTGATCTGCATTTAAAGGGATTAAAGGAACTGGGCGTGGAAATCAGCGAGGATCACGGCTATATCCACTGCGAAGCAAAAAAGCTGACGGGCGCAAATATTCATCTGGACTTTCCGAGCGTCGGAGCTACGGAAAATATCATGCTAGCGTCTGTCTATGCGGACGGAGAAACGTACATATCCAATGCCGCCCGTGAACCGGAAATTACGGATTTAGCGAATTTTTTGAATTTAATGGGGGCAAAAATCAGTGGTGCCGGTACGGGGCTTATCAGAATTGAAGGCGTTAAGCAGCGGCTTCACGGCGCGGAATACACCGTCATGCCCGACAGAATCGTTGCGGCAACCTACTTAGCCGCCGGCGCGATTACCGATGGCGAGGTCTTTCTGAGAGATACCGAACCCCTGCACATGGGTGCAATGCTGCATGTCCTGCGCGATATGGGCGTTAGTCTGAAAACAACCGACAATACCATTCATCTGAAATCCAACGGTCGCTTAAAAGGGATTCGGATGTTAAGAACGATGCCTTATCCCGGATTTCCAACGGATATTCAATCCCCGTTTATGGCGGCGGCAGCCGTTGCGGACGGAACCAGCGTCTTTACGGAAACGATTTTTGAAAACCGCTTTCAGCATGTGGATGAACTGATTCGTATGGGCGCCGATATTAAGGTAGAGGGACGCAGCGCCGTTGTGCGCGGCGTAAAAAAACTGACCGGTGCCAAGCTGATTGCGCGTGAGCTTCGGGGCGGTGCGGCGTTGGTGCTTGCGGCATTGGCGGCGGATGGTGAAAGTGAAATTTGGGGAACGGAATACATAGATCGCGGCTATGAAGCAATCGAAACCTGCATTGCTTCCTGCGGCGGAATAATCAAAAGGGTTAGTGAGTGATGCGTAAATCATGGAAACAAAAAACAAAGGACGTGAATCAACCAAGCGCTACAACAGCCGGCGAAAAAAACGCCGTTTACGAATCCTGCGTATCCGCGCGGCTGTTATAGCGGTTCTTTCGGTTGCGTTAATTATTGTGCTTTTATTTGTAACGCCGATTTTCAATATTCGAAACATCTCGGTTTCCGGGAATAATATCGTCACACTGGATCAGATTAACGCCTGTGTCGGCGATGTGGTCGGACAGAATCTGTTTGCCACCTGGAGTTCAACCATTGAAAATCGGCTCAAAAGCATTGCCTATATTGATGAAGTGACCGTCAGCAAAGCGCTGATTCCGCCGACGCTCTATGTCAATATCAAGGAATGTGAAACTGCGGCATATTTCGAAAGTAACGGCAAGCAAGTCATTCTCAATGCCGATTTAAAGGTGTTGGATGATTCCAATTCCTTTCCGATTAACGGGATTCCCTTAATCCGCGGAATTGAGCCATCCGATTATACGGTCGGACGACGTTTTGAATTAAATGACACAGAAAAGCAGGAGGCTTTGTCTGTCTTTTTAAAAACCATGTCCGCCACCGATCAATTGATGGATGTGTTGTATGTGGATTTATCGGAAATCACGGATATTCGCTTCAATTATAAGGGCATGATTGATGTTTCATGCGGCAGTATGCTGGAGCTGGATAAGAAGCTGCGGATGTTTAAGGCTGCAATCACAAGCGGCTCTTTAAAGGAAAATGCACGCGGCACAATGGACTTAAGCAACCCCGAACAGGCTGTATATACACCTTAAAAGGCTTAAAAACCAGCAAATTTGTGTAAAATTCCTAAAAATCAGGCTGATATTTTTCACATTTTCTGAAATTAGTTTTCAAAAAACTATTGAATTAAATGCAAAAACATAGTAAAATAGTATTAGTATGTGTATAGTACCCTCATAGGCTCGAGGGGTTCGAAACCACGAAGGAGGATATATAAATGAGTATGCCTATAGATTTAGAAGAAAACAATACAATAGAAGGCGCAAGAATCAAAGTAATCGGTGTCGGCGGCGGCGGTAATAACGCGGTAGACAGAATGATTGAAGCAGGAGTAACCAAAGCAGAGTTTATCTGCGTCAATACAGATGCACAGCAGCTGTCCAGCGTAAAAGCTCCGACAGTTTTGCAAATCGGTACTAAGCTGACAAACGGCTTAGGTGCAGGTGCAAAGCCCGAAGTTGGCAGACAAGCAGCCGAAGAAACAAAGGATGAGATCAAGAACATCGTTAAAGATGCCGAAATGGTCTTTGTTACAGCCGGCATGGGCGGCGGTACCGGTACCGGTGCGGCTCCTATTATTGCAGAAGCTGCAAAATCCCTGGGTATCCTCACCGTTGCGGTTGTTACCAAGCCTTTCTTCTTCGAAGGACCTCAGAGAATGAGAAATGCAGAAGAAGGAATTAAGCAGCTTGCAGAAAGAGTAGACGCAATTGTTACCATCCCCAACGATCTGCTTTTGAAAATTGCTGACAAGAAAGTAACTATTAACGACTCCTTCAAGCTTGCAGACGATGTTCTTCGTCAAGGCGTACAGGGAATCATTGAGGTTATTACACAAAGAGGTATTATGAACTGCGACTTCGCAGACGTGAGAACGATTATGAAAGACAGCGGCGTTGCTCATATGGGTATCGGTATCGGCAAAGGCGAAAGCGCTGCGCAAGATGCTGTACGCGCTGCAATCGAAAGTCCGTTACTCGAAACCAGCATCGAAGGTGCAACCAACGTATTGCTGAACATCACAGGCGGCAGCGAATTCTCATTGGTAGATATGGGCGAGGTTTCCGGAATTGTTCGTGAGATGGTATCCGAAGAAGCAAACATTATTGTCGGAACAGCAATGGATGACAGTCTGAAGGATGAGATCAAGGTTACATTGATTGCAACCGGTTTGAACAACGGTTCATTGCGTAAAAAGGATAGCATTATGGATGACTTCCAGAGAAATGTACCGAAGTTTTCAGCATCCGATAGTACAAGCACTCCGAGAACCGAGAGAAGAACGCCTTCCAGCTTTTCTTCCTCCGTTTCCGATGATGATTCCATCTTTTCAAGAAAGCTCAGACCCGGAATGAGCAACATTGACGTACCGTCATTCTTTAAGCCGGGAAAATAAAATGATCATTAAAAAGGATGTCACTGAGTGACATCCTTTTTTTGATCTTAAACATAGCCATAAATACCGCGCACGGATACCTCGCCGGAGCTGATCGTCAAATCCCCGTCCTCCGTTCGGATGACAATACTGCCATCTTCGCGAATATCCGTACATTTTCCGCGAACAGATTCCTTATTATAAGTCACCGTGACCTCACTCCCCAACGTAACACAGCGCGAGCGATATTCTTTCATAATTCCGGATAAACCGTTTTGTAAAAAGTCGCGGTATAACGCTTCAAACTCCGTCAAAACTGCTCCGATCAGCTGCGCTCTGGAATAGGGATGACCCGTTTCAATCAGTATTGAAGTTGCGCGCTCCGATAATTCCTCCTCAAATGACGGCGTATTCACGTTAATCCCGATTCCGCAAACAATGTAATTCACAAAATCCATTTCCGCCGAAAGCTCCGTCAAAATTCCGCAAACCTTTTTTGTTCCGATCACAACATCATTCGGGTACTTAATCATCGCCGAATCCCCAATCGCGCGGCACACTGCCAATCCGGCAATTAAAGTAATCCGCGAAACCTCCTCCGGGCGCAGCTCCGGCTTCAGCAAAATCGAAAACCACGCTCCGACGCCGCGCGGTGACGCCCAATTTTTTCCGCGTCTTCCCTTTCCGCCGGTCTGTACCTCCGACACAAAGACCGTCCCATCCGGCAGATCACTGTGCCGCTTACATTCATTATTCGTTGAGTCCGTTTCCTCCAGACAAAATAAGCTTTGACCGATAAAATCCGTATGCAATGCCGCAGAAATCTCCGCCCGATTCAAAACATCACATTCCTCCAGACGATACCCCTTATTGGTTACAGAGGAAATCCGATACCCCTCATTCTTCAATGCCCGAATATGCTTCCACACCGCCGAGCGCGAAACTGAAAGCTCGCGGCTGATTTCTTCTCCCGAAACATATCCGTCATGTTTTTTTAATATCTCCAAAATCCTTGCTTTCAAAACAATAATCCCTAACCCTTTCACAAAACTTTAATGCGAAATAACCGTTTTTTTCGTGCTTGAACGCTTTTTCTTTTTCTGCGTGGTATCAACCTTACACCCCGGATACAACCGACCTACTGAAACATGGAAATGCTCCGATAGCTCCGATGGCGTGTGCAGATTGTAATCCTTTAAAATACGCAGCAGAACCTGTGCGCAGGCATAGGCATCATCATAGGCTTGATGATGCGAAAAAGAAATTCCCAAAGCCTCGCATAAATTATTCAGCTTATGGCTTTTCAGATCGGGATATGCCTTTTGCGACAGCTTCACCGTACACAGATAATCGCATACGGGATATGCAATCCCGTAATAATCCAGTGTCGCGCATAGCGCCGTAATATCAAACGCAGTGTTGTGTGCAATCACAGTCTGTCCCTCAAGATAGGGCCGAATCAGCGGCCAATACCTGTCAAATGTCGGTTTATACATCACCGTTTCAGGCGTAATGCCATGAATTTTGATATTATATTCTTGAAATTCAAACGGAACCGGTTTGATAAAAAACTCCTTGCGTTCCGTAATCCGATTATTCTTCACCACGCAAATTCCCAGACTGCACAAGCTGGTATATGCCGAGCTGGCAGTTTCAAAATCAATTGCGACAAAATCCATAAAAATTCATCCTTTCAAGCTAATATTATATACCAAAAATCAAGGCTTGTCAATATTGGTGCCGCAGGGCAATCTACAAATTTGTTCCATCTCAAAATTTATGGATGTATACGCAATTTATTTTATTTTTTGGAAAATGTATTGAATTTTATCAAAAAATTAAGTAGCGTATTTACCGTTTCGGCAAAAAAGAAAAAAAGCAGAGAGAAAGAATCAAAATAATGAAAAAGAGAGGTGATATAAATTCATTGCCGGATACTTCCGATATTTTCGCAATTATGCCGAAAAGTCCCCCGGAGTCTTGACTACTTTGTACGAAAATGATATAATCAAATAAAATGAAAATTTAGGCAATGATACGATGCGCTGCGATGAATTTCCGATTCGGAACGCTGTGTATAACTGCCCGGATAAAAAGTATATGAAAGGATTCAATTCATGAAAAAACTATTGTCTTTTTTAAAGCCCTATCGCGTTCAGCTCGCTGTTGGGCCGGTCTTTAAGCTGGGAGAGGCGGTTCTTGAGCTTTTAATTCCTACCCTGATGGCAATGATTATTGATAAAGGAATCAATATGGCAAACCGGCCATACGTCATTAAGATGGGAATCACAATGCTGATTATCGCCACCTGCGGCTATCTTTTTGCTCTCGTTTGCCAATATAGCGCATCCATCGCTTCCCAGGGTTTCGGCACCGATGTTCGAAATGCCATGTATAAAAAAATTGGTTCTTTTTCCTGTACGGATCTGGACAAGTTCGGTACCTCCTCACTCATTAACCGTATTACCGGCGATGTCAACCAATTGCAGCAAGCCGTTGCGATGCTGATTCGTCTTGTCATTCGCGCTCCGTTTCTTTGTATCGGCGGTCTGGTGATGGCAATGGCAATTGATTTAAAATTATCAATCATTTTCATGATCGTGATTCCGCTGTTCATCCTGGTCTTGTTTCTCGTAATGTTCAAAGCCGTTCCGCTTTATCAATCCGTTCAAAAAAAGCTGGACGCATTGACGCTTGTTCTGCGCGAAAACCTTTCCGGCGTTCGCGTTATCCGCGCTTTTGCCGGAGTTTGCCGCGAAAAAGAACGTTTCTCCGACGCCAATAAGCAATATGCCGATACGGCGATCCGCGTAGGAAAAATCGCGGCGCTGACCAATCCGGCAACGGCAATCATCATGAATCTCGCCGTAATCGCCGTAATCAAATTAGGCGGAATCCGCGTTAATACCGGCAATCTTTCGCAGGGTGAAATTATCGCATTCATCAACTATATTACTCAAATCTTAAATGCCATGATCATCGTGGCGAACCTTGTTGTCCTTTATACAAAAGCCTATGCGTCTGCCGGACGTGTGTGCGAGGTGCTGAATGCCGAGCCTTTCATCCAATACGGTGCAGGTCAGAAAACACCGGTGGCCGGCGCACCGTGCATTGAGTTGAAGAACGTTTCCATGACCTATCCCGGAAGCAGCGTACCGTCCCTGGAAAATGCAAATCTCAAAATCAACGCCGGCGAAACGGTAGGCATTATCGGAGGAACCGGTTCCGGAAAATCGACGCTTGTCAGTCTGATTCCCCGTTTCTACGATGTCAGCGCGGGAGAAGTTCTGCTCAATGGCATTAATATTAAGGATTACTCCGAACAGCAGCTGCGTGATGAAATCGCAATTGTTCAGCAGCGCGCCAACCTGTTCACCGGAACGATTGCAGATAACCTGCGTATGGCAAAAGCCGACGCAACGGAAGCCGATATGAAAAAAGCATGCGATACCGCACAGGCGAGTGAATTTACAGAGCGTCTGCCGGACGGCTATAACACCGTTGTTTCCCAAAGCGGCAACAACCTTTCCGGCGGTCAAAAGCAGCGTCTGACAATCGCCCGTGCATTAATTAAGGAATCCCCGATTCTGATTATGGATGACAGCGCCAGCGCTCTCGACTTTGCAACGGACGCAAGACTTCGTCATGCAATCAAGGACGATACCGCACATCAAACCGTAATTATCGTTTCTCAGCGTGTCAATACCGTCAAGGATGCAGATAAAATTATCGTTCTGGACGATGGCAAAATTGTCGGGCAAGGAACGCATGCGGAACTGGTTGAGCAATGCGAGGTTTACAGAGAAATCTGCGTTTCTCAGGAACAGCTTAATTGACGGAATCTCTCGCGAAAGGAATGAAATTTAGAATGAAAAAAAATAACACGCTCCGCAAATTATATGCGTATACCGCAGAATACAAGGGGATTATGGCTGCATTGATTCTTGCCGCGCTGATTGCCAATGCTTTCGCATTAATCGCGCCCTATATCTCCGGTCGTGCAATTGATTTTATCAAAGGTCAAAATGAAGTCGATTTTTCCATGGTTACGAAATTTTGCGCGATTTTACTTGCCGTATATCTGCTAAACGGCGTTTTCACATGGGTTATGACGTTCTTCACAAATGTGCTTTCCAACAGAACCATCGAAAAAATCAGACGGGACGCATTTTTCAAAATAGAAAAACTGCCGCTGAAATTTTTCGATACCCATTCCCACGGCGATACCATCAGCCGCCTTACCAACGACATTGATGCCGTTTCGGAAGGTCTGCTGCAAGGAATCACCCAGGTTTTTTCGGGAATCGTGACCGTTGTCGGCTCACTTGTGCTGATGTTCATGCTCAGTGCAAAAATTACCGTATGCGTTGTGGCGATTACGATTATCTGCTTCTTCGTATCCAAAGCCATCGCCGCAAATTCGGGAAAAATGTTTATAAAACAGGCGCAAACCACCGGAGAACTGAACGGATATTCCTCCGAAACCATCTCGAATCTGAAAATCGTAAAAGCATTCGGCTATGAAGCCCGAAGTGCCGAAAACTTTTCCCAAATCAACAGCCGTCTCTATGACTGCGGACAAAAAGCGCAGTTCTATTCCTCGCTGGTAAACCCTACCACGCGATATATTAACAATATCGCCTATATTTCCGTAGGCGTTCTCGGCGGCTTGGCTGCATTGAACGGGCATTTATCGGTCGGTATTATCTCCAGTTTTTTGATCTATGCAACGCAATTTGCACGACCGATTAACGATATGACGAGTATTCTGACTCAGCTGCAATCCGCACAGGCAGCTGCGCAGCGAATCTTTGCCCTGGACGATATTACTCCGGAAGTCAGTGACGAAAACAGGGATGATCTGATGCTTTCGGAAGGGCATGTCGAGTTTCAGAATGTCAGCTTCTCTTACAATAAAGATACCGAGCTGATAACGAATCTGAATATCAACGCCAAGCCCGGACAGCGTATTGCAATCGTAGGCCCTACGGGAGCCGGAAAAACGACGATCGTCAATCTTCTGATGAATTTCTATGACCCCGACAGCGGTCAGATTCTGGTTGACGGTCAGAATATCCTTTCCGTAAAGCGTGACAGCCTGCGCAGAGCATTCGGCATGGTTTTGCAGGATACCTGGCTGTTTTCCGGAACGGTACGCGATAATATTGCGTACGGCAAGCAGGACGCTACGGAAGAAGAAATCATCGCTGCCGCAAAAGCAGCGTCCGCTCATAGCTTTATCAAGCGTCTGCCGCAGGGATACGACACGATGATTGCAGAGGACGGCGGAAATCTCTCCAGCGGTCAAAAGCAGCTGCTCACGATTGCCCGCGCGATGCTGTTTGATCCCGAAATTCTGATTCTTGATGAAGCCACATCCAATGTTGATACCATGACCGAGCAGAGAATCCAGAAAGCATTTCTGAAAATCATGGAAGGGCGCACCAGCTTTGTCATCGCCCACCGTCTTTCCACTATCCGCGAAGCGGATTTGATTCTTGTAATGAATCTCGGAAAAATCGTTGAGCAAGGCACACACGAGGAATTGCTCAAAAAGAACGGATTCTATGCAAGCTTGTACAATGCTCATTAGTTTTTATCAAAAAGAGGTCATCTCCGATGGCTTCTTTTCTTTTTATTATGCATAATTTGAAAGATTCTCCGCATAGAATATTGACATTAAACCTACATAATGGTATAATACATACTAAACAGATAGGGTTTATGACAGATGATTGTACAATGAATCAGTGATAGAAATCGAAAGTTTTGTAATATAGGGAGGTGCCGATATGGCAAAAAGCGTAGAACAGCTGGTAGATACGATTCTTGACAGCTACGGCGAATATAGTCTGACAAGCAAAATTGACGCTGAAAATATGCTCAACAAAGATCTTTTAATTGAAGTAACCGGAGAAATCCGCAAGGTGCTTTTCCCCGGATTTTTCGATAAAAACCGCGTGCGCAGCGATTATATACAATTTTTGCTGGGAGAACGTCTGGAATTTATTGAGTATAATTTAAAGAAACAGGTTGCCAAGGCTTTGGGAAATATGGATTTATGTGGAAGCCGCAAAAAATCCGCAGCCAACGAAAAAGCCGAAGAAATCGTGTATGATTTTTTGGAAAGAATCCCGAAAATCCGCGAATATTTATACACCGATATTCAAGCCGCCTATGACGGAGATCCGGCGGCATACAGTACGGATGAAATTATTTTCTCCTACCCCGGAATTTTTGCCATTACCGTCTATCGGATAGCCCATGAGCTTTGGCTTTTGAAGGTTCCGATGATTCCGCGTATCCTGTCGGAGCATGCACACAGCATTACCGGAATTGATATTCACCCAGGCGCTTCAATCGGAAAATATTTCTTTATCGACCACGGCACCGGAATCGTAATCGGCGAAACAACGACCATCGGAGATAATGTAAAAATTTATCAAGGTGTTACGTTAGGTGCGCTTTCCACCCGAAAAGGGCAGCAGCTCAAGGGCGTAAAACGTCACCCCACCATCGGAAATAATGTAACGATTTATTCCGGAACAACGATTTTGGGCGGCGAAACCGTTATCGGCAATGACGCTACCATCGGCGGCAACGCCTTTATTGTTAATTCCGTAGAAGCCGGCATGAAAGTCAGCGCTAAGAACCCCGAACTGCAATTCAGCAAGGGAACAACCGGCGAGCTTGTCCAGGATGAATTTTGGGATTGGTGTATATAGGCATTTAATAGGAAGGAAGTTAAGAGTGAAGCTATGAAAATCTCAACAAAAGGAAGATATGCAGTGCGTTTGATGCTGGATATTGCAGAACATTCCAACGGCGGAAATGTTTCGATTAAGGATGTTGCGGAACGTCAGAATATTTCTTTAAAATATCTGGAGCAGATTGTAAATATGTTAAGCAAAGCGGGATTTTTGCGCAGTCAGCGCGGCTCTCAGGGCGGTTATAAAATGCTGCGCCGCCCTGATGAGTATACCATCGGCGATATTTTGCGCATTACCGAGGGCGAATTGGTGCCGGTTGCCTGCATGGAGGATGATGTCAATCAATGCCCCCGTGCGGAAACCTGTCCGACAATCAAGCTTTGGGAAGGTCTTTATAAAACCGTCAACAATTATCTTGACGGAATCACCATCGCCGACTTGGTGCAGGAGGACGAAAAAAGCCGTGATGATTTCGGTTATTATATCTGATTGAGGGCGCTTTATTACCCTATTGTGCAGGATTTTCCGAAATAAGAAAAAAAATTAAAAAAATTTCAAAAAAAGTGTTGACAAAACCCTCAAGATCTGTTATAATAAATCTCGTCGTTGAGAGACGGCAGACAAAATGGGAGTTTAGCTCAGCTGGGAGAGCGTCTGCCTTACAAGCAGGATGTCACAGGTTCGAGCCCTGTAACTCCCACCATGTCTGGCCCGGTAGTTCAGTTGGTTAGAACGCCAGCCTGTCACGCTGGAGGTCGTGAGTTCGAGCCTCATCCGGGTCGCCATTTTGCCTTTGTAGCTCAGTCGGTAGAGCAAGGGACTGAAAATCCCTGTGTCGGCGGTTCGATTCCACCCGAAGGCACCACATTGTCTGTTTTTACAGACAATACGCGGGAGTGGCTCAGTGGTAGAGCGTCACCTTGCCAAGGTGAACGTCGCGAGTTCGAATCTCGTCTTCCGCTCCATTTCATTGACAAAAGGCGCTTCTTGCGTCTTTTGTTTATTCGGCGCCATAGCCAAGTGGTAAGGCAGAGGTCTGCAAAACCTTTACGCCCCAGTTCAAATCTGGGTGGCGCCTCCATTTCGTAAAAAGAGTGCTGCGGCTTTATGATGATAAGGTCGCAGCACTTTTTACTATACCCAAATTCGTACGGTTCGTGCAGCAGAAAGGGGCGTATATTCCGATGAAGCATGTAAGAAGATTTTTTCTCTTTAGTTTATTATTCTGTATCGGCATCATCGTCGTGAATACAAAAACCGACTTCTTTTACAATATCTCTGCCTACATTCCGGCGTTGGAGCAGCACCATCTCGCCGTACAGATGATTTCGGACGCATCGCAATCCTTATCCGAATTAACCGCGTCCATCCCTACCCCATCAGAAATCTACGCTATAATTACGCACAAAGAGCTGCCGATTGATCCTTCCGATGTAGCGCAGAACGCCTATATCGCCAACAGTCCGATGCTTTCCTTTTATCCGCGCGAAAACATCAGCGTGATGATGGATGAATCCGGGAAAGAGGTGCAGGTATTCGGAATCGTCAATGATGCCTCCAAACGCCACTTGATTGTAAACTTTTCCGATTCCGCTGAAAATCAGCTCGGTCAGACTCAAGTGGGTACCGATACTGCTGGGCAGTTTAATAAATTCATAAAAATCCCCGAAACCGATGAAAATCGTTTAGAGATGCTTGTTTTCGCCGGGGCAAAGGAATACGGCCAATTTGCCAGCTGGGTTTTGAATCTCATCCATTTGGTACGGGACGAAAATGGCTTGTGGAGCCTTGAAACCTCACCGGTCTATGAAGCAAATAAGGCGATGTATGAAAAAGACCGCTCCCTCTCCGAAGCGCTCAAAAGTACGCCATCCATCCAAAGCAACAACGATTCGATTATATCCATCGCGCAGCAGCTGACCGCCGCCTGCGATAATGATTATGACAAAGCCGTTGCATTGCACGATTGGATTTGTTCCTATTTATATTATGACGAGGACGGGCTCAATGCCGACGCCACGATCCCCTTCTATGCCACTGAGGTTGTGGCAAACCGAAAAGCGGTTTGTCTGGGGTTCGCTACGCTGTATGCCGCGCTATGCCGCAGCTTGAACATCCCCTGTTATGTTGTTTCCGGTTATGCATTGGGAATCGGCGACGATACAGAATGGAATAGTGAAAACACCTATACTGATTTTCAAAATCACGCATGGAACGAGGTCTATGTAGATGGGCGTTGGGTGATTGTCGATACCACCTGGGATTGCCAAAACAAATTTGAAAACGGTCAAAATGTTGATGGTGACAGCATATCCCATCTGTATTTTGATTCTAATCTTCAATACTTCTCACAGAATCATAAAATTCTTGAGTATGCAAAAAGACGTTGACTGAGATTTAAGGGACTGTAAAAACCAATACGATTCCATTCGTACAAAAAGTTTTCAGTCCCTTTTCTCTTAGAAAAAATTTGACAAATGCTTTGTATTTCGATATAATAGAAGTAATAACAAGCCTTTCACGAATCGAAAGACTTCACGAAACGGAGATTACACCTATGATCATTGATTTTCACACACATATTTTTCCCGATAAGATTGCCAAAAGGACGATCGAGATATTAGAGGGGAACGTTCTAAAAATTCAGGGAACGCCGGGACATGCCGTAATCGGCGCTACGCTTTCGGACTTGAAAGACTCCATGAAAAGAAATCATATTGATTATTCCGTTGTTCTTCCCATTGCCACAACGCCGCGCCAAACGCCGAGCATTAATCGTTTTGCCGCTGAAATCAACGGAAAAGACGGCATTTTTTCTTTCGGCTCACTTCATCCCCTGCAAGAGGATTGGGAGGAGGTTCTGGAGCAAATTAAGGCTGCCGGAATGGCAGGAATCAAGCTGCACCCAGAATATCAGCAATTTTACGTAGACAGTCCCGAATGTATTCGTATTTTAAAGAAATGCGAAGAGCTTGGGCTTTATACCGTATTTCATGCCGGAAACGACATTGGCATTGCCCCGCCGGTACACTGTTCGCCGGATCGTCTGGCGCATGTGTTGGAGTTCGTAAAAGGTGATAAAATCATCGCCGCGCACCTGGGCGGATGGAAGGACTGGGATCGTGTCGAACAATATCTGGTCGGAACACCCATTTTCCTCGATACGGCATTTACTGTATTTTTTATTGAAAAAGAACAGCTGCTCCGAATTATCCGGAATCACGGCTCCGAAAAAATCCTGTTTGCCACCGACTCCCCCTGGGAGGATCAAGGAAAAAGTGCCGCAGCGATCTCTGCTCTCTCCTTGAGTCCATCGGATTTAGAGAATATTCTATACAAAAATGCACAAAAAATATTGAAATTATCGGAAACCTATTGAGTTCGGCAAAAATATGTTGTATAATATATTGAAGCAGCTTGAATTTACAGCTACAAATCCGAGCGCACAAGAAAGGAAATAGATATGTTTAACAGCGACATCAGTATTGATCTCGGCACCGCCACGATGCAGGTTTATATAAAAAACAAGGGAATCGTGTTGAGTGAGCCGACAGTCATTGCAGTGAATACTGATACCAACGAGGTATATGCTGCCGGAAACTCCGCGCTTGAAATGCTGGGACGCACCCCTCCGAATATTCAGGCGGTCCGACCGCTTCATGACGGTGTGATTTCCAGTTTCACTCTAACGAATGAAATGATAAAAATATTTCTGGGGCGTGTGCTTTCACGGGCGGCAGGGCATCCGCGCATTATGATGTGCGTACCGAGCGGCGTAACGGATGTTGAGCAGCGTGCTGTTATTGAGTCCGCACGCGAGGTCGGCGCAAAGGATATTTATATTATCGAAGAACCGGTTGCTGCCGCATTGGGTGCCGGATTTGATATTTCCAGAGCGCACGGAACGCTTGTGGTCGATATCGGCGGCGGAACAACGGATATTGCCGTAATGTCCCTCGGCGGAATCGTCGTCAGCCGTTCCTTAAAAATCGCCGGCGATGAATTTAATGAAGCGATTGAGCGCCATATGCGCCGTGCATACAACCTCTATATAGGCCCCAGAACCGCAGAGCGAATCAAGCGCGAAATCGGTACGGTCGTCCAACGCGAAAACGAGTTATTCTGCGAAGCCAAAGGACTTTGCGTTGTCACAGGTCTTCCACGTGCCGTAACCGTTTCATCCGATGATATTTACAGTATTTTCGATGATTTTGTTTATAATATTACCGAAAGAATTAAGGAAGTATTGGAGGAAACCCCTCCAGAGCTGCACGGAGATATTCTGGATGACGGAATCATCCTCACCGGCGGCGGCTCGATCATCTACGGCTTAGACCAAAAGATCGAAGAAGCGGTCGGCGTGAAATGCACGCGTGCAAATGATCTGCTGAATTGCGTGGTAAAAGGTGCGGCAATTGCATTGGATAGCATTGATACCGTCACCGACACAACGCATATTTTTCATAAGAAAGCTTATATACGGGATTGATTCAAAAGTCAATGTTCGAAGCGTGCTGCACGGTTTTTGATGTGATTATTATTTTATTGCGGCTCAAACATCCGCTACGTTGCGCGGAACTCGCCTCCATAAAATAATAATCACATCAAAAGCCTTTGGGAAGATTGCATCCTGCAACGAGAATATGCCGGTATGAAAATTCATCTGTTTTTCACTCTATTCCGGCTCAAACATCCGCTACGCTGCGCGGAGTAGAACTCGCCTGCATAGATTGAAAAACAGATGAATTTTCATACCGGCACATTCGGATGATTATATAGTTATCTAATAAAAAAACATAAAGGAGAACCAACATGCTAAATATTACTGATATTCAAAACATCCTCCCCCACCGTTATCCGTTTCTTCTGGTGGATAAAATCACAGAAATGGAAGAGGGAAAATCCATTAAAGGAATCAAAAATGTAACGATGAACGAGCCATTTTTCCAGGGACACTTCCCCGGCAAACCCATCATGCCCGGCGTATTGATTACGGAAGCATTGGCACAGGTCGGTGCTGTTCTGCTCTTGGGTATGGAGGAAAACAGAGGAAAAATCGGTGTATTCACCGGAATCAACAACTTCAAATTCCGCCGTCAGGTTATTCCGGGAGATGTTCTGGAGTTAAGTGCGGAATTGCTGACTTATCGTCATGGCATGGGTAAGGCAAATGTTAAAGCGACCGTTGACGGTCAGCTTGCCGCCGCCGGCGAAATCAGCTTTGCAGTCATTGATAAATAATGATTTACGCGGATGAACAGCTGGATGATTTACAGCTGAATAACTTATTTCTGATTCAGAAAAAGACCGGCTTTCGATTTGGCGTGGACGCGGTTTTACTTTCGGATTTTGCAAAAGACACACTTTCCAAACGGACGTTGGATTTATGCACCGGAACCGGCATTGTTGCCTTGCTGCTCAGTGCCAAAACCAAAACTCCGGAAATCTGCGCGCTTGAAATTCAACCGCAGATTGCGGATATGGCGCGCCGAAGTGTTGCATACAATTCGCTTTCGGAGCGAATCACGGTTTCCGAGGGGGATTTAAAGAACGCCGTGCAGCAATACGGCAAGGGATCATTTGACAAAATCACCTGTAATCCGCCCTATATGAAAAAGGATTCTGCTTTAAAAAACGATTCGGACTCCATTGCGGTATCGCGGCATGAGATTCTCTGCACCTTAGAGGACGTAATCCGCGTCAGCGCGGAGCTGCTGATCCCAAAGGGCAGATTCTATATGGTGCACCGTCCTGCCAGGCTCACCGATATTTTATGCTTGATGCGAAAATATAAAATTGAGCCGAAACGGCTGCGGTTTGTTGCGCCGCGCCCCGGAAAAGAGCCGAATCTTTTGTTAATCGAGGGCATGCGCAACGGAAAAGCAGAGCTTCGGTTGATGAAACAGCTATACATTTTCGATGAGGATGGACAATATTCTCAAGAAATTAACGAAATTTACAATCGGGAGTCCTCAGCTCCCGAACGATAGAAAGGATTTGGATGATGTCCGGAATCTTATATTTATGCGCAACGCCGATCGGAAACTTAGGCGATGTCAGTGCGCGCTGTCTTGAAATTTTAAACTCGGTTGATATGATTGCCGCGGAGGATACCCGGCGCACGCTTCAGCTGCTGAATCACTTTGGCATTTCAAAGCCGCTGACAAGCTATCATGAGCATAACAAAGCCGAAAAAGGTGAATATATTGTGCGTTTGCTGTTGGAGGGAAAGAACGTCGCACAGGTCAGCGATGCCGGTACGCCGGCAATCTCCGATCCCGGAGAAGATCTGGTGCGGCTCTGTATCGAAAATCAAATTACCGTCACCTCTGTTCCTGGCCCGGTTGCCGGAATTAACGCGCTGATTCTCTCCGGCCTGTCTACTGCGCGATATGCGTTTGAGGGATTTTTATCGGTGAATAAGCGGCATCGGAACGAGCATTTGGAGAGCGTCAAAAACGACTCGCGCACGCTGATTTTTTATGAAGCGCCGCATAAGCTGCGCAACACACTTGCCGATATGGAGCGATATTTCGGTGCTGACCGCAAAATTGCCATTGCGCGTGAATTAACCAAGCTGCATGAGGAAATTCTAAGACTGACAATTCATGAGGCTGTGGCATATTATGCTGAAAACAACCCGCGTGGCGAATATGTTCTTGTTGTCGAATGTGCCAAAGAACCCGAACCGAATCCGGAAGAAGTATGGTGGCAGAATTACAGTATTCGGGAGCATGTAGACAAGTATATTGCTGACGGCGACAGCTCCAAGGATGCAATCAAAAAAGCCGCATTGGACAGAGATTTGCCCAAGCGTGAGGTTTATAACGAATATCATTGCAAAGGAAAGGATGAGCCTTCATGAAAAAGAAGCAGTTATTCTTATTGGCATCGGCAGCCGCAATCGGCGTATACGGTGCAGTTCGCGGCAAAGGAATTTTCAATGGCACACGTTTTAAGGAGCAGCACAATGCCATCTCCCGATATGTGGACTCGCATTATCCGGGAGCAACCTATTCCCCGATTGAAGCCACTCCGAAAGGCTATATGACCGTAATCCGCCGTCATGGCATGAAAAGCATCATGCTATATGCTTTCAAGACTCCTGAGGGCGTATATGTTTTCCATGAATCCGAAATTATAAATTCGTAACACAAAACCTCCGTTTTGCATAGTATACAATACCATTATGTAAAAGGAGGTTTTTATTATGGGATTATTCGGAGGCTGTAATAACGGCTTTGATAATCAGTGGATATGGATTTTAATTATTATTGCTCTGGTGGTATGCTGTGGAAACGGCAATATTTTCGGCGGTAACAACAATTGCTGCTGCGATTGCTGCGAACCCGAACCGCCTTGCAATCCCTGCTGCTGATTCAACAAAAGCCATATCGTCTTTCACCGGACGATATGGCTTTTCCAATGGATAAATCACTGACAAAAAAGCACATATTTTTGAGATAAAGTACTTGACAGACCGATTAAAATATGTTATAATAATTTTTGTTATGAAAGCTTGCCGATGTGGCGGAACTGGCAGACGCCCGGGACTTAAAATCCCGTGGGAAGAAATTCCCGTACCGGTTCGACCCCGGTCATCGGCACCAAGAAAAGAACGACTTTGAATAGTTGTTCTTTTCTTTTTTAGCGCTAAACAGCTGCATATTCATGCAGTTTCAATTTTTCATCGCTCCATCAATGAAAAATATAATTTGAACTATTGATAAATGCATATAAATATGATATAATAAATGAGTTATATTATTTTGTCCGAGAAAAACCCGAAATCGGGCAAGCAAATGAAGCAATATTAAACGCGACATGATAAATGCGAGCACACCAGTAAAATCAAGGAGATGTAAGATAAAATGAAATTAGGTATCGTCGGATTGCCCAACGTCGGGAAATCCACACTTTTTAATGCAATTACACAGGCAGGAGCAGAATCCGCAAATTATCCGTTCTGCACCATCGAACCCAACGTCGGAATCGTTGATGTCCCGGATGAGCGATTGGACAAGCTGGCGGAAATGTATCATCCGAAAAAAGTTACACATGCATACATTGAATTTGTTGACATTGCCGGTTTGGTAAAGGGCGCGTCCAGAGGCGAGGGACTCGGCAACAAGTTTCTTTCCCATATTCGCGAGGTAGACGCAATCGTTCATGTTGTACGCTGTTTTGAGGATACGAACATTACGCATGTGGACGGCTCGATTGACCCGATCCGCGATATTGAAACCATTAATCTTGAATTGATTTTTTCCGATCTGGAGATGATCGAACGCCGGATTGACCGTACAAAGAAAGCCATGAAGGGCGATAAATCGTTAGCTGTGGAATTGGCTTTATTGGAGTGCGTAAAAGCGCATATGGAAGAAGGCAAGCCTGCCCGTACTTTAGAGTATACGGAGGACGAGATGGCAATCATGAAAGATATTTTCCTGATTTCCATGAAGCCGGTTATTTACGCTGCCAATGTTGCGGAGGACGATTTTGCAAAAGGAATCGAGCAAAACGCATTTGTCAACCGCGTCAAGGAATTTGCCGCTGCGGAACATTCGCAGGTAATGCCGGTTTCGGCAAAAATCGAGGAAGAAATCGCCCAGTTGGACGGCGAAGAACGCGCGATGTTCCTGGAGGAGCTGAACATGAGCGAATCGGGTCTTGATCGGCTGATTAAGGCAAGCTATACCCTATTGGGATTAATCAGTTACTTAACTGCCGGCGAACCGGAGGTTCGTGCATGGACAATTACCAACGGCACCAAAGCACCGCAGGCCGCCGGAAAAATCCATACCGACTTTGAACGGGGCTTTATCCGTGCCGAGGTTGTACATTATGACGACCTGATGGCTTGCGGCTCCATGACGGCTGCAAAGGAAAAAGGTCTGGTACGCAGTGAGGGAAAAGACTATGTTATGAAAGACGGAGACATTGTTCTGTTCCGCTTTAACGTATAAAAACTCATAAAACGGTGGAATGGTCGCAATTTCACCGTTATTTTTTCTGAATAAAGGGGGATTATCAACGTTGAAAGCAACACGAAATAACTTTTTCTTTTGCGTTTTAGCCGGAGTCATAGCTGCAATGCTTCTGCTGATATTGCAAATCGTCACCCATCAGCCTTTTTTCACCGCACAGCCTTATAATTCTTACATTCTGCAAGCACAGTCATGGTTGCAGGGGCGGTTAGATTTGGGACAGGACTATCCGTATCTGGAACTTGCGATTTATCACGGAAAATATTTTGTGAGCTTTCCACCGTTCCCATCTTATTTGATGCTCCCGTTTGTTGCACTTGGCTGGAACTCGTGTGATGGTACGATTGCTTTTGTATCGGCAATTTTCGGAGCGGTTTACGCCTATCGTTTGGCGGCTCATTGGATTTCCGATAAAAAAGCAGCGCTGCTGTTTGCGCTGTTAGTTACAATCGGCTCCAACTGGCTTTTCACCTCCGTCAATGCATGGGTATGGTTTATTGCTCAAAACTTAGCCTTTACGCTGACGATGGCGGCTCTGTTTTACGCTGCACGCGGCAAAGCAGGCGCAGCTTTTACGCTATGGGCGTGTGCTGTTGGCTGCCGGCCGTTTCAAATTCTTTATATTATTGTAATCCTGTATCTGCTGTATGACGCATACAAACAGCAACCGCTGCGCGAAATGCTTCACAGCCATATTACGGCGGTGATTCCGGCTTGCTGCATTGCGGCTTCGTATATGCTTTTGAATTTTCTGCGTTTTGGCAGTATTACGGAATTTGGACATAATTATTTGCCGGAATTTATGCGCGTCCAAACCGGACAATTTAACCTTGAATATATAAAAACCAATTTCAGTCATTTGTTTCGGCTGCCGCTTTTCGAAAACGGACGAATCGAATTTCAAAATGCCGATGGATTTTGTATGTTCCTCGCCAGTCCGATCCTCATCTCATTTTTCGTCTACTGGCTGATCGGGATGCTACGCGGTCATGCTGAGGATAGAATCAAGCTGAGCGTCATAATGGCATTATTCTGGATTCATTTAATTGCAATTACCGCACACAAAACCATGGGTGGCTCGCATTACGGAAACCGTTATGTGAACGATACGCTCCCTGTTATTTTCGCCGCCCTATGCTTTATCGCCGCGAAATATAAAAAAGGTGCGCTGCTGAATGTACTGCCGCTCTTTATGGGAACAGCGCTGAATATTTACTGGATTCTTTTATATTTCAAATAAAAAATGCCCCAGCATGCAAGCCGGGGCATTTTTTTCATCGTTTTTATTCAATTCCGGCAGCATCCTTTGCCAGACGATCCGCCAAATCATTATATTGATCGCCGCTGTGACCCTTGACCTTATGAAAGACAATATCCACCTGCGTCTTTGCCATATCATAGAATTGCTTATAGGCAATTGTCCCGGTTTTATTGGTTTTCCATGCACCGGTACACCACTTTTCGATTCCCTCATAATCGTAGAACAAATGCAGCTTCGAAACCCCATGCTCCAGACAATATTGAATCGCCATCATAGAACCTTTGATTTCCCCGGCAACATTACGCATTGTCGCAAGCTCCGCATCCTCGAAACGCTCATTCATCCTTTTTTCCTCGCCGCCATCAAGCAGCAGTACAACACCGCAGGCAAATGCCTTAGTTTTAACGTTATAGCTCCCGTCCACATAAGCGACCACCGTATCCGCTGACGGTTCGACAGGCTCGTTGGATGGAGGAACTGCCCCCTCCAAAAAGGCAACCGCATCATCACGGCTGGTAAAGCCCTTATATTCCGCGCCCTTATAACCGGTAACAAGCCGCTTACATTCGTTCCAATCGGTGAAAATGCCGACCTGCCGCCCTTGCCTTACCGCATAGTATTTCATAGTAATCTCCTTTTATTGAATGATAAAATCCGCCTTCTCAAAAGAAAATTCATCTGTTTTTCGATCTATGAAGGCGAGTTCCGTGCAGCGTAACGGATGTCTGAGCCGTAATTGAACGAAAAACAGATGAATTTTCACACAGACATTCTCATAACTTTTGACTTTCCAGCCATATAATCAGCACTGAAATATCCGATGGAGAAACACCGCTGATTCTGGATGCTTGCCCCAACGATTTCGGTCTGATTTTATTCAGCTTTTGCCGCGCTTCAATCCGCAAACCGTAAATCTCGGAATAGTCCACATCCTCCGGTAAAAGCCTGGACTCCATCTTCTTAAACTGTGCCACTTCTGCCAGCTGACGCTTGATATAGCCGGCATATTTCAGCTTGATTTCTGCCTGCTCCCAAACCGCCTCCGGCAACTCCGGACGCTCCGGATCCATCGGTGCGGTTTTTTCATAATTCAATTCCGGACGCCGTATTAATTCAGCCAGCTTAATTCCCGTCTGAATCGGGGTTGAGCCATACTGCTCCAAAATCGGGTTTGCCGTCTTAGGCGGAACAACAGTCTTTTCCAGACGTTTGATTTCCGCTTGAATCTGCTCCTGCTTATGAAGAAATTTTTGATACCGTTCTTCACTGATCAAGCCCACGCGATACCCCATTGGAGTCAAACGCTCGTCCGCATTGTCTTGCCGCAGCAGCAGACGGTATTCCGAACGCGAGGTCATCATTCGGTATGGCTCATTCGTGCCTTTGGTAATCAAGTCATCAATCAGCGTTCCGATATAACCGTCCGAACGGCTGATAATCAACGGTTCTTCGTTTTTAAGCTTCAGCGCCGCATTAATTCCGGCAATCAATCCCTGAGCCGCCGCCTCCTCATAACCGGATGTTCCGTTAAACTGCCCGGCACCGTAAAGACCGCTGATCTTTTTAAACTCCAACGTCGCATACAACTGCGTGGGATCGCAGCAATCATATTCAATCGCATAGGCGCTGCGCATAATCTCAACATGCTCCAACCCCTTGACCGAACGGTACATTTGAAGCTGCACCTCCTCCGGCATACTGGTTGAAAATCCCTGCGCATACATCTCTTTCGTATCCAAGCCCATCGGCTCAATAAAAAGCTGATGCCGCGGTTTATCATGGAAACGCACAACCTTATCCTCAACGGACGGACAATACCGAGGGCCGATTCCCTCCACATAGCCGCCGTACATCGCACTTTTTTTCAGATTATCCATAATAATCTGATGAGTTTGCTCATTGGTATACACCAAATAACACGGTACCTGATTCTTTCCGGGAGTTTCGGTTTCAAAGGAAAACGGAACAATCTTATCATCGCCGTGTTCCTCCTCCATTTTGCTGTAATCGAGTGAACCCGCATGAATCCGCGCCGGCGTTCCGGTCTTAAAGCGCTTAAGCTCAATCCCCATCTTCCGCAAGCAATCCGAAAGGCTGTTTGCCGGGAACATCCCATCCGGCCCGCTTTCCTTGGAATAGCTGCCGATCAGAATCTTTCCCTTTAAATAAGTGCCGGTTGCAATGATAACCGCTTTTGTTTTATATTCTGCGCCCGTTGCCGTAACAACGCCGCTTACCGCCTGTCCCGACATCGTGATTTCTGTAATCTCCGCTTGCTTAATAAAGAGATTTTCTTGATTCTCCAGACGCTTTTTCATTTCGGTATGGTATTTTGTCCGATCAATCTGCGCTCTTAATGAATGAACCGCGGGGCCTTTACCGCGGTTCAGCATTTTGGATTGAATAAACGACGCATCCGCCGCCTTGCCCATTTCTCCGCCCAGGGCATCCAGTTCACGTACCAAATGCCCTTTTGCCGTTCCTCCGATACTCGGATTGCAAGGCAGATTTCCGATTGCGTCCAGACTAATCGAAAAGAGAACCGTTCGCATCCCCAGCCGTGCCGCCGCCAAAGCCGCCTCACAGCCTGCATGTCCTCCTCCGATGACCGCTACATCATATTCATCCAGCAGCATTATTGATTTTCCTCCTCAGTTACACGTCCATCCTCATGGATATATTTCTTTTCCGGCATTGTTTTCTCTCGATTTTGAAGTAACAGCTTATTGATTTTTCTCGATGCGGTAAACTCAATCGGGAACCGCAGGAAAACTGCCAAAACAATCAAATCCAACAATATCGCAAACATCGGATTCAGTACCGTAAACAATCCTATGATAATGACAGCATTTAAAATTGTTAGGAATAAATTGATCGGAAGCATCGCAATCGCAAACAGCGCCGCATTCTTATAGAGTTGTTTTAAAGTACATTTGAAAGTCACCATCAGCTGATAAATATAGAAATGCATCCAAGTGTAGACAACAGACATCATCACCATCAGCGAGCATAAGAACATCCAAATCATGTTGCCTTGACTTTTATATGTACTGTAATAGAACCAGATTGCATTGTAGCCTAAGACAATCACTACAACATCAATAATGGCCACGACAATCGCTTGCTTGAAATTTTCCTTAAACTTATCAAAACCGTCCGAAATCACCCATACCGGATCTCTGCGCGTAAAGCATCGGGTAATATAGGCATACATCGCAGAGGAAGGACCGCTTCCCCAGAGCATAAAAATCCCCACTGCAAAAACCGCGCGAAATGTCAGCATCAGATTCTGCGCCATCGCGTCAACATCGCCTGCGTTTTCCGCTACACCTGCCACGAAATTCTGAACCCATTCTGTGCTGACCGGTGCAATCAGATACAAAATCAGCAAACAGGGAATACTCAGCGCCGCATGCAGTGCGTTTGCTCCGAGCAGTTTTGAAAACTTTTCAAAAATAATCTCCCAAAAACGAAAGAAGCCTTTCTTTTCCGGTGCATCCGGATCAACACCCGGTCCCGGTTTTGCATAGTTAAAACCAAATAATCCCATATTTCTATCTCCTTGATTAAATAAATTATAGGCGATTCCCGATAACGATATGGCTTTGCGTTTTTATTCCGCTTTGTCCCCAAACCGCCTACATAACCAAATAAGTGTTTTAGTATTATTGTAGCATATTCCGCGCATTTTTGCAACATAAATTTAAAAATTCTCTCAAAATCATGCTGTCAAAAGAAAAAATCATGTATACTCAATCATCTAAGGATATAAATATAGGGTTCAATGCTTAGACATTGAACCCTCAGACCATCACCAAAAGCGACTTCGAATAAACTTTTTTTACCGTTCTTTTGCATACAATCCCCTCTTACGGAATATGGATAAGCAATTTAATCTGTCTGCTTTTTCGTAGAAACAAACCGTCCTTTCACTCCCGGGCATTTTACATTCTTGCCGGAAACTCTTTCCTGGAGTTTGTTTAATGCTTCACCGAATCGCTGAAAATGTGTAATTTCTCTTTGCCGCAGGAATTTTATCACGTCATTCACATCCGGATCATCAGACAAACGCAGAATATTATCATAGACTGCTCTTGCCTTCTGCTCTGCTGCAATGATGTAAGAACAACAAGTTAAAAATTCCAATGAATTTCAATCGGAACATTCCTTGTGCCGGGAATACGCCTGCCGACTAAAATATAATCAATAAGCGTTTCAACGATTTCCCGATTAAGATGTTCCAAATTTGTATACTTCTCGATAAGTTCACAACGGTTGTCGCCGATTTCAATTTTTTTGTCGAGTTCGGATAACTGTCTTTCACCGTCTGCGACCACACGCTCTAATCTGTCTTTCTCAGCTGAAAAGTCTTTTGATAAATCAATGAAATCACTTTCCGAAATTAAGCCTTTTACCTTGTCCATATAAATATCACGAATACCTTTTGCGTATTCTGCAATTTTTTTATTGTAGGCGGCAATTTCCGAAACCAGCCGTTTTTTCCGGTCTTGCAGATTATTGCAAAATTCTATATTTTGCTCTAATTCATCTTTGTCAAGATATTCGGCTGACAAACGGTTAATTTCATCAATAACCATTTTTTCTAATCGATCTACCGAGATAAACGCTCCGATACAAGCGTCTTTTGCGACGTGCTTATTTGCACATTGCAAAAAGTGTTGTCCGTGACTTTTGGATGACCGCATAATATAACCGCAGTTAGCGCAGCGAGCCTTTTTGGCAAACAGTCCAATGTTACCGACAATAAAAGGTTTGGCACGCTCGTCAATCATTTTTTGCACTCTGTCCCATAGTTCACGGTCAATGATAGGCTCGTGAGTTCCCTCAACAATATACCATTCACTTTTGGGGCGTGGTTTATTCTGCTTTGTTTTATACGACACACTGCCGTATTTTCCTTGTACCATATTTCCAATATAAATTTCGTTTATCAACATATCGGATATAGCAAAATATTTCCACAATGTACTGTTTTTTGTTTTTGGCTGCTTGTATCGCAGTCCGTGCAATCTTTTGTATTCTGTCGGGTTGGGTATGCCCCTGTCATTAAGCATTCTGGCAATGGCAGTTTTTCCGTAGCCCTGCGAAAAAAGAGTAAAAACTTCTCTGACAACAGCGGCGGCTTCTTCGTCAATAATCAAGTGTCCCTTTTGGTCTGGGTCTTTCTTATATCCGTAGAGCGCAAACGCACCGATATGAAAACCGTTTTGCCGTCTGTTTGTCAAAACGCTTTTAATGTTATCTGACATATCCTCCAGATACCACTCATTCACAAGTCCGTTTATCTGTCTTGACTTTTTATTGCCTTTGTTGGCTGTATCGGCATTATCAACAATACTTACAAAGCGAATACCCCATAACGGGAATAAACCGTGTATATACTTTTCCACCAATTCAAGCTCACGGGTAAATCGTGATTGGGTTTTGCAGAGTATGACATCAAACTTTTTATTTTCAGCGTCGGCAAGCAAACGGTTAAATTCAGGTCGTTTCCTATCTGCACCTGCATAATCGTCATCGCTGTAAATGTTGTAAACTTCCCACCCCTGTTCCATAGCATACTGTAACAACATTGCTTTCTGGTTCTGTATGCTGTTACTGTCATCTGATTCAAATTGTTTATTCCTATCTTCTTCGGATAAGCGGCAATATAAGGCAACTCTCATTATTCTATCTCCTTTGAGAGAGAACAAAACAACTCTCTGAATATATTGGTTTGTCACTATCTGTCGTTAAAATTTGGCGGATTTGCTTTTTTCCAATCTATTTATCAGCTCAATCCACTTTTTTGTGAATTGAATAGATGTAGTGTTTTCGCCGCTTTTGAAAATACTTTTACATATCGTTTTGTCGGTCTTGTTTTCGTTCATATTGGTTATCCCCCCTTTTCCAATAGCTAATACAGTAATATGAACAGCAGCAAGTCCATTATTACAACATAATAAATTTGCCAAATTGTGTGCAGGGGTCAAATCGTAAATTCACCGTTGCCAATCACTTGCACTCCAATATGGAAATGTCAATAAAAGTGCAGTCGAAATTTACACCAAATTTCTGAAACTACTTTAATTCTTCAACCGGCATAACTAACAATCCATTCGGAAACGGAAATCTGTCAAGGTCGCCAAGGCGCTCTGTATTAACCTTGACAGATTTTTGTTTCTGAATATAATCTATGCCGTCGGTTGAAGAAAGTTTATGCCGCGGTCTTTTCACAGTTCCTTATACGGTATTCACTCGGTGGCAAGCATCCCGGATTGCCGGTATACAGCCTTATTCTGTTATAGTATATGAAAATATACCTGAATACAATTGTTTTAACTTCTTCTTTTTTCATGCGATATGTCGGAATTTGATATAATTTTTCTTTCTTAAGCGTAGCAAAAAATGGTGCTATACTAAAAAAGTAGACACAATTATGCAAAATATGATATAATAAAATA
>CAUGRT010000017.1 GCA_959602045.1 uncultured Clostridia bacterium | reverse complement strand
CATCCAATCCTGTATTTTCAATACGGCGTGCAGCGGAATGAGATTCGGCGGAACAAATGTTATTGCGGAGCAGTGCAAATTTATCGGTCCGGCAAAATATATTTTTCGCGGCAGTCTGACAGACAAGGAGAAGCGCTGCGGAATGACCTCACAAGCGGATGAATCTCATCGCTATAATATGCTGAGTGCGTTTACGTATATTTCGGATTTCACAAGGCCGGTTCGGGATCTCCCGGAGAACATTATCATCAAAGACTGTGAAATCAAAAATACGGATCGTTTTTTACATTATAATTTTTCGGGAAACGAGCCGTGGCAGTGCAATCAACCGTTAAAGAATATTACATTTGAAAATATTCGTGCAACGGGAATCCGGATGCCGCTTACGTTATATGGGAGTCCGGAGCTGCCCGTTACACTGGAGATGAGAAATACGGAGATTGAATTTGCGAAAGAGATAGGGGATGTATCGTTCATTCATGCAGCATGGTTTGAGAAAATCATTTTCAATCATGTTCGGGTAAGCGGTTTAACGGATCGCCGCATTGTTCGTACGTGGAGCGACGGGGGCGAAATCGTTTGCAATGATTTTGAATGGGATATTGACAATGCGGTTATTCGCGAAAAAGCGACAGAGCCGTTTTATTCAAAGGCGATATAAATGGCTAAAAAACGGCTTTTGTACGTCTATAACCGTTTCTGTCCGTGTACTTTGGACGGGGTTTTATAGTACAATAGTTACAGAATGAAAAATGATTTTAATGGAATGGGGGATCAGTATGATGATACGAAAGGTGGCTGCCGTGACATTATCCATAGCAATGCTTTGGGGCGGCATGTCGTCTGCTGCCGATAAGGTACAAGCGTCAGAGCCGGCAACGGATGAGGCTGCGTTATTAAATGTTATGGGAATATCGGCAGTTGCGTCTGAACAGTACATTACGCGCGGAGATTTTACGGTTTTGATGGTTCAGACGGCAGGCTTGGAACATTCGGGCTTGCAGCCGGATTCGTTTCAGGATGTATCCGGTGAGCAGGGTGAATATATTGAGGCAGCCGCAAAAGTGGGATATGTAAACGGAGCAGAGGAGGGAAGGTTTTATCCCGACAGTATTGTTTCGGTTCAAGACGCTTTTACCATTGCGCTTCGTGTATTGGGCTTCGGAGAAGCTGCCGGATCTTCAATGCGTGAGCATATGATAAAAACTCTGGCATTGGACGATGCTATGCCAATCGGCGGACAGCTTACCTGCAATGCCGCCAATACGCTGCTTATGAATGTGCTTGAATCCAAATACGCCGTTCCTGATGGGACAGCGTTAAAAACGAGCGAGGAAACCTTTTTATATAAGAAGCACGGGATTTACCGCACGCGCGGAACGGTTCGCGGTATTCGCGGCATTTCCCTTTCTGACTATCCCGAAATTCGGGATAGTCAGATTTGCATAGACAACACGGTTTATGAAAATGAAACGGACATCGGCTATGATTGCCTGGGCGGCACAGGAACGGTCTATATTAAGGAATACGAGGAATATAGTGCGGTAATCTGGTTTAAGGGAACGCAAAGTGATGTTGTCACGGTTATAGGACAGAATATTGAAAAGGCATCGGGGTTTGATAAGAACGATCGGGGAACGCCGTATATTTCCTATCAGACGGAAAGCAATCGAATCAAGACAAAAAATATTGACAAAAATTCTTTGGTTTATCTGAACCGTGTGAATACGGTCGGGATTTCGAATGATGATCTGATGCCGGAAAGCGGCGTGGTTATGATTGTGGATACAGATCATAACGGAACGGGCGATTTGGTTATTGTCGAACGATATGATTATTATATGGTAGATACGGTTGATACGGTTTCCGAAACGATATACAGTAAGGATGATAAGCCGGAAATTCAAATCAGTGCATTTTCCGGGGGGGGGGATTTAAGCATCGTCTATGACGGAGCGGAAACGGATTTCCGGGAAATTAAAAGCGGAATTGTATTAAGCGTTTTATGCACCTATGACGCGGCAGGAAAAATAGATTCGAGAGAGAGTATTGTTATTGAAATCTTAAACGGAAGCGTCAGCGGTACGGTTGAAAGTCTTAACGGAGAGGAAATAAAGATCAATGGAAAGGAATATCGGTACATTCCATCCATTCCCGCTGTTCCGGAATTGGGGAAAAGCGGTATCGGTTATTTCGGCAAACAGGGTGAACTGGTTTATTGGGTCAATGACGGTGCAAACGACGGATTGAGTTACGGTTATCTGATGAAGCTGATTTCAGACGATATGGAAGACGTTACATATGTAAACATTTTCGATATGAAAGGGAATAAGCATAAGCTGAAAGTGGATGACACGGACAAAACACTGTATTCGGGAGAGTTATCGGGCAGTTATGTTTCGGGACGGAAAATTTCACGGGAGGAATTTTCAAGATTATTTTCCTCAAAGCAGCTGGTGCGATACGGCGCTGAGGGAGAGCGGCTGACGAAAATCCAAAAGGCGGAGGACGGAGTATCGGTCAACGGCTATGACGGTTATGACAAAGATCGGTTTTCTTTGGATTATCAAGGCAGCGGCGAACGGCTGTATGCGCAGTTTTTATCGGAGAACTATAAAATATCAACGCAGACTGTTATGGTTGGCGTATCGAGAAACGGCGATTCGGACGATGATTTTGCGGTGGGCGGATATGATTATTTCGGAACCGATGTTTCGGGGCTGAATGTACAGGTTTATGACGCAAACGAAAAATTCATTCCGGCAGTAGTCGTATTGACTTTTGATAATCTAACGGCAGCCGCGAAAAAGCCGAATAACGGTTTTGTGAATACGAAATTGGCCGCGTTGATTACGGCAAAATACACGAAAGTAAACAGCGATAATAATTTAGTTACGGCATATGAAGCTTATTGCGGCGGCGTCAAGGTTGAAATTGAGCCGGAGGATGAGGATTTATATGATGTAAAAAGTACGAATTGGTCCGGTGAGGGAAAGAAATATTTTAATGATCTTGAACCGGGGGATGTGATTCAGTACGGAACGAACAGCAAAGGACAGGTGGATTTGCTCCATGTGATTCATGATCACAGCAATACCGCACCGCGATATACCATGTTCAATGCCAATGACCATTTAAGCGAAATGAATACCGCTTTCGGAAAAGTTACGGCGTACAAAAGCAACAGTTATTTTAAACTGGACAGCTCCGAAACGAGATCTTATCCGTTCGGACGCTATAGCCCGAATATCTACTTATATGATACGGCTTCGGGAAAGACAACAAGGCTTTTGACATTGACGAATCTTTCGGAGAATGATTATGTATTTGTACGTTGTGCAAGGGCGGATATTAAGGATATTGTGATATACAGGTAAACAACAACATGCTGTGGAAAATAAGCGCTGACAATGGCGGCGAAACGGAGGATTATGATGAAAAAAATAGCATCGGCAGTCATAGGAATCATGGTATTCGTTATGCTGCACACAATTTCATATGCCTTTCAATATGTGCATGAGGATGATTTTGAGGAGGAAAGCCTGAGCGGCTATACGGTTTCGGCAAAAAACGGGGCAACCGCTCAGATTGTTTCGGATGGAGAGGATAATCATGTACTGCAAATGACAAGCTCGGGCAGTAATTTATCTTTGGTTCAGACAAGTTTTGACTCGATCAGCAATATTGCCGTATTTGATATGGATTTTATACGGGAAAGCGAAGATGGCGGCTCGATAAGAGTGATGCAGATTTATGATTCCAAAAAGCAAAACAGACCGTTTCTTCTGACAGCCTCTAAAACAGGACTGGTTGTGCGAATCGGGGAACGGATGAGTACACTTGTCGTACCGGATTATACAATCGGCGAATGGATGCATTTACGGGCTGTGCTGAATTTTAATACAAAAACCTATGATTTTTATGTCAACGGAAAACAGTATTGCAGCGGCAATGAATTTTTTCAGTCTGCCGCGGAGGATGCCGGAATGATTCAGCTTCAGATAGACGGCGGAACGGGTATCGGTGTGTGCAAGGCAGATAATCTCGCATTTTACGGTATCAATAATGAGGAAATTGATTCGGCGGTTTTGGAAACCGAAAAGGAACTATCCTCTTATACAATCGGAAGTAGCGAGGGGGATTATTCTTATACAAGATACCAAATGTTCAAGGATCGGTTATCCGAAATTCGGCAGATAACGAGAACGGTATTGTCGGCAGAGGAGCTTGCTTCAGTATCGGAGCAATTGGAAAATACCAAAAGTGAATTTGAAGCCGGGAAATTTTATCCGGAGTCAGCGGAGGGTACGGTTGAGTTACTCCCAAATGAGATTGACTTTCCAGAGAATGGGGCAACGGTGTTTACCTCAGAGGACGGAACGATTGAGCATAGCTTGAACGTATCCGTTACCGACAATTTTGGACGGGAATATCCATGCGAGCCGAGCTGGCAGCTGCTTCAGACGGTTGAGGGTGTGCAGCTGGACGGAAATCGCCTTTTGATTCCGTCCGGAACAATGGGGCGGCTGAAATTAAGAGCGGCGGTTGATACAATTTATCGTGATTTTAGTTTGTATTTGAGTGACTATAGCCGAGTCAAGCTGACAGAGGTTACAGCCGCAAACGGGGCGGTGACGATTAAAGGAACGCTGATACGGAATAGCGATGACGCCGTGACTTTAGAGGTACAGATCGGCGAGAATTGCTATGGCAGTGTTATTACGGAAGATGAGGACGGTTCTTTTGAATGTACGTTTGAGATTCCGGAGGAAATCTTGACGAGTGACGGAATTATAACGGCTTCGGGGGAATATGTGCATGAACTTAAGCAAAGCTTTTTGTACTTTGCAGCCGATGCTGCGGACGCGGCATTGAATCGCATCCAAAACGGTACGGATGAGCAGATCAGCGAAACGGTAAAGGCTTTTGCCGATTATCTGAGTGTACATTCCGATACCTTTGCGGACTATGAAAAAGAATATGTTTGCGCCGCATGCTTATGTGACGCGGGCGCAGGCGATTACTGCAATCTATAATGTGCTTCAGGTCGAGTCGGGAGCGGAAAAGTAAAATTTGTGACGCCTGAAATGGCAGAACGGAGGATTGATGTGAAAAGGAAAATGATGTCATGGCTGCTGCTGTGTGCGATTTTGATTTCCAATCTGGTGATTCCGATCAATGCCTGTGCGGCAAATGCCGAGATTAAAATTCCGGTTACGATCACAGAAAAAAACGGAATTTCGGTATCCGATTATTTGACGCGCCGGGGCGTGGCATTGGAAAAGGGCAGCGTCTATGACTGCACCGAGCTTGTGCTGAAAGACGATAGCGGAAATGAAATTCCTTTTACGGCGGAGCCGATGCAGTATTATGATGATGGCAGTATTCAATGGCTGAAATTTGCCGTATCGGCGGATTTAAAACCGAATGAAATTAAAAGGATGTACATAACGAACGGGAAAAGAGCGTTTAAGAGCGCGGTTACATGCACGCAGTTCCCTGATCATATCCAAATGAGCAATGATGCTATATCGCTCCGAATGGGGTATCGGGGAATAGAAAGCATAACCTATCAGAACAAGGAGCTTTTGGCGGAATCGGGCTTGAATGTATATGCCGAAGTGAACGGCAGCGTTCAAAGCATGAAAGGAACGGAGTTTGAGATTGTGCAGGAGTCGGACTTGTACGTTAAGGCAAGAGTTTTCGGCGCGATTTCGGATACGGTTCAAGGCGAGATTTGTGCCACTTTGTCTTATAACAGTGAGTGGGTTGATATGGAATATCGAATCAATACGCTGCAAAATGAAACCATCCGCAGTACCGGAATGATGCTTCGGGATTCTTCACAACCGGTCGGAGTTGTTACCGAGGATTTTGTCAATATTGGCAGCATGACGCTGATTTCAACGGATAATTCAAAATTTCGGGGAGCGGTGTCAAAGCGCGAGGATACCGGATTTATAGCGGATGGCAGCACAATAAAAATTGCGCCGATTGTCAACAATACGGATTTTATGTGGTATGACGGTGTAACGCGAACAAATCATCTTTATCTGTCGTTGGGCAAGAACGGCGAGGGGGACTATAAGACGATTTCCAATCCGCCGGAGTGTACCGTATCGGCAGAGCAATTTGTGGCGGCAGGTGTGATTTCCGATATGGAGATTCCGTCCCCGGCTGAGAAAATGATCAGCGCGCTGCATTGGGCGAGCGATAAGCTGGACGGACGTTTTGAAGCCGGCAGTATTCCGTATGATATTGATGTTGAAGCCAATCTTTGTTCATCCTACGGAACGCGAAACGGTGAAATGGAGTTTTACCTTAGCTACGGCTATATGATGAGTGAGGATCCTCTGCTTTACAGTATGATTACCGATAGCGCCGAAAGCTGGGCAGATGTGGTGATTTATAAAGGCGGAATGGATGAGATTTACGGTGCCAATCGTTACAGAACGGGAGAACAGTACGGGGGCGACCGGTTTTTTACCAGCCATCCGTATTACGGAGATTTGAGCGGACTGTACATGGCGTATATGATCAGCGGAAATGAATATCTTGAACGGGTATTCAAAGCGGCTGTGGATTACATTTATAAAAATATGTATATCCGCACCAATGCCGGAGAGCATTATCCGCGACGGGTGACTTGGAGCGGTGAGCGCGTGAGCTACAGTACAGAAGCGGAAAGCCGATACTTGATTCAGGCACGGGGCTTGTACCTGGCTTATCAGCTTTACGGAGATGAAAAGTACAGACAGGCAGCTCAGGATATTGTTGGCTGGGCGGATAAAACGCAGACGGACAGAGGATTTTGGTATCAGGCATATCATGATGACGGCAGAGCCTATGTTCAATCAAAGCAGCTTATGCCGGCAGCAAAGAATTATATTTATCTTTATGGCATACGCGGAATCCTTGAAATGTTTGAATATGAGCAAACCGATCAAATGAAGAATGTCATTGACCGATGTGCGGATTTTCTGTGCAGTGAAAATGAAAACTTTGGGCCGGGAATCTGGCATCCGTTCGGAGATGCGGATGAATATGAGGTGAACGAAGATAACACCAGAGGAAAATCCCCGATGTCCGATATTATGGCGGTGGATGTTCTGTATTGTGCCTATAAGATTACCGGTGAGGAACGGTATTTTGAAAATATACTTTCCCTCCTTGATGTTTGGTTGTGCGCACAGACGCCGGGAGGATCGGCGGCGCATAAGATCGGAGCGGAGGGGTACTCTTTGCAGATTGCCAATACCGTGGGGCAAAATCTTACGCTTTTAAGACATTGCAGCGAGTTGAAAAAGCTGATTGATGAAAGGCAGGATAGCGTCATCCGATTGGGCTATACCGGAGTTGCCGCTGCGTTTGGTGCAGAGTCAAAGCCGTATAACGCTGATATTACGGTGAACCGATACAGCTATCCGGAGATTACGGTAAATGCCTATGAATCGGAGCGGTCAACGACAATCATGGGAATGAACGTGACAGGTAGCTCAAGCGGCAATTTTGAAAAGGAGCTTGAGATTACGGTGAATGACGCCGGCTTATGGCAGGGAATGAGAAATCGGATTCATACGCCGAATGTTGTAACCTTATGTGAAAAGACAAGTCAGTTTGATTGTTTCCATGCTTTGAAACGTCCGATCTATGTCACAGAGCTTGCCGGTGCATTTGAAGCGGAGATTGGGGAATACAATTCCGAGAAAATAGAAATTGCATTATACGGCGCTGACGCTGCTTCATTCCGTATTGAAAGCGGTGAATTTGAGATAACCGATGAAACCGGGTATACCATTACAAGCTCAGGAACGAAGATCATGATTACCAAAGGCGGAAATGTGAGAGCAACACCGGAGCATACTCTGGAATTTACTATTGGTGCGGGCTCTAAAGAGGAAGTGGCAAGGGTTTGGCTGAAGCAGCAGGATGTAAGTCTGACGGACGGAACGCCAAGCGGACAGGAGCTGAACCGTGCGGCACAAAAGATTTTGGGGATGGATTTATTCCCGAATACCTCTCAGCCGATTTGTAATTCGGACGCTTATGGCACGGTGCTAAAGAAGCTTGCGGCGGATTATCCGGAGAAACTTAGGAGGTTTGGAGTCGAGGGGATGGAAATAGCCGTTCCGGCGATTCCGAAGAATGACGAAGATGCGGTAAAGCTTGCGGCGCAGGAGCTGCAAATTGCCTATGACGGCGATATGCTTTCATCGGATGTGGAGCTTGTACGGGAGTTCCTGTATGATACCCGAATCAGCTGGAGTTCCTCCAATGAAAAGGTTTTATCCGACACCGGAGTTCTTTCACGCAGCTACATCAATAATGATGATACAACCGTAACCTTAACAGCGACGATTCGGAAAAATTCGGCGGAAACGACAAAAGAATTTGTTATTCCGTTAAAGCCGAAAGAGAAGATCAATTGGCGTACAAAGGTGGCGTTTAACGATTGCAAATTTTCCATTCTTCCACAGACGGAACAATTCGAAATTTGCTTTACGGTTGTGCCGGATAAGGAAAAGGTGAATGCACTGGTCGGCTTGACCGAGGGTGCATTGGGCGTTAGCGCAATGTCGCAGCTTGCGGTGATTGTAAGATTCAATCCGGACGGATATATCGACGCGTACAATAAAACGACTTATGCCGCCGAAAGTGCCGTGCCGTATTCGGGAAACAAGGCATATTCTTTCCGATTGGAGGTACGTCCCGAAATGCAGGATTTTGACGTGTATGTGACACCGGAGGGCGAGGAAGAAAAGACGCTTGGCATTCATTACGGTTTTCGGCTTTCCGCACCCTCTCCGGGCGTGATTGATACGATGTATCTGCCGGCGGCAATCGAGGATAATTGCTTTTCGCTGATTGATAATTCTCTGGCAGCGTATCAAAAACAACCCAAAACCGAACAAAGTCAATTCGGGGCGCGCTTTGGATTGAGCTATGGGATATTTGTCATTGGCAAGGTCTATTTGCCGCCGGTCAGCGATGATAAAAAGCTGTCTTGGGTGACGGATCCGCCCGGAAAAATTAACGATTTTAATCTTTTATCGGAGGAGCAAAACAGCGGTACTGCCATGCTTTACAGAGTTGAGAGCGATATGGAGGGGATTCATTCGGTTACGGATATTGCAAAAATAATCGGAATCGCGGATCGGGAATGGAATGAAACGGAATACCTTACGGCAGAGCAGGCGGTGCGGCTTTTGAGAGGGATTTGTTATTTCTATGAATAAACAGATGTATGAATCAATAAGGAGGTTTTTTATATGAAAAAAGTATTTAAAGGGGTTTGCTTAGCGGTTGCGGCGGCATGTATGGTTTCGGGCTGTTCCGGTCTGGGACTTACAAAAAAATCAAACTCAGGACAAAAGATTACCGCATGGATAGCATTGAATCCCAATGCAAAGACGCAGGTTTCAAACTTGTCGGAAACACCATTGGGAAAGGCATGGTGCAAAGATTCAGGGGTGGATGTTGAGTTTGTTCACGCACAGGACAACGATCAGTTTAATCTGATGCTGGCTTCCAATGATTTGACGGACATTATCGAAACAAACTGGACGGAGTTCCCCGGAGGACCGGAGGCAGCTTTAAAGAATAATCAAATTATCAGCTTGAACGATGTCATTGATCAGTATGCGCCGAATCTGAAAAAGTTTCTTGAAGAAAATCCGGAGATTGACAAGGCTTGCAAGACGGATAACGGAACGTACTACATGTTCCCGTTTGTGCGGAATGATGAGAAGCTGCTCATTTCAACCGGCAAGTCGGGCGCAACGCTGGGCGCAGTGGGCGGCGGCATCGGAAAATGGATGGGTTCCGCTACCGAAGAAGGTTTCACGCTTACCGGAGCAAAATATCCGGCTCTTACCAAGGGCGGAAAGTCAATGTTTAGCGCATTGCAAAATGTTGTTCCGGGATTTGGCGCCGCGATTTCATCCAAATGCAAGGATATTGAATCGGCTGCAAAGTTTTTGGATTATTGCTATAGTGAAGAAGGACATATGCTGATGAACTTCGGTATTGAGGGCGAGAGCTATGAGATGGTGGACGGTTATCCGAAATATACGGAATTAATTACAAAAAACAGCGATGGCTACACGATGGCGAATATGCTCGGCATTTATACCAGAACCTCAGGATTGGGCGCATTTGAGCAGGATGTTCGATATATTGAGCAGTATGCATCATTGGATGTTCAACAGGAGGCTTTGCGGAATTGGTCGGATACGGATACGGAGGCTCATATCTTACCGGCAGTGACGCCGTCCGGCGAGGAAAGTCAGGAGCTTTCGAAGATTATCAATGATTGCAATACGTTTGAAGAAGAAATGACAATTGCTTTTATCATGGGGAAAAAGTCCTTTGATGAGTGGGATTCCTATATTGCGCAGATGAAGACATTGGGAATCGACCGGGCAATTGAAATTTATCAGGCTGCATATGACCGATATATGAAACGATAAAACGGAGGGGTATCAGTGGCAAAAGTAGTTATACATACAAAAAAGCAAAGCTTTTTGCAGCGGCTTTTTCGGGATTTACGCAAAAATAAATTTCGCTATCTGATTGTACTGCCGGTAATCGCTTATTATATTCTGTTCTGCTATAAGCCGATGTATGGTGCGATTATCGCATTTAAGGATTATAATCCGTCACTGGGGATTCTGGAAAGCCCGTGGGCAGGGCTTAAGCATTTCACCGCATTTTTTGAATCGTTTTATTTCTGGCGGATTCTGAAAAATACGGTTGTAATCAGCGTGACCAGTCTGCTGTTCGGCTTTCCAGCTCCGATTTTGCTGGCGCTGCTTATTAATGAGGTTACGAATCGGCCTTATAAGAAATTTGTACAGACTGTTTCCTATATCCCGCACTTCATTTCTCTTGTGGTCGTGTGCAGTATGATTAAGGAATTTACGATGGATAACGGGATTATAAACGATTTTCTGGCGCTTTTCGGCGCAAAAAGAGTAACAATGCTCAACGAAAAGGAATATTTTCTGCCGGTGTATGTCATCTCGAATATCTGGCAGCAAATCGGATGGGATTCCATTATTTATCTTGCGGCATTGGTCGGGATCAATAAGGAACTGTATGAGGCGGCATCAATAGACGGAGCCGGAAAATTACGTCAGGTATTTTATGTCACGCTGCCGTGTATTTTACCGACCATTATTACAATGCTTCTGCTGAAGATAGGCAATATTCTGAACGTCGGGTATGAAAAAATTATCTTATTGTATAATGAAGCAACGTATGAAACCGCCGATGTTATTTCAACGTTTGTCTACAGAAAGGGCTTGCAGGAATTTGACTGGAGCTTTTCAACGGCAGTGGGCTTATTCAATTCGGTGATTAATTTTACCTTGCTGATTATTTCCAATACAATCAGTAAGCATGTGGCTCAAACGAGCTTATGGTAGGGGGTGACGCAAATGAAAAAAACAAAATCAAGGGTGGCATTTGAATGGCTGAATTATATTATATTGTTTGTGATTGCCATGCTTTGTCTGTACCCGATCGTATATGTGGTCTTTGCGTCTTTTTCGCGATCATCCCTGTTAATGCAACATTCGGGACTGCTGTTAAAGCCGCTGGATTTCAACTGGGATTCCTATATCAGCGTGTTTAAAACTGACAAGATTCTTTCGGGGTATCGGAATACGCTGACAATCCTGGTGATTGGCGTATCGCTGAATATGTTTTTAACGGTGTGTGCTGCCTATTTCTTTACCAGGAAAGATATTATGCTGCAAAAGGTTATGATGTTTCTGATTATTGCGACCATGTTTTTCAGTGGCGGATTGATTCCGATTTATCTGAATGTATGCGAAATCGGTATTGATGATACGCTGTGGGCGGTTATATTGCCGACTGCGGTGAATACGTTTAATCTGATTATCTTAAAAAATGCATTCATGACGATTCCGGAAAGCCTTGAGGAGGCGGCATTGATAGACGGAGCGAATGATTTAACGATTCTGTTCAAAATTATCGTTCCGGTATCCAAAGCTTCTTTGGCGGTTATTTTGCTGTATTATCTGGTAGGGCATTGGAATGCATGGTTTAACGCGATGATTTTTTTAAGAAACAGCGATTTATATCCATTGCAGCGGGTTATGCGCGATATTTTACTGGCAAACGCAACAGACAGCATGATGAGCAGCGGTGTAGATGCCGAGGGCGTATCGGAAACCATAAAATATGCGGTAATTTGTGTTTCGACTTTACCGGTTCTTGTCGTATATCCGTTCTTGCAGAAGTATTTTGTAGGCGGAATTATGGTGGGAGCCGTAAAGGGTTAAGAGGGAAGGAGGTGAGTTGTATATGAATACAGCATTAAAATATGCTTGTGATGCTTGTGATACGATGATTCGAAAATTCACGGTGGAAAAGCTTCCGCCGGAGCGGCATTTTCATTATCATCAAGGCGTTTTCCTTTCGGGGATGCAAAAAATTTATAAGCTTTGCAGTAATGAAAAATATTATGAATACATTCGGGATTGGGTCAATTATGTGATTGATCCGCAGGGGAATATTGATATTTTTGAAAAAGGCATGTTGGATGATATTCAGCCGGGGATTTTGCTGTTTGATTTATATCGCCGTACCGGAGATTCGCGGTATAAAATCGCTTTGGATTCTCTGATTGATATTTTGCGGCATTGGAAGAAAAATGCATACGGAGGCTTCTGGCATAAGGAGTGGCATCCGAATCAAATGTGGCTGGACAGCATCTATATGGACGGTCCGATACAGGCGGAATACGGTGCGGAGTTTCATTCTCCGGAGCTGATTGACGCTGCCGCGGAGCAAGCGTTGATTATGCATGAGCATATGTATAATCCCGAAACCGGTCTTTATTATCATGCATGGGACGCGTCAAAGGAAGAAGCATGGGCAAATCCGCAAACCGGTCTTTCGGAAGAATGTTGGGGCAGAGCCCTGGGGTGGTATGCCGTTGCAACGCTGGATATTTTGACATTTATGCAGGATGATAATCCGAGAAAAGAAAAGCTGACAAAGATTGAAAGAGATTTGCTAAAAGCAATTTGCACCTATCAGGAGCCGGAGAGCGGCATGTGGTATCAAGTCACAGACAAGGGCAGTGAGCCGGACAACTGGCTTGAAACTTCATGTTCCTGCTTATTCGTGAGTGCGATCAAGCGTGCAGCGGATTCCGGAATTCTCTCGAAAGAGTATCGGAAATTTGCGGATAAGGGCTTTGAGGGATTTATTAAGAGATTGAGATATGAGGGTGATGACCTGATTGTTGACGGCGTATGTATGGGAACGAGCGTATGTGATTACGAGCAATATATATCCCGTCCCACAAGCAAAAATGATTTGCACGGTGTAGGCGCTTTTTTACTGATGTGTGCCGCGATGGCGCAGGAAGATTAATAGAAAGGAATAATTTATCATGAAAAAATTAAACAAAATAATTTCATTGACAATAGCTGCTATGATGGCGATTCCTATGTTTGTAACTGCAAATGCAGCTGAAGAAACAGTACTTGTAAACGAGCATTTTGAAGATGATATTGCAGCATCCGTCTGGACGGGGGATTATGCAATCACAGCCGGGGTTAATCAAAGTATGACCTCCGTCGCAGATAAGACCCAGTTTTATTGCAGATTGGGAAACAATACAATTACAAGCGGCGCGATGATCATATCCTATGACGTTATGCTGCCCGAGCTTTCGGGGATTCGAATCAAGCAGGTATGGGACGGGGACGCGATGTCGGGTGGAAAAAGAGCGTATCGGATACAATCGGCAGCCACAGGAAAACTGACAATTGAGAACACGGAGTTCGGGACTTATACACCGGGAAAGTGGTTTAATTTAACAGAGGTTGTCGATATAGATCAGAAGAAAACAGCGGTATATCTTGACGGCAGCTATGTTAATGAATATGCTTGGCGTGCCAATGGAGAGGCAGTCGGAATCAATAATATTCAGACGCAATATGACGGTAATTCAATTTCTGTCGATAACGTTTATGTTGCTGCCTATGGCGATAAAACAGAAGCCGATGCGGCACTGGAACAGATGCTTTCACAAAAGCTTTCATTGGAAAAGAGTGATTTTACGGTCGGGGCAAACCAGACGGTGCGCAATGCAATTACTCCGATTACAAGCGGAGCGGAAATTATATCTTATGATATTACCACAACCGGCAAAGCAAGACTGATGCAAATTTATGATGATCAGGAATCGGCAAAAAGAGCGGTACTGATTCAGATCGGGGCAAAAGGAACGATTGTGGTAAATGAGAAAGATACGGGTGTTCTCTGGGAACATAATCAGCCGAATACCTTAACGCTGATTTATGATGCCGCAGAGAAAACCTCCACAGTGTATTATAATGGAACACAAGCAGGTTCTGCCAATTATGCGGTATATAAAGACAACGGCTTGAATCTGGCGGATATAAGAACACAGGACGAGGCAAATGGCGGACTTACGGTATCCAATGCATGGGCGAAGCGGTTTGCAAGCTATGATGAGGCAGTAAAATATTATAATACGATTTTAAATGCTAATAACAGCCAGGCAATTGAACATTATAATCTTGATGCAGATACAATTTCAACGGTTGTTTCCGAGTATGCGCGTGCCCTGGACGCTTTAACGTATACAGAAGCTCAAAAGAGTGCGATCATTGATGAAATGTCCGGAATGATGCCGTATACGAATATTTTTGCAGAGGATTTCGATACCGTAACGGAATTGACGGGTTATACGGCGGCAAGCGGTGCGGCTGTGGATCAAAAGCGTTTGAAGCTGACAAATTCGGGATCCAAGGCAAGACTTTTAAAAACCGTAAAAGGCAGCACAAGCTTAATCAGTGAGTGCGACTTTATGCAGGAAACAAAGAGCGATATTGATTCCATTATGAGAATTACGGATGGTACGGGAAACAGTGAGGCGGTTAAGATTTTGGCGGATCATGGTGATATTGTGATGTATTACGGTCCTCAAAATTCGGATAACTCCTTCAAAACCAAAGTGCTTGTAAGCAACTATAACACTGATCAATGGTACAATCTTAAGGTTTATGCGAATCTGGATACGAAAAAAGTATCAGTTTATCTGGACAATGTTTGCGCAGGAACGTATGATTTCATGTACACGGAAATGACGGATTTAAGCCGTGTATTTGACAGCTATACGAATACGGCAGGCGAATATTATCTGGATAACATTCACGTATACCGTGACAGTATTTTTGAAGCGGCACAAGACCTCAGCGTGCCTTCAAAGGTAACGGCTGACATTTCACTTCCGGATGCGGCAGGGGATTATGCTTGCTCTTGGATCTCGGACAATACGGATGTTATTGCAAACGACGGTACGGTAAATCGTCCGTCAGCGGCATCGGCAGAGGTAACGCTTACGGCAGCGTTGAGCAACGGTCTTGCCAATGTCACAACAAGCTTTAAAACACGGGCGGCAGCAACGGATAAGGATTTTGAAATCGGACGGATTATCTATGCCGATTCTAACGAATTTAGTACCGAAACGAAAAAAGGCGCTATTGGAATTAAGAGAATCTATGTCAATAAAAATAACGATTCCGTCAGTGCAAAAATGATTGTTGCAATGTATAATGCAAAGAATGAATTTGTTCAGGCGAAAATTACAGACGCAAATGATGGAATGTGTGCAATAGGCGCGGCAATAGATGAAACGGCAACAAAGATCAAGGTATTTATTTGGGATGAAAATTTAAAATCTTTTGTGACTCCGGTTACAGCGGAATAAGTTTTTCAGAGGGGTAGTAGGGGACTGCCCCTCCGAAGCATTCATGGTTATGAATCAGAAAGGATGGGATTAATGAAAAGCTTAAAAACAATCAGCGCAATTTTTTTGACATTGGCGATGTTGCTGTCGATGTCAGGGGTGATATATTCAGAAACGAGAACGATTATAAATGATGATTTTGAAAATGCAGTCTCTTCATCCGTATGGACGGGAGATTATGAGATAGAATCCGGACTCAATCCATGCTTGAAATCGGCGGCGGATAAAACTCAGTTTTACTGTCGGTTAGATAGGACTGTAACGAAAGGGGCAATGGTAATTTCCTATGACGTTATGCTGCCTGAGCTTTCAAATATTCGAATCAAGCAGGTATGGGACGCAGCATCGGGTGGAAAAAGAGCGTATCTGATACAATCGACAGCCACAGGAAAACTGACAATTGAGAACGCAGAGATCGGCACATATATGCCAAGTGAGTGGTTTAATTTAACTGAGGTTGTCGACATTGATCAGAAAAAAACGGCAATATATCTTAACGGCAGCTATGTTAATGAATATGCTTGGCGTGCCAATAGAGAGGCAGTCGGAATCAATAATATTCAGACACAATATGACAAAAAAGAAATTTCTGTTGACAACGTCTATGTTGCCGCCTATGGCAATAAAACAGAAGCCGATGAGGCACTGGAACAGATGCTTTCACAAAAGCTTTCATTGGAAAAGAGTGATTTTACGGTCGAAGCAAACCAGACGGTGTGCAATACGATTTCCCCGATTACAAGCGGAGCAGAAATCATATCATACGACATCACCACGACCGGCAAAGCACGGCTGATGCAGATTTATGATAATCAGACGCCGGCGAAAAGAGCGGTGTTGATTCAGGTGGGGACAAAAGGAACGATTCTAATAAACGATAAGGATACAGGCGTTATATGGGAACACAATAAGTCAAATACTTTAACGCTTATTTACGATGCCGCAGAAAGAACCTCCACCGTGTACTATAATGGAATTCAAGCAGGTTCTGCCAATTATGCGGTACATAGCGATAACGGATTGAATCTGGCGGATATACGAACGCAGAATGAGGGCAGCGGCACCCTTACGGTATCCGGTGCGTGGACAAGAAAGTTTGCGGATTGTTCGGATGCCATCAAGTTCTATCATTCTTTTTGCAACATGCAGGATTTGGATGTATTGAATTATTATCAAAAAGACCGGGAAACGGCTGCAAAAGCCATCAAGGAGTATCTGCGCGATTTGGACGCACTGGCTTGTACGGAGACAAAAAGCAAGGAAACCGTAGAAAAAATATGGAATCTGCTTCCCTATACGAAAATCTTTATTGAAAATTTTGACGAGGCGGAAAATCTCAGCGGATATATGGTTGCCGAGGGTGCATCGGTCGAGGAAGGCGCATTGAAGCTTGCAAGCACAGGCGAAAGAGCGAGAGTGCTGAAGTCAGTGCCGGGGCATAACCAATTTGTATGTGAGTTTAATTTTAAGCAAAAGGAAATCAGCAATATCGGGTCATTGATTCGAATTACGGATGATAATACCGCAAAAGAAGCTATAAGACTTTATACTGAGAATGGAAAACTGAACCTTTCTTACGGGACAGAAAGCGGTAATACTTTGCATAAAACACTTCTAAACAATTACAGCATTGACACATGGTATAGAATTAAACTGTATGTCGATGGGGCTGCTCAAAAAACTTATGTTTATATCAATGGCGCGTTACAGGGTGCTTACGACTTCATCAGTTGTGATATAGAAAATCTGAATCGTGTATTTGACACTTACACGGAAATTGCCGGTACATATTATATAGATAATATCCGCATCTATCAGGATGTGCTGTTTGAACCGAATTATGAATCGGAAATCAATATTCCGGTTAGTGTTACGGATGTGAGTGGTGTCGGAATCAAAAATCAGCTGTTCCGTCGTGGCTTTGCGTTGGAAAAATCACAAATTTATAATCCGGAGAAACTCATGCTTATGGATGAAAACGGGGATTTTGTACCGTCTGTGATTTCGGCAATGGAACAATATGAGGATGGAAGCGTTAAGTGGGCTTTGTTGAGCTTTGTATGCAGCTTGCCGAGCAATGGAGAACAGACTTTTTACATTGTCCGTTCGGATGGGAACGAGCAATACGGTCTGATTGATTTTGAGAACGGTCTGCTGGAAAATGAAAAAATCAAGATTCAGCTTAGCGAACAGGGGATAAGCGGTATCAGCGTTCATGATGAAAAGCTGATTCAGAATCTGTATCTGTATTATAATGATAAGACGCTGCCGTTTTCCGGCTATGAGATTATACAGAAAAATGATTTGTATATCAAAATCCGATTGCATGCAGAATCCGACGGAGTTATGCGCGGAGAAATGATGCTGACGCTGTGGCAGGGGTCGGAGGAGGTTGATATTGAGTATCGGCTTACCGCATTAAAGGATACTTCGGTGACGGATATGGGGTGCGTTCTGAAGGGTGCTGAAAATATGCAGCTGACCGACGAGGAGAGCGGCATTTGTGTGAGCGGAACTCATTCCGCAATCCATCTGACATCAAACGATCTTGAACGTTTCCGGGGCGCGGTATCGGAGGATACGGGATTTTTTATCGAGGAGAATCAAATCCGATTTGCGCCGATTCTACATAATGCGGAATTTACATGGTACGATGGAATGACGCGAACCAATCATTTGCGTTTGAGTACTAATAATGGTACGGATACATTAGCTGCCTTAAAGAATCCTGCAGCGGTCGTAATCAGCCCGGAGCAGTTTGTCAAAAGCGGAATTATAGAAAGCTCATCCCATAATGCGGTTTTGGATAGAATTATCGGGAGCTTTCAGTATGCCTATGATAAGCGAAACGGCTGCTTTGAGGCAGGCTATATTCCGTGGATTATTGATGAAGCGCGCAGAAAGGTCGATACACCGACAATGCAGCATGGTGAAACAGATTATAATCTTGCCCTTTTGCAGCTGTCATATGGGAATACAATGCTATATAATATGATTGGCGAAAGCGCTGAATGTCGGGCAGATGTTTCTGTTTATAAGGGATCGGTTGCGGATGCCTATGGCGCGGTGCGTTATCGTACGGGTTCGCATTTGGTTAGTGGAGATTATCGTTTAAAAATTTCGCACCCATATTATGGTGAGGCAAGCGGTTTATATATGGCATATTTATTGAGTGGAAATGAATATATCCGAGAAACTTTTCTGGATGTAACAGAACATATTTATCAAAACATTGAAAGCGGAAACAGTGCTTTGGGGAAATATCCCTCCATGGTTTCGTGGGAAAACGGAATCGCGAAAAAGGCAAATTACGGAGAGTCGCGTTATATGATTCAGATTCGTCCGCTGATGATGGCAAATGCGCTTACTGGGGACGAAAAATATAAAGCGGCGGCAAATGCAATCATCGAATGGGCAGGAAATGCCCAAACGGAGGATGGATATTGGTATCAGGCATATTATGATGATAAGAGACCGCTGACCCAAAGCGGGCAAACGCAGGCTGCGGTAAAGAATTATATTATGCTTTACGGAGCAAGAGGGCTGTCCTATTGCGTCAAAAATGAACAAAATGAAGCAGCTGAGGCAGTCTTGGAGAAATTTTCGGATTTTCTGTGCAATGAAATTGAGCAGTATGGCGCCGGACTGTGGTCGCCTACGGGGAATGTGGAGCTATATGAGGAAAATGAGGACGGAACGCGAGGAAAGACAGCAATGCAGGATATTATGGCAGCCGAAATTCTTTTCCGAACCTATGCGCAAACCCAAAATGAAAAATATCTGGACGGATGCCTGAAAAGCTTAAATGCATGGATCAGCGCATTGGGACCGGGCGGACTTCCGGCATCGGTTTCGTATCTTCAGGGATATTATGACGGTAATGTAAGCTCCGCGCAAGCAAGCCAGAACTTAACCGTTATTTCCTTTATCGGAGAACTGGAAAAATTCCTGTCCGATCATGAGCAGATTATTTACCGAAAGGGATTTGGACAGCTTTGCGAAGCATTTCGGAAGGATTCATCAGTAGTGATACCAACTAACCAATCCAATGCGGCATATCCGGAATTGACAAGCTCACTGTATAACAATAATGCTTTATTTGTCATGAATGTCAATGGAAAAAGCAGCGGTCGCTATCAAAAAGAATATAGAACGGCATCCTTGGGAAATGAACTGTGGTACGGAATGAAAAATCTTGTGAATACCGATGGGAGTGTTTCCCTAAGCGCTGAGCTGAATCAATTTGGGATTGCACCAGCTGTGCGTTGCCCCATAATACTGAGCGGAAACAATACCGAAACAGAGGTGACGATTAATGAGTATCATTCTGAACGAATCAAAATCACCCTGTATACCGATCAAAATCTGACTTTAGAGATTCATGACGGGGTTTTTGATACGGGAGAGGGATATTATTCTTATACTACGGAGGAGGTAGATGGCGGCGTTATGATTACCATCGAAAATACACAGACCGGAATCCCCAAATGTGGTATAATAACAATGAATACAGCGCATGCTTCAGCGGAAATTACAAGTTTTCAACTGCTGGATTCCGGACTGCAATCAACCAATGATATCAAAAAAGCAAAGTATATTTCAGAGGTTCGTGTGCAATCGGAGGAAGAAAATGCAGAGGTTTTTATAGCGCAGTATGACAAAGGTGAAAAGCTGACAGATGTCAAAAAGACAATATCAAATAATGTGTATGATCAAATAAAAATAAAATCCGATACGGCAACCTGCAAAATCATGGTTTGGAAAGAGATGCAGCCTAAGGCAAATTCTTTTATAATAGAGGGGCTAAACGGAGTGTGAAAACGTCATAAAAACAAAATTTTCTGTTGACCTTTGGAGAGTTTGTGCTATAATATAAATAAAAAGGGAATGAGGTTCTCCCGTAGCGAAAGCTAAAACCGCTGATTCAAGGCTGATGACTTCTGCAATTTTGATTTGCAGGGGGCATCAGCTTTTCTGCGTTTATGGAGGTTTTTTATGTTTTTTAGTTTAGCAATGATTATGATTTTTGGATTTTTGGCAGGAGAGATTTGCAAGAAACTGCGTTTACCTGCGCTGATGGGGATGTTGGCGGTAGGGATTCTCATAGGACCGTATATGTTTAATTTAATAGATGAAAGCGTTTTGGAAATATCGGCACAGCTCCGTAAGATTGCATTGATTATTATTCTAACGCGAGCCGGACTTTCTCTGGATATTGAGGCGTTAAAGAAAAACGGACGTCCGGCGTTGATGATGTGCTTTCTTCCGGCTTGCTTTGAAATGCTGGGTATGGTACTTCTTGCACCAATGCTTCTCGGAATTACCCGTTTGGAGGCGGCAATCATGGGAGCGGTTGTCGGTGCGGTATCTCCGGCGGTGATTGTGCCGAAAATGTTAAAGCTGACGGAGGAGGGTTATGGGACGGATCAAGGGATTCCGCAGCTGATTATGGCAGGAGCGTCTGTTGATGATGTTTTTGTGATTGTGATGTTTTCGGTATTTTCGGGATTGGAGCAGACGGGAAACCTATCGGCATTAAGCTTCATCCGGATTCCTGTTTCCATTCTTCTTGGAATTGCGGTTGGTCTTTTGGTGGGTTTTCTATTAGGCAAAATCTTCGAACGGGTTCATATAAGGGATACAGTCAAGATGATATTTATTATGAGTTCATCCTTTTTGTTTGTGGCATTGGAAGATACTTTCGGAAGTGTTGTTCCGTTTTCGGCAATGATAGCCGTTATGTGCGTGGGTGTTTCAATGCAAAAAATCAAACCGGCGCTTACCAAAAGGCTTTCCGAGCGGTACAGCAAGTTATGGGTGGTTTTTGAGATTCTGCTGTTTGTGCTTGTCGGGGCATGCGTCAATCTCGGTTATGCTATCAAAGCCGGATTGGCGGCAGTGATTCTGATTCTTGCTGTTTTAGCCTTTCGGATGGCGGGAGTATGCGTTTGCATGATCAAAACAAATCTATCCATGAAAGAACGGCTGTTTTGTATGCTGGCATATCTGCCGAAAGCCACCGTGCAAGCCGCAATCGGCGGCATCCCATTGGCAATGGGTCTGAGCTGCGGAGAAACAGTGCTGACTGTTGCGGTATTATCCATTATCATTACCGCGCCGCTTGGGGCATTTCTGATTGATTTGACTTATAAAAGGCTATTAAATGCGAAGAACGCGTAAAGAAAAAGTGAATGTTTATCCAAAGTAAACATTCACTTTTTGATTATCGAACCATTTCGTCCTGTCTGCCGGTGGCTTTATGAGAAGCGATAATGTTCAGAATTTCATCAATGCTGCTTGCAGCCATATCGCCGACTACGGTATTCTTAACGGCGGAGGAGGCGTTCCCGATTTCAAGCGCTTGCTGAATATCGCCGGTTTTAATCAGACCGTACAATACGCCGGCAAGATATGCATCGCCGCTGCCGATTCGATCAATTACTTCAATATTATTATACGGCGCTTCTTCATAAAATTTCCCCTCATAAAAGATTTTGGAGTTGAAATTATGGCGCATGGGAGAAACGACCTCGCGGCGCGTGGTAGCAACCAGCTTGCAGCCGTAATCTTTAGCGTAGCCTTGCATGATTTCTTCAAGCGTTCCGGTTCTTTGCAACATTCTCCGCGAGGTTTCTTCAGAAACAAACAGAAAATCCACATACGGGAAAACGCTTTCGATAACGGCACGCGCTTCATCCTCACTCCAGAGCGCGGCGCGGTAGTTGACATCAAATGAGATCAGTGCGCCTGCTTCATGGAAACGCTTAATCATTTCGAGTGCAGTTTTTTGCAATTCCGGGTCGATAGCGAGCGTGATGCTGCTGACGTGGAACACCTTTGTTTTTTCATAAATATCATGGGGAAGCTCGTCAATGCGCAGGGAACACATGGAGGATTTGGCACGGTCGTAAATGACGGAAGACTTACGCGGATATGCGCCGCTTTCATAGTAGTACAGTCCAAGCCGCTTTTCTTCCGAGGAGTCGTAAATCAGATAATCATCACTGACATTCCCATAGCGGATTTTGTTGCGGATAAAATGCCCGATTTTGTTATCCGGGAGTTTGGTGATGATTGCAGAACGAACGCCCAGCATTGCCGCGCCGGATACAACGTTCAGCTCACTGCCGCCGGCATTTTTCTCAAAGGTTTCACTCTGTGAGATTTTTTCCTTACTGGGTGAGGAAAGCCGGAGCATAACTTCGCCCAGACCGATAATGTCAAATTCAGTATTTTCTTTAAACATAGCTTGTTCTCCTTTGGTGTTTTTTTAGATAGTGGTAAAGAACGAATTTTTAACTGTTTTTCGGTCTATTGCGGCTCAAACATCCGCTACGTTGCGCGGAACTCGCCTCCATAAACCGAAAAACAGTTAAAAATTCTTGACCGATATATTCATATGATTTTACAGTTACTTGATGTTTTTTGAATCATTATTATATGACAAAAACGAAATCTGCCGCGAAAGCATTTATTCGCGGCAGATTGTTAGCTTAATGCAATTTTCTGTTGTCGATAACTCTCTTTGCTTTGCCTTCGCTTCTGACGATGGATTTCGGACGAAGCAGGTGTACCTTTGCGCCGATGCCGAGCATGGAGCGCAGCTGTGCCTCTAAGTTCTTCTTTTCATCCTCAACATTTCCGTTGAATTTAGGACTTAATTCGACGTTAATATCCAATGTATCGGTATTATTTACACGGTCTACCAGAATCTGATAATTCGGGGAAACCTCAATGCTGTTCTTCAGAAGAACCTCCTCAATCTGGGACGGGAATACATTCACGCCGCGGATAATCAGCATATCGTCGGTACGTCCAGCAGGCTTCTTCATTCTGACATGCGTTCTGCCGCATTCGCAGGGGGAGTAGTCCAGTGTACACAAATCTCTTGTACGATAACGAATCAGCGGCTGACCCTCTTTGGTGATGGTGGTAAATACCAATTCACCGAACGAGCCTTCCGGCAGAACCTCGCCGGTTTCGGGATCAATAATTTCAGCAATAAACATATCCTCACAAATATGCATACCCTGCTGCATGTGACACTCATATGAAACGCCCGGACCCATGATCTCGGTCAAGCCATAGACGTCAAATGCTTTAATACCGAGTGTTTCCTCAATCTGTTTTCTCATTTCCTCTGTCCAAGGCTCCGCACCGAAAATGCCGGCTTTTAATTTGAGCTGATTTTTAACGCCCATTTCCTTTACGGTTTCACCGAGGTACATTGCGTAAGACGGAGTACAGCACAGATGCGTTGCACCCAAATCACACATAAAACGAATCTGTCTTTCGGTATTTCCGGAGGAGGTGGGGACAACCATAGCGCCGACTTTCTCTGCGCCTTGATGCGCACCCAGACCGCCGGTAAACAGGCCATAGCCGTAGGATACCTGGACGATGGATTTTTGATCGCCACCTGCTGCAACAAGCTGACGCGCGAATCCGTTCGACCACATATCCAGATCGTTTCTGGTGTAGCCGGCAACAATCTGCTTTCCTGTCGTTCCGGAAGATGCATGGATTCTGACAATCTCCTTTTTGGGAACGGCAAATAAATCAAACGGATAATAATCTCTTAAATCCTGTTTGGTGGTAAAGGGAAGCTTTGCTAAATCTTCAAGCGTCTGAATATCCTCAGGTTTTACGCCGGCTTCATCCATTCTTTCTCTGTACATCGGTACGTTTTCATAAACGCGCTTTACCTGCCATTGCAGCTTTTCAAGCTGATGGGTGCGAATGTCCTCGCGGGACATCGTTTCAATTTCGGGTTGAAACATTGACATTGTGGTTTGTCCTCCTTTGGGTCTTATATTGTTTATTTACATGTTATATCCAAGTTCGAATGCTTTTAGATTGACCTCCAAAAACTTTTCGGGAACGGTTTCCTTGATCGTTTCGAGCCATACTTCTTTCTTGACATCGGTGCTTTTCGCGAGCAAGCCGATCAAAACAACGTTTACCGCTTTGAAATTTCCGGCTTCTCTTGCAGCTGCAAGTGCGTCTACGGCTTGCAGATTGATTTTTTCTGACAGCTTTTTTTCAATATCCTGTGGATATTCCATTGCTCCGGTAATTACGGGCATCGGATTCATCTGCTGCGTGTTGGCAATCATCTTGCCGCCCTTTTTCAGATACGGCAATGCTCTGTATGCTTCAAGAATTTCAAAAGCAAGGATAATATCGGCTTCTCCGCGGTCAATGATCGGGGAGTACACCTTATCGCCGTATTTTACATAGGTTACAACGCTTCCGCCGCGCTGACTCATTCCGTGAACTTCGCTGACTTTTACATCAAACCCTTCCTTAATCGCGACCTTACCGAGGATTCGGCTTGCCAGGAGCGTACCTTGTCCTCCTACGCCTACAATCATTATATTCATTTGATTAATCCTCCTTTTCTATCGCGCCGAACGGACATACATTCACGCAAAGTCCGCAGCCGTTGCATTGGGTAGTGTCGATTTTTACCGTATCGCCGTCCAGCGAAATCGCGGGACATCCAAGCTTCATGCACATCTTACATTTTTTACATTTGTCAGTAATTTCGCAGTGACCGGTATAGGTTTTTCTCATATTCGGCAGCAATGCGCACGGTCTTTGAGCGATGATAACGGAGGGTTCTTCGCGCTGAACTTCTTCCTTGACAATCTTCTCAAAAGCCTTTACATCAAACGGATCGACAACCGTAATATGCTCAATGCCGATGGATTTGCAAAGCGCAACCAGATTCACCTGCTTTGTCGGTTCCTTGCGGATGGTGTAGCCGGTCGTCGGGTTATCCTGGTGACCGGTCATTCCGGTGATGGAGTTATCCAGAATGATGACGGTATTGTTGCCTTTGTTGTAAACAATATCAACCAATCCCGTAATACCGGAATGCATAAAGGTGGAATCGCCGATTACGGAAACAAGCTTTTTATTAAATTCTGCACCGCGTGCCTTTGCCATGCCGTGTGCAGCACTGACGGACGCCCCCATACAAATTGTCGTATCCAGGCTTTGCAGCGGTGGAGTTGCGCCGAGCGTATAACAGCCAATGTCGCCGGAAACCGTTAAGCCGAGCTTTTTCAGCGTGTAGAAAGTGCCGCGGTGCGGACATCCTGCACACATAACCGGCGGACGGACGGGAATCGCTTCTTCAATAGCAATGGATTCCACTGCGTCTTGATTCAAAACCGCCTTCTTAATCATTGCCGGCGTATATTCGCCCAATAATGTAAATGCGTCCTTTCCGATTACGTCAACGCCGATGGCTTTGCAATGCTCCTCGATAAACGGATCCAATTCTTCAATTACATAAACCTTATCGCATTTTGCGGCAAAGTCCAAAATCAGCTTTTGGGGCAGGGGATAGATCATGCCCAGCTTCAGGTAGTTTACCTGATCGCCCAACGCCTCTTTTGCGTACATGTAGGCGATGCCTGCTGCAATTACGCCGATTTTGCTGCCGTTATCCTCAACAGTATTTAATGAAGTTGTTTCGGCAAATTCCGTCAGCTTCTTCATTCTTTCTTCCACAACAACATGACGCTTGATGGCATTGCCGGGCATCATAACATATTTTTGCGGATTTTTCTCATAATCCTTTAACGGCTGCTCCGGTCTTTCACATTCCTCCACAAGACTTTGAGAATGGGAAACACGCGTGGAAAGACGCAAAAATACAGGCGTATCAAATTCTTCGGATAAAGCATACGCCTGCTTTGTAAACTCCTTACATTCTCCGCTGTCCGATGGCTCAAGCATCATAATCTTGGACGCCTTTGCGTAATGTCTGGAATCCTGCTCATTTTGAGAGGAGTGCATGCCCTGGTCATCGGCAACGCACAATACCAAACCGCCGTTTACGCCGGTATAGCTTGCCGTAAATACGGGGTCAGCCATTACATTCAAGCCGACATGCTTCATGCAGGACATGGATCTGCCGCCGGCAATCGAAGCACCGATCGCAACCTCTGCCGCAACCTTCTCATTCGGCGCCCATTCCACATAAATGTCGTCATATTTCACAATATTTTCTGTGATCTCGGTACTCGGTGTACCCGGATAGGAGGAAACAACACGCACACCCGCTTCATAAGCACCGCGGGCAACGGCTGCGTTTCCCAACATTAATTTTTTCACTATGTAAAACACTGCCTTTCTGTAATTTTTAAAATCAAAATCGCAACATATGCGATTTTATCCTATTATTTTTATCCTATTATATCTTAATAATTTTATCAAAAAAATGCGGAAAAGTCAATACTTTTACCCAAATGCATTCCGAATAGCACGGAAAATTAAATTATTTTCATGAAAGGGTTGCAAAATCAGAGAATTTGTAGTAGAATAATAACAGTATATTCATATTCCTTATATTGGAAAAGAAAGGGTAAACAGCATATGAGAATTATTGCCGCGACAAAAAATGCGGGTAAAATCCGGGAAATAGAAAAGATTTTTGGGGATTTGGGAATTGAAGTGGTTTCACAGCAGGATGAGGGCTTTAATGTTGACATTGAGGAAACGGGTGATTCCTTTGAAAAGAACGCCATGATTAAAGCGCGGGCAGTATCTCTTTTATCAGACGATATTGTTATGGCGGATGATTCAGGACTGTGTATTGACGCTTTGGACGGCAGACCGGGGATTTACAGTGCGAGATATGCCGGAGAAAACGCATCCGATCGGGATAAGCTGCAAAAGGTTTTAAGCGAAATGGAGCCGCATAAGAATCGGCAGGCGAAATTTGTAACGGCGGTTGCGGTGATTTTACCGGATGGCAGGGAGTTGGTGACAACCGGCGAGGTCAAAGGCGAGATTTTAAGAGAACCGAAAGGCGAGAACGGCTTTGGCTATGACCCGATTTTTTATTGTGATGAGCTGCAAAAGACATTCGCTCAGGCAACGGATGAGGAAAAGAATCAAGTCAGCCACCGGGGAAGAGCGTTGCGGAAAATGTACGAGAATTTGAAAGAGATTATCAAGGAGGATTAAACGATGGATGTATTTATGGAGTATATGATACAGCGCAAACGGGATACAAAAGACAAGCTGATGATTGCAGGTATTATTTTACTGGCAATTATTCTGACATTTGTTTTGTTTCTTGTCATGATGGTGTTGGCGGCAAACAAGATTAATCTGTTCAGCATCGGACTGCTTTTTGTAGCCGGTTTATGGTGGGGAGCAGTGAAGCTGATCGGAATGCGCAGTATCGAGTGGGAATATATCCTGACAAACAGCGCTTTTGATGTGGATAAAATTGTTGCAAAAAGAGGAAGAAAAAGAGTCTTGAGCATGGACTTTACCGAGGCTGCAATCGTAGCGTGCATTGAAGATAACAAGCATAATCAAGTATACAGAAACCGTGACGGAAGCGGCGTCAAGGTATTGGATTTTACGGGCAGTGCACTTTTGGGGCATGTTTATTTTATTGATGTTCAGGTCGAGGGAGAACGCAAACTGGTTTTATTCCAGCCGACCTCGAAAATGCTGGAGGCAATCAGAAAATTCAATCCCCGAAACGTATTTCTTTATGAATAATATTTGACGCAAAGGCGGACGGACAGAATGCCGTCCGTTTTTCAATTCTGTAAGGAGAGATTCCGATGAAAGTATGTTTTGCAGAACAAATGAGGGCGATGGATCGCATGGCTTCCGAGCAGGGGGGGATTCCCTCTGTGGTTTTGATGGAAAATGCGGCGTTTGCTTGTGTTTCGGCATTAAAGGATACCTTTGGAGAGCTGACGAAAAAGCGGATTGCGATTTTTTGCGGTAAGGGAAACAATGGCGGCGATGGATTTGCGATTGCGCGGCATTTGTATAACAGCGGCGTAGAGGTCGTTGTATTTTTGGTATGCGGAGATGAGTTTCGGGGCGACGCGCTGATTAATTTTGATATTATTGATAAAATGGGTGTGCCGGTCGAGCCGGTTTATCATCCGGATGTACTGGATTCTGTGATTCCGGCATATGATATTGTGATTGACGCGATTTACGGGACGGGCGTTCATGGCGAAATTCAAGGGGAAAGCCGGGATGTGATTGAGAAAATCAATGCTTTTTCGCGGTATACGCTGTCGGTGGATGTGCCGAGCGGGATGAACACAAACACGGGCGCTGTCTGCGGTGTTTGTGTTCGCGCAGATATGACAGTGACATTTGCCGCCTATAAAATCGGAATGTTTTTGTATCCGGGGGCGGATTATACGGGCGTTATTCGGTTAGACCGTATTTCGATTCCCGATACGATTTTAGATCATGCGGAAACGGCGGCGGAAGTCTGGGATGATTCTTTATTTGCACAGAACTTTCCGCAACGGAAAAACGATTCCCAAAAGGGAGATTACGGTAAGGTTTTGATGATCGGCGGTTCGGAGGGCATGTCGGGCGCGGTCTATCTGGCAGGAACGGCGGCGCTTCATTCCGGAGCCGGACTGGTAACGTTGGCGGTGCCGGAGTGCATCCATGCGGTTTTGGAAGCCAAAACAACGGAGATTATGACAGTGCCTATGCACAGGAACGGCGGACATCTTTCGGCGTTAAGCGTTCCGGAATTACTGGAACGAGCCGAAAAGGCGGACGCTATTTTAATCGGCCCGGGAATGGGCAGACACGAGGATGGCAGAATAATTTTAGAGGAGCTGTTACAACATGCAAAGGCAACGGTGGTTGTCGACGCGGACGCGCTGAATGTTTTGTCTGAAAATATGAATATTTTGGAAAAATGTACCTGTTCTTTGATTTTTACACCGCATGAGGTGGAGATGGCGCGCTTGACAGGCTTGCCGCTGCAAACGATTCGGGAAAACCGGTTGAGTGTGTCGAAAGAGTTTTGCGAGAAATACGGTGTGACGCTGATTTTAAAGGGGCATCATACGATTGTCACAGCGCCGGACGGTTTGCAGTATATTAATAATACAGGGAATGCCGGTCTTGCCAAAGGCGGCAGCGGCGATGTGCTTGCCGGAATTACGGCGGCATTCGCGGCACGGGGAATCGAAGAACCGAAAGCCGCGGCGATGGCGGCCTACCTGCATGGAAAAAGCGGCGACGAGGTGATGCGCCGAAACGGCATTGAGGCGGTAACGGCGAGTGCGGTTGCCGAAGAAACCGGGAAAACGATTGAAAAGATATGCGGCGAAAAATACGCCAAATATTACAGATAGACAACAGCATAAATTTATGGTATGATATATAAAGAAAAAGAGGTAAATCAACATGGAAAACAGAACATGGGCAGAGGTGGATTTGGACGCGATTGCGCATAATATGCGTGAGATTCGGCGGATTACGGATAAAAACGCGCAGATTATGGCGGTTGTAAAGGCGGACGCTTACGGGCATGGATTCATGGAAACCGCAAAAACATTATTGGAAAACGGAGCTGACAGATTGGCTGTTGCGGTTTTGCAGGAGGGAAAACAGCTGCGGAGCCGCGGCGTAACCGTGCCGATTTTGATTTTGGGTGCGTCCGGCCCGGAGGATGCTGAGGATTTGATTAATTTTGACATTACGCCCAATGTTTTTGACTATGAATTTGCAAAGGCACTGTCCTATGAGGCGGAGAAGAAAGAAAAGGTTACGAAGATTCACATCAAGCTGGATACCGGTATGAGCCGAATCGGGTTTGTGGTGGATGACGGAGATCACGAAGAAATCGTTGATGAGATTATTAAGGTGTCAAAGCTTCCGTATATTGAGATTGAGGGGATATTCTCGCATTTCTCCACATCGGATGAGGAAAATCGGGAATATACCGAGCTGCAATTCAAGCGCTTCATGCAAGTGGTCGACGTGCTTGAGCAGCGCGGGCTGCATATCCCAATTAAGCATATCTGCAACAGTGCAGGCATTATGATGTACCCCGAAATGCACCTGGATATGGTGCGGCCGGGAGTCATTCTTTACGGAATGTACCCCTCGGACGAGGTGGATAAAACAAGACTGAACCTGATACCGGCAATGACTTTAAAATCAAGGATTACCCTTGTGAAGGACGTTGAACCGGGACGGGGCGTCAGCTACGGAAAGGAGTACATAACCGACAGAACAACGAAAATAGCAACGGTTCCTATCGGTTATGCCGACGGATATTTACGCAAAATCGCGAAAAAAGGCAGAATGTTGGTTCATGGTGTTAAAGTACCCATTATCGGGAGAATTTGTATGGATCAGTGTATGATTGACGTTACAAATGTCCATAATATTGATAAGGGTGATGAAGCAATTATCTTTGGTAAGGAAGGTATTACGATTGATGATGTTGCTGAGTGGCTTGAAACCATAAACTACGAAGTGGCCTGCGTTATAGGAAAGCGTATCCCGCGGATTTATACGAGAAACGGAAGGGCGGTGAAGGTCTTAAATTATCTGCTGTAGTTTTTGAATTTGAGCGAAAGGGGTCTGATTGCTTTGTCACACAAATTAAATGCCGATGAGCTGCAAGCTCTTAAAAACGGCTATCAGGAAATGGGCGAGCTGAACAAAAAGCTTGCCGAAATGTGTTTGGATGCAGACAATGAAGCGCTGCATGTTTGTGAGGAATTTCTGACAAGTGAGTGTGAATAAAAGTGATAGTGAAAAGAGGAGAGATCTATTACGCCGATTTAAGCCCGGTGGTGGGCAGCGAGCAGGGCGGCGTTCGTCCGGTGCTGATTATTCAGAATGATGTGGGGAATAAATATAGTCCGACTGTGATTGCCGCGGCGATTACCAGCCAGATTAATAAAGCGAAAATGCCTACGCATATTGAGCTGTCTGCCTGCGAATATGGATTGAATAAGGATTCTGTCATTTTGCTGGAGCAAATCAGAACGATTGATAAGAAACGATTACGAGAGAAAATAGGACGCTTGGATGAAGCATTGATGAGCAGAGTGAATAACGCACTATCAATCAGCTTTGGATTAAGCGGATTTTAAAAGTATGTGACCGGCGTTACATACTGATAGAGAAGAAATATCCTATGGGGAAATAAAAAAGACTGTATTGTTTTTACAGTCTTTTTTTGCTTGCGTGGATGATTCTATAGGTGTGTGCAGACAAAATCATCTGTTTTTCACTCTATTTCGGCTCAGACATCCGCTACGTTGCGCGGAACTGGCCTCCATAAATTGAAAAACAGATGATTTTGCCTATTTGAAAGTTTCTGAAATTTTCTTAATAAAAAAACAAACCCCGAAATAACCGTTTGTATGAGTCTGCTTTCTACCTGCATATGCAGGTGGGCAAGCTCCCGGTTACTTTATATGTCCACTGGCATTTCCGAAGAAAAGGAGGCGTATACGCCATAACCGGAGAAGCAATCCCGTTTAAGAAGTGTTGGTAAAAAAAAGACTCTTTCACGCGAAATCTCAGGGAGAATATTTTACTGTTTCTTTACATGTATTTTACCACAAATTAAATAAAAATACAAGAGGTAATTTTTATTTTCTGTGTTAAATTTATATTACACGATTTATTCTTCGTCCTCTGCATCTCTTCTCAAAAATTCATCAAAGGCTTTTTTGAGCTGATCTTCATCTTCAACCATTACAAGCTCAGCTTCTTCAGAATCAACATCGCCATCTACCTGCATAATCAGAACTTCATCGGTTTCTTCACCCTCGGGCATACATTCCAACAGTGCAAAGTAGGTCACGCCGTCCAATTCAAATACGTCAATGGCTTCAAATTCAATGGAACAGCCATGCTCGTCCTCTAAAATAATAATATTATCTTCCATGTTTTAATCTTCCTTTCGGTTTTATAGGATTTCTCATCCATATTTCTATTTTAATATAGTTTATGGAAAATGTCAAGTCATATTCAGAATTATTTTACATTGCTTTCGGAGAACTTTTTTAAAATTAATTTATCTTTTTTTGAATTTTGTTGTTGAAACAACATACATTCCGGCTCAATTGAATTATAATAGTCCCATCAAGTGATGATCAAATGCAGTGAACAGATGCCGTTTGGACGGCGGAATGGAGGAAAATATGATTCGGCAAATTATTAAAATTGATGAGGAAAAGTGTAACGGCTGCGGTTTATGTGCGGCGGCATGTCACGAGGGTGCGATCGGCATGGTCAATGGAAAGGCAAAGCTGTTGAGGGATGATTATTGCGACGGCTTGGGCAATTGTCTGCCGGTTTGTCCGACAGGTGCGATTGCGTTTGAAGAACGTGAAGCGGCGGCGTATGATGAGGAGGCGGTAAAGGCAAATCAAAAGCAAGCCGAAAAGCCGCTGCCTTGCGGATGTCCGGGAACAAGAGCAGGCGTGATTCATCGGGAAAATACTGTGCCGCAGAGTTCTGTCAAGGCGGAAAGCTGTCTTTCTCAATGGCCGGTGCAAATTCAGCTTGTGCCGGTGAACGCGCCTTATTTTGACGGTGCGCATTTGCTGGTGGCAGCAGATTGTACGGCTTACGCTTATGGGAATTTCCATGACGAGTTCATCCGCAATCGGATTGCGCTGATTGGCTGTCCGAAGCTGGATCAAGCGGATTATGCGGAAAAGCTGACGGAGATTTTAAAGAGTCATGACATCAAAAGCGTGACGGTTGTGAGAATGGAGGTACCTTGCTGCGGCGGAATTGAGAATGCCGTAAAGCAGGCGCTCCAAAACAGCGGTAAGATGATTCCGTGGCAGGTTACGGTGATCGGAACGGACGGAAGAATTCTGACCCCGTAATATCAGACACTATTTCGGACTTGCATGGACTTTCGTGTAAGTCCGAAACTGTAGTATTTTATGCAATTTCGGGAATATACTGTACTATGGGGGTGGCGCTATGATTAAGCTTACGTCTAAGCTCTATATACATATTCTCACACCGGTTATGCTGGCGGTATGTTTTCTGAATCATCGCATGAGCATTTTTATGTTTACCTATGCGGTCATGACGGTGCATGAAGCAGCGCATATGCTGGCGGCGGTCTGCATTGGTTTACAGGTTGATAAAATTGTTTTTTATCCTTATGGCGTGAATTTGAAATTAAAAAATAAGTTTGTGCACAGCATGGCGGATGAAATGATTCTTTATTTGTCGGGGCCGCTCGTAAACTGCATTTTCGCGCTGATTTCATTATTTTTATATCATATTTATCGTTTGCCGGAGCTGCAATTGTTTTATGCCGGTAATATTATGCTGTTTGTTTCCAACATGCTGCCGGTCTATCCTTTGGATGGCGGTATTATTTTGAAGAAACTGCTTTCGCATTTTTTGGGGAGCCGGGCGGCAAGCGTTGTGATGTCGGTTATTTCGGTGATTTTCATTATACTTTTGATGACATTGGGAATTTATACGGTTTATGTGACGGAGTTTAATTTCTCCATTATGCTTTTAACGGCATTTCTGTTTTGTTCTCTTTTTACCCAAAGCGAGAAATACGATGTGGATTTTGTTCGGGAATTGATGTTTTACCGGAACAAAAGCAAGGGGAATATTCAGCATATGATTGCCAATGAACATGACGATTATAAAAGCATTGCGAGGCGGTTTGTTCCGGGAAAATACGGCGTTGTTTATCTGGAAAACGATCGCGGGAAAATTACGCGCATTTTAAGCGAGCAGGAGATTATGGAACAGCTGACCGGAGCGAGGGGAATGAAAGATCAGCCTGTTTTGTCAAATTTGCACGAAATTGAGGATTAAAACGGTTAATTTGAAAAAAATCAAAAAAAATAAAGGATTTTGAGGGGGAAACGGAGTAATATAAAAAGGAACGATGTACACCGATAGTATAAATAGCGGAATAAACGGAAATAGCTATTAAAGTGTAGTCGGGAAAGGGGGAGCAAAGGTTGCCGAAACGGATATCGGATGATTTATTTGCGGAAATTTGTTCCGAAAATGATATTGTGGACTATGTATCCAGATATACGCAGCTAAAGAAAACAGGAAGAGATTATATGGGACTTTGCCCGTTCCACAATGAAAAAACGCCCTCCTTTCATGTCAACCGTGAAAAACAGCTGTTCCATTGCTTTGGCTGCGGTGCAAGCGGAAATTTGGTACAGTTCGTTATGCGGACTGAAAATCTGAGTTATGCGGACGCGATGCAGATTTTGGCAGATCATGCCGGAATTGTGCTGCCGGATGATACCGGCTATCAAGACCCGAACGGCGAAAAGAAGAAACAGATTCTGGAGATGAATCGGCTGGCAGCGCGATTTTTTTATAATTGTTTAAAGAATGAAAATACGGGCGCTGCGGCGAGAGAGTATTTCAAAAATCGGCGGATCAGCGGAAAAACGATTATTACCTACGGCTTGGGATTTGCGCCGCAAACGAGGGACAAGACGGCGTTGGTGCAATTTTTAAAGGAAAAGGGTTATACCGAATCCCAGATGAAGGATGCCAGTCTGGCGATTGAACGGGACGGAAAAACCATAGATAAGTTCCGTAACCGCGTAATGTTCCCGATTATTGATGTGCGCGGCAATGTGATCGGATTTGGCGGACGCGTGATGCATAATCAAAAGGACATCAACGGCTTTCATATTCCGAAATATTTAAACTCTTCCGAAACAGCCGCATTTGATAAGGGCAGGAATTTGTTTTCCTTAAATATTGCGAAAAATGCAAAAGCATCGGAGTTAATTCTTTGCGAGGGGTATATGGATGTAATATCCACCTATCAGGCAGGAATCACAAATATCGTGGCAACATTGGGAACGGCAATCACCGAGAATCAAGCCAAGCTGATGATGCGCTATGCCAATGAAATCATTATTTGCTATGACAGTGATGAGGCAGGAAAAAAGGCGGCGGTTAGGGCGATTGATATTATTAATTCTATCGGCGGAAGAGCGAGAGTCATGCGCTTAAAGGGGGCAAAGGATCCGGATGAATACATAGTCAAAAACGGCGCTGCCGCCTTTCGGGACGCTGTGAAAAAGGCTGTACCGTCCACGGAATTTCGAATATCCTTGATTAAAGGAAAATATGATATTACCGATACGGACGGAAAAATCCGTTTTGTAGCGGAAGCGGCGGAGATTTTGAAAACGGTTCAGAATGCTGTTGAGGTAGACGCTTATATCAAAAAGATTTCTGAGGAAACCGGTATTTCAAAGGACGCGATTTATACCAATTATAAAAACAAAACGGCGGAAGAAAATAAGGAACGCAAATGGCTGCCGCAGAAAAAAGAACCGGTTCGGGCGCAGCGAGAGGAAAAGCCGATCAGCCGGGCGCTGATTGAGGCAGAGAAAAGGCTGTTGTCATTGATTGCGTCTTCAAGAAAGCTATATAAGATTGTTTGTGAGAACATGAAAAGCTCGGATTTTTCGACGGAAACCTATCGGCGATTGGCAAAGGCAATTTATGATTGTTATGAAAGTGGACGGACTCCGGATGAGGCGATGCTGCTGAATGAATTTTCAGGGGACGCAAGACTGGAGGACGAAGCGTCGGCGGTGTTCTATAATATGGAGATTTACGACGGTGATGAGATTACGGTTCGTGAGCTTCTTTATAATATCAGGCTGGAACGCCTGCAAATGAAGATAGACAACGAAAAGGATTTAATCCGGCTTTCGGAGTTTATGAAAGAGAAAGAAACCCTGTTACAGGAAAGAAATATGTGGGAGGAATAAAGCATGGAAGAACATACAGTGGATCCGGCAGTTGCGGAGAAATTAGAGAAGGTCAAAAAGGAGCTTATTGAAAAGGGAAAGAAAAAGGGCGTTTTGAGCTTTAAGGAGGTTGTTGCCGCATTTTCTGAAATAGAGGTCAATCCGGAGGAAATTGAAGCCTTTTACGATGTTCTGGAACAGGAAAAGATTGAACTTGCCGAAGAAGATATTGATAAGGAACTGGAAGAATTAGAGGAAGTCGAGGTTATCTCCAAGGAGGAATTGGAGGATTTGTCCGTTCCGGACGGCATCAGCATTGACGACCATGTTAAGATGTATTTAAAGGAAATCGGAAAGGTCGATTTGCTGAGTGCGGATGAAGAAACCGAGCTGGCAAGGAGAATGGCAGAGGGCGATGAGAATGCAAAGAAGCGTCTGGCTGAGGCAAACCTGCGATTGGTTGTGTCGATTGCAAAGCGTTATGTAGGACGTGGTATGCTGTTTCTCGATTTGATTCAAGAGGGAAATTTAGGCTTGATTCGTGCGGTGGACAAGTTTGATTATACAAAGGGTTATAAATTTTCAACGTATGCAACCTGGTGGATTCGGCAGGCGATTACGCGTGCGATTGCGGATCAGGCAAGAACGATTCGAATCCCGGTGCATATGGTGGAAACGATTAATAAACTGGTGCGTGTATCCAGACAACTGGTACAGGAACTGGGACGGGAGCCGACCCCGGAGGAACTTGCAAAGGGTCTGAATATGCCGGTGGAAAAGGTGCGTGAGATTTCAAAAATTTCACAGGAGCCGGTTTCTTTGGAAACGCCGATCGGTGAGGAGGAGGACAGCCATCTGGGTGATTTTATTCCGGATGATGACGCTCCGGCACCGTCAGAGGCGGCAAGCTTTGTTTTGTTAAAGGAACAGCTCGGTGATGTGCTGAAAACGTTAACGCCCAGAGAGGCAAAGGTACTCAAGCTGCGCTTTGGTCTGGACGATGGCAGACAGAGAACACTGGAGGAGGTTGGTAAGGAATTTGACGTTACGCGTGAGCGAATCCGTCAGATTGAGGCAAAGGCACTCAGAAAACTCAGACATCCGTCAAGAAGTAAAAAGCTGAAGGATTTTTTGGATAATTAAAGCGTTTATTGTAAATGAAACGGAATGGGGAACTGTTCCGCGTTGAAATTGCATTTGTTTTTCAGTTTATGCAGGCGAGTTCCGCGCAACGTAGCGGATGTTTGAGCCGTAATAAAATGAAAAATAAATGCAATTTCTTGAAAAATGGATTTTACAATGACTTAAAATACACACCGGAAAGGAAAAATAAATGGATTGGATTAAGGCTACAATTTATACAACCTCCGAGGGCATTGAGCCGGTGAGCGGCAGATTGTATCAGCTTGGAATTACGGGACTGGAAATTGATGATGAACAGGATTTCAAGGATTTTTTGGAGAATAACCGACAGTACTGGGATTACGTTGATGAGGATTTAATCAAGGAAAAAGAGGGCGAAACGCGCGTTTCGGTTTATGTAAGCGATAATCCGTCGGGCTATGAGATGCTGACGGCGATTAAGGGAACGCTTGCGGAGCTTCGTGCATTGGATGAGGACAAGACATTCGGCAGATTGGAAATCGAAACGCTTACCTTGAATGAAGAAGATTGGGAAAATAACTGGAAAAAGTATTTTCATCCGATGGAGATCGGGGAAAAAATCTTAATCAAGCCGGAATGGGAAGAATTGACGAGGGATAGTGATCGGATTGTTTTCAATATCAACCCCGGAATGACCTTTGGAACGGGTTCGCATTATACAACACAGCTTTGCATTGAAAATCTGGAAAAGTATCTTCATTCGGGTGATCGGATGTTGGATTTAGGCTGCGGCAGCGGAATCCTTTCGATTATTGCGCTGCTTTTGGGTGCGTCTGAAGCAACGGCGGTGGATATTGATCCGAATGCGGTGGATATTGCGTATGAAAATGCGGACAGAAACCATGTGGATAAAGAAAAATATCATGTTTATTCGGGAAATATTTTGACGGATACGGCATTGCAGGAAAAAATCAGCGGAAAATATGAAGTGGTTGCGTCCAACATTGTTGCCGATGTCATTATCGGACTTGCGCCGATGGTGCGGCAATATATGAAAGAGGGCGGAATCTGGATCACTTCGGGAATTATTGAAGACCGCGAGGAGGATGTTCGGGCGGCAATGGCGGAAAACGGCTTTGAAGTCATAGAGCTTCGCCAGAGAAAAGACTGGGTTTCGATTGTGTGCCGATAAAAAGGAAAAATGATGAAATATATAGGGAAAAACGGAGATAATTCTTATTTGCTGCTCGGTGAAAGATCGGCGGTTATTGAGTGCATGCGCGCGGAAAATGCGGAGTATCATCTGCAAAGTATTGAAGAAGCCTTAAACGGCAGAGAGCCGGACTACATAATTCTCAATCACACCGCTCCCGAAAATGTCGGTTCATTGCCGGCACTTATGGAGCGTTATCCGAAAGCGGTAATTGTGGCTTCGGCGGCAGGAATCAAAAATCTGACCGAGCTTTTTAATCGGGAATTTGATTATCTTTTGGCAAAAGATCAGGCGGAACTGGATTTGGGCAATGACGAAAAACTGATCTTTGAGATCTTGCCGAATTTGCCATGGACGGATACGATGGCGGCATATTATGCGAAAGAAAAGGCGTTGTTTTGCGGCAGTATTTTTTGCGATCAACCGAATTATTTTAAAAATAAAATCAGCGTTTATCGGGAGTATGCAAAAACGGCGGCGCAACGGCTGCAACAATTGGAGATTCATAAGCTGTTGCCGATGTGCGGCGCGGAATTGACCGAACCGAAACGGTTTTTTGAGAAATATGCCGCTGAATCAACAGAGGAAAAGCCCACGGTGATTCTTTATGCTTCGCATTACGGCTATACCGAAGAAATGGCGCAAACGGTCTATGAAGCCATTCGTGAAACCGGCAGACCGGTACGGATTTTTAATGCCGAAACCGAGGATTTTACGGAGATAAAGGACGCATTGCAGCATTGTTCGAGCTTTGCGGTGGGGACGAATACGGTCAATCGAAATGCGGCGGAATCGGTTTGGCGCTTGATTACGGATATGGATTTGGTGAATCAGAAGAATACGCCGTGTATGATTTTCGGCTCCTGCGGATGGAGCGGCGAGGGCGTTTATTTGGTGGAACGCTTTCTGAAAAGTATTCGGATGCAGGTTTTTAAAAAGCCGTTTTTGGTGAAATTCAAGATGAGCGACAGCGAGCGCGGCGATTTGGCGACATTCGCAAAGGAATTTATTGAAAGGGAGTAGGATATGGCGTTATATACCATTGCCGATCTTCATTTACCGCTTGGGATTGATAAGCCGATGGATATTTTCGGAAAGGCTTGGGACGGATATGTAGAGCGATTGGAATACAATTGGCAGCGCAAGGTCTTGCCGGAGGATACGGTGATTTTGCCGGGGGATTTTTCATGGGCGACCTATTTGGAGCAGAGCGAGCGGGATTTTGCATTTTTAAATCGCTTGAACGGGCGTAAAATTTTACTCAAAGGAAATCATGATTATTGGTGGACAACGATGAATAAGCTGCAAGGCTTTGTTCGGGAACGGGATTTTCATGATATTGAATTTTTGCAGAACAATTCGTTTCGGTATGAAAATATCGCGCTATGCGGAACAAGAGGATGGCTGCATCCGGCGTTGGATGGTTTTGGCGCGGAGGATCGGAAAATTTATGACCGCGAGGTGCTGCGGCTGGAGTTATCGCTTCAGGCGGCAGGGAAATGTGATGCGATTTATGTGTTTACGCACCATCCTCCGATTTCCATACAACATGATGATAATGCGTTCATTCGCATGATGAAGCAATACGGCGTGAGCAAGTGTTTTTATGGACATCTGCACTCGACATCGCACCGCAATGCGGTAAACGGCGTGATTGATGGGATTGAATATCGTCTGATTTCGGCGGATTATCTGCAATTTGATCCGTATCGCGTTCAATAAACGGAATTTATAGGTGATTGTAAAAAACGATTTTTGCGTTGATTCGAATGGTGGCAATAAAAGGGGAGAGATACGCAGATGAAAACGGGAGTAAAAACCAGTCTGTATTATCAGCCGGGGACAACGGTAACGGATTATGCGCAAATCCGCAGACATGGGTATACCTGCGCTGATTATCAGCTGCTGATGGCGACGGATGGAGCGTTGTATGCGGCAGAGGAAAGTATATTTGAAAAAATGCTGCTTGCGGAACGGGAGCAGGCACAGGCTGCCGGAGTGGAGTTTTCACAGGTACATGCGCCGTGGCCGACCGATGATACAACGGAAGAAAACAGAGCTGCTACTTTGCAGCATATGAAAAAGGCGGTTCGGGGAACGGCGTTATTAGGCTCAAAATATCTGGTTGTGCATCCGGTTTTGCCTTATGGATGGGGCAAAGAGGACGATCCGGAGTTTACTGAAAAGCTGAATGCAGCGTTCTTTTCAGAGCTTTGCGATTATGCGCAGCATTATGGAGTCGGCATCTGCATGGAGAATTTGCCGTTTCGCGCCTATCGGTTATCGCGTATGGAGAAAATGCTCTGATTTATGGAACGGTATCGTATTCCGAATTTGTATATCTGCATGGATACGGGACATTGCAATGTATTCGGCGATGATTGCGGTGAGATGATACGTCTTTGCGGCGATAAGCTGAAAGTATTCCATATTCATGACAACAACGGACTTCGGGACGACCACAATCTTCCGTACAGCGGTACGATTTGGTGGCAATCCTTTAAAGACGCGATTCGGGAAATCGGCTTTAACGGTTGCTTATCGTCGGAGGCGGATGTCAGTCGTGAGCTGCCGGAGGATATACAGGAGTATATGAAAATCGGGTTGAGCAAGATTATGCGAAGCTTGGGATAGAGATTAAGTCTGAATAAAATCGCCTATAGCGCAACTTTTTGCTCGGGGTAGCGAAGCAGCACTCTGAGCGATTTTAAGTTTTGTGCTTTACAACACGGAAAAGAATGGTTATAAAAATGTAAAAGTGAGAAAATAACGCGGCACATTTTACTTTTTTTGCTTGGGAGGATATTATGAAATTAATGTTTGCATCGGATATTCACGGTTCGGCATATTATGCCGAGCGATTGCGTGAAAGTTATTTTCAGGAAAAGGCGGATAAGCTGATCCTTTTGGGAGATTTGCTGTATCATGGTCCGCGGAATGATTTGCCGAAAGAGTATGCGCCTAAGCGCGTGATTGAGATTTTAAACGGTATGAAATCTGAGCTGTTGTGTGTACGCGGAAATTGCGATACCGAGGTGGATCAGATGGTACTGGAGTTTCCGATTTTGGCTGATTATGCGATTTTGTATCTGGATGGAAAAATGGTATATATGACGCACGGACACCATCAGAATCCGCAAAATCCACCGATGCTGAAAGACGGGGATATTCTGATGAACGGTCACACGCATGTCAGTGCACAGGAATGGATTCAGACGGATTTCGGCGGCTTTACATACTTGAATCCCGGTTCGGTTTCCATCCCGAAAAACGGTACGGGACACAGCTATATGATTTATGAAAACGGCGTATTTTCGTTGAAAACGTTAAAGGATAATGGGTGATGTGGTAAAATCCGCATTGCCTTTTTTGTTTTTTCCGCACAATGCAAAAAGGTTCTGGGCGCGGATGTCTGCATTAAAAACAGGATCGGTTCGCGAATAATCCGCTGCTTTTGTGACGATCTGCAAATCGGAACGATTTTTGATGGTTCGCAGAATCTCAGCGCCGGTTTGATTCATTCCGAGTACGCGCAAATAAGCCGGTTTTTCTTGTGTGAGAGAGGTTGTAATATCCAGCAGAGCAGATAAAAGAATCCGATGAATCCGTGTGGCGGTATAGCGTTTTGTCTTGACCGCGTCTGCAATTTCGTTGATAGATGCATATTGAACGGCGGCTTTTAAAATACGATTCTCCAGTCCTTCGGAAACGCCGTTCATTAATGCGAGCTGTTCGGGAGAAAGGCTTCTTAACTTTGCGGTAACGGCAAGATCTAATTGAGCGGTGTTGTAAACCTCAAAATTTGGTTCGGGGAGCAAGCCGGAAATGGATTCGCCCGAAAAGATTCTGGAACGGATTCCGGATGCACTGGCAAATTGGTTTACGGACAACTCATGGTATCCGGAGCCGCGGCGCAAAAGAGCTTTGGGTTGAATCGGACTTTTTAAGCGCAATAATGCGCGGATGTACTCGATCGCCAGAATATTATTGGGCGCGGAAAGAATCCCTTTCGGCAATAAATCCGAAAAGGCAAGCTCACGCGCAGATGGATAGGATTGCCCTTGTGCAAGAAACTTTTGGATTTGTTCGGAGATTTCGGGCGGCTCCTGCTCAACCAATTCCGCAGCACGAATTAAGGCGCTTTCATCCTCACATTCCGCGCCAAAGCAAAGCTCGTCAATGGCGTGGGTACGGTTTAAAAGCGTGACGGCACCGGTGGCAAATTCGCGTGCTGTGTTCAGTGCGTAAATGACCGGTAATTCCAGAATTAAATCCGCACCGCCGGAAAGTGCGGCATGGGCGCGCGTCCATTTATCGGTTATGGCAGCTTCGCCGCGCTGAACAAATGCGCCGCTCATGAGAACCGCGATAGCGTCTGAATGTTTTTTGATTTCCCGAAGCTGGTACTGATGGCCGAAGTGAAACGGATTGTATTCAGCAATGACAGCAGTGATTTTCATACCGGATCTCCTTTATAAGATTTATGATTTGGGGATTGTAGGATGCAATTCTTGGAAAGAATTTTCATCTGTTTTTCGGTCTGTGGAGGCGAGTTCCGCGCAGCGTAGCGGATGTTTGAGCCGCAATAGAACGCAAAATAGATGAAAATTCCAACCGATACATTCGGATGGGTGCATTTTACAGTCACCTAAAATTTCGCTTGAATTTATTATACACGAAACCGGCAAAGAAATAAAGCTTTTTTTCAAAAAAAATGAACCGTTTGCCGTTTTATTGAATCTAATCAGTGTAGCAGCTACAAAGAAAGGACATATACATAAGGGTTATGGATAGAGAAAATTTTATAGAGCAGGTGCTGGCGGCGGAGCAGACGATGTACCGGGTATCAAAATCCATTCTGAGGCATGATTGGGATTGCGAGGATGCGGTTCAAGAGGCGGTACTGAAAGCATATGCCTCCGCAGGGCGGCTGAAGAATGAGCAATATTTTAAGACCTGGCTGATTCGGATTGTGATTAATGAATGTTATCGTATTTTGAACAGCAGAAAAAAGTTTTCCTCATTTGATGAGGTGCCGGAGGGGGTACAGGCAGAACAGGAGCCGTACAGTGAATTGTACAATGCGATTCATACGCTGGATCAGCGGTATCGTGTGGCGGTGGTTCTCCATTATATTGAGGGGTATTCCGTTGCGGAAATCGGTAAGATTTTAAAGATTCCGTCCGGAACGGTAAAAAGCCGGCTGTCAAAAGCGAGAGCGCTTCTGAAAAAGCAAATTGAAAGGAGTTAAAGAAAATGAATAAAAAAGACTATCCGCAGGTAAACGAGCATTTTCATCAAAGACTCTGTGCCGTTCTGGAAAACCTGCCAAAGGAAAAGGAGTTAGAGAAAATGAAAAGGGTAAATGTGAAAAAAACAGTATTCATCGCGGCTGCAATTGCGGTGGTAATGAGCGCAACGGCATTTGCCGGAGGACGTATGATTACCGGATATATCGGTTCTTCAAGCAGTATTCCGCAATATACCACGATTCCGGATGAAAAGACGATGCAAAAGGATTTTGGGTTCGGGTTCCGTGCCGTTGAAACTTTCTCAAACGGTTATCGTTTTCAGAACGCAGTCAAGGGCAAGCAAAAGCGTATGGGCGAGGGTGACGAGGTAATCGAGCAAAACCGCCAGTTTATTTGTGAGTACAGTAACGGGACAAAGAAAATCAGCTTATATGTAGATGCCGGAACACCGTATGAGGAAAATGAACTGTCGCCTATACCAGATAAAACAAAAATCGGGGAATATCGGGAAACTGAAATTTATGAAACCTCCTATCGGAATAAGGTTGTGCCGGCAGATTATCAATTGACAGACGAGGATAAAAAGGCGGAAGAAAGCGGTGAGCTGATATTCAGCTATGGTTCGGACGAGGTGGAGCTGCATCAGGTGGCGTCTGTGATGTGGCGCATGAATGATTTGAATTGCTCCTTGCTGATGATGGATAATGATATAGAGCAGAGCGAGCTTCTGACGATGGTGCAGGAAATCATAGACAATCAATAATACAACAAAACGGCATGAATCCTCATGCCGTTTTGCGCGCTTTTCGCATATGCTCCGCTATGTATGCATCAATCGCCGATCGCAAATCGGCAGGCTCAACCGCCGCTGCAAACAGTGTTTTCATAAACTTTTCAATCTCTTGCCGATGATAAAATATATTGTTGATCTGGCAGCTTTCAACGGTTTTTCCACCGGGAGCGTGCGTGGTTTTCACGATTTTTGCGCCGTAAAATTCAAGCTTGCAATAGGCTTGCGATACCTGATCGGCGATTATGTAATAGGTCAGTTCGGTTTGAGCTTGCTTTTTCGTGTTGTATAAAATACTTCTTTCCATAAGATGAAATCTGTCTCCTTTCATTCGGTGCTATAAGGGTATTCTCTCCGCGGATTTTGCGAGATTTCTTACCGTTTAATAGTATATGAAAAAAAATTATGATATATTCCAAAAAAATTTCAAAAAAAGACTTGCACTTTTTGAAAAAATGTATTATAATAGATAAGTAAGTGTTTATTCTTGGCGATGATAGCCGAGCCCGTGCGATGAAAGCCCGTGAACCTTGTCAGATGGGGAACCAAGCAGCAATAAGCGGTGTCTTTGATGTGTTACGGTAAACTCGGCTTGAGCCAATTTTGAAAAAAACATTTTTACGAATCAATTCACATAGGACGCCTTTAAGGCGTTTTTTACTATGTGAACCCTATATTGTACGATTCATGGAATTGAAAGGACAGGCTTATGGCACATCAGGCATTATACCGTAAGTGGCGTCCGATGGTGTTTGAAGATATTGTCGGGCAGGGACACATTACGCGTACTTTGAAAAATCAAATTGTGTCCGGGAAAATCGGTCATGCATATCTGTTCTGCGGTACACGTGGTACGGGGAAAACGACCTGTGCAAAGGTGCTGTCAAGAGCGGTAAACTGTCTGAACAATCATGAGGGCAGTCCCTGCAATGAATGTGAAATCTGCAAGGGGATTTTGGACGGTTCTATTTTGGATGTCATGGAGATTGACGCAGCTTCTAATAACGGCGTGGATAATATCCGTGAAATTCGGGATGATGTTCGGTATGTTGCAACTACGGCGAGATATACGGTTTATATTATTGACGAGGTGCATATGCTTTCGGGCGGCGCATTTAACGCGCTGTTAAAAACGCTCGAAGAACCGCCGGAGCATGTTATCTTTATTCTTGCTACAACAGAGCCGCAAAAGGTTCCGCAAACGATTCTTTCGCGTTGTCAGCGATTTGATTTTAAACGAATCAAGCCGGCGGATATTATTCTGCGGATGAAAGAGATCGCTCACGGTGATGGTCTGGATATTTCGGAGGATGCTTATGCGCTTCTGGCGAGATTGGCGGACGGATCCATGCGTGACGCGCTCAGCTTGTTGGAGAGAGTGGTATCGTCTTGCGGCAGCACAGTTACGGCAGAGAATATTACGGAAACTCTGGGAATTTCCACTTTGGATAATGTATATGCCATGACGGACGCGGTGCTGACGAATAACGTTGAGGGGATTCTTTCCGTCATTGATGGGATTCTTGCCGATGGAAAGGATTTAAGAACGTTTATTGACGCACTGGTTAAATATTTTCGGGATTTGATGATTCTGAAGGTGAGCGCTACGGCGGAAGAAACGTTGGATTACAGCGCTGAAGAATTGGTAAAAATCAAGGGACAGTGCGCAAAAATTACATTTGAAAAGATTTCTCATGCGATCTCGGTTTTGGCGGACGCTCAGGCGGAGGCAAAATTTATTAAAGCGCCCAGAGTGATTTATGAGCTGGCTTTAATCAAGCTTGCACGCCCCGATATAGATGAATCCGGAGCGGCGTTGACGGATCGGTTAGCGTCACTGGAGCAAAAGCTGCAAGCCGGCGGAGGAGGTAATCTTCCCTCCAATGCAGAGGTCAGCATTGAGCGGCGTTTGGATGCGATTGAGGAAAAGCTGAAAAACGGGAGTTTTCAGCAGAAATCGGAGAATCCGGTTGAGGAAGCTCCGAAGCCTAAGAAAAAAGAGGTTTCAAAGCGGCTTTATAATCCAATACCGCCCTCGGAGTTAAACAGTGAGAATCCGATCGTGAAGTTAGCGAAAAATTGGTCGAATACGGTTCGCGCGATTTTAAGCGGTGCGCCACATTTGATGGCGCCTTTGATGAATCGCGATATTACGATTGACGCCGACGGGATTTTATTGTTGTATAAAAAAGAAGAGAATCTTTCAAAGAATCTTGCAGTTCGCTATATGGCGGATATTAAAAAGGGCTTTAAAAAGGCAACAGGCTCGGATTGCCAGATCAAAGCGGTTACGGTGGATGATCTGGACAGTGAAAATATTATTGATTTTTGGGATCTTCAGCCGCCGGCTCCTTCACAGGACAATACGGCGGAGGAGGCTTCTTCAAATAATAAAAAAGATCAGGAACATGCAGATCCGTTGGATACGGTGCTTCAGAATTTTTCGGAGATTATTGACCGTACCGATGATCGTGAGTTCTTGAATTACAGTTCTGATGAGGAAAGCTTTTCTCAATCTTCGTTTGATGACGATAAGGAAGAATTTTTGGAGCAAAGCGAAGTCTCGGAGGAGAATTTATAAGCTTTGTCGTCTTTGACGGGACGGCGGAATGGAGGATTAAAATGGGAAAGTACAAAGGTTTTTCAGGTTCGGGAATGAACACGAACAAAAATATGAACAGCGTAATTAAGCAGGCGCAGAAGATGCAGGAGGAAATGGAGCGCGTGCAGAATGAGCTGGAGGATAAGACGGTGGAAACCACAGCCGGCGGTGGAGCTGTCAGCGTTGTTGTAAACGGTAAAAAGGAATTGGTTTCGATCAAGATTTCTCCCGAAGCGGTTGATCCGGAGGATGTAGAAACCCTGGAGGATCTGGTTATGGCAGCTGTTAATGACGGGATTCAGAAAGCGGATGAAATGATGGCAGAGGGAATGAGCGCCGTTACGGGTGGTCTGAATATTCCGGGTTTGTTCTAAGATTATGCATGCTGCGTCAATTGAAACACTGATTGAGAAGTTTGAACAGCTTCCCGGTGTAGGCAGAAAAAGCGCGGAGAGAATCGCGTTTTATATTTTGGAGCGTATGAGCGGCGATGAGGCAAAGGCGATGGCGCAATCCATTATGGAGGCAAAAGAAAAAATCCGATTTTGCAGCAAGTGCCAGAACCTTACAGATGTCGATCCCTGCAAAATATGTTCTTCACCGAAACGTGACGCTTCGGTGATTTGCGTGGTGGAAAGTCCGGAGGATGTCAATGCCATTGAAGCTACAAATGAGTTTCACGGCGTTTATCACGTTCTGCATGGTGCGCTTTCACCGATGGACGGTATTACACCGGATGATTTAAGAATTAATGAGCTGCTGCTGCGACTGACGGACGGTGAGGTTAAGGAAGTCATTATGGCAACGAATCCCACGGTCAGCGGTACGGCAACAGCGGTCTATATTTCAAAGCTGCTTGCGCCTTTTGATGTCAAAGTCACAAGAATCGCACACGGGATTCCGGTCGGCTCCGATTTGGAATATGCCGATAAGATTACGTTGATTAAGGCATTAGAGGGGCGGCAGCAAATGTAAAAAACAACCTATGAACATGATTTATGCGTTCATAGGTTGTTTTTTTGTTGACGGAAAATTTATATTTTCCGCGCGTATTTACTGCATAGCGTTATACATCATCATTGCCGCATCCATACGATTTAAGGGAGTGCCAAGCTTGGTATTGGTTAAATTCTCCAACATATTTGCACCCACAGCTGCTGCAATAAAGCCATCGGGGTAGTGCGCATCGGAATTTGCTTTGCCCGAAACTACGGTCACAATTTTCACTGCTTGCTCAAACAGGATTTGATCGTTGGGAGCAAATTGATTATTGCCGACACCGTTGATTGCTCCGGCTTTCACGCAGGCGTTAATGTAGTTGGTTCCCCAGTGATCCTTAGCGTCATCGAATGTGCAGGGAGTATCGGTGGTATATTTTTTCATTCGGCAAATCATCGCTGCAAATTCCGCTCTTGTTATAGTGTTATCGGGACGCAGCGTGTTATCCTCATAACCGGTGATAATACCGTTTTGAACAACATAGTCGATTGCCTGTTTCTGTATCGCCGAAAGTGAAGCAATGTCGGAAAAAGTGCCGGTGTTTTCGGTTTTTTCTGATTTTTTACTGCTCTCAATCGTGTATTCGCGGCTGATTTCCGCACCGTTATTGCCCTTTGCTGTGACCTTTAAAATATGGCTGTCGGTGAGATTGTTCAGCTCGACAGTGTAGGGGATTTCTGAGGTGGTTTTTTGCAGGGTGCCGTCCAGGTAATAATCCACCGTAATCGAATCGGAGCCATACAGATGCGGATAGGTGCTAAGAGTCAGAGTACCGTCTGTCGTAATGGTTCCGTCCGCCTTTTTAAAGAAGGTCTGGGCGCTGTTTTGATTGCTTTTTTGAATCAGCCAGGGTGATTTTGTGACTTTATTGTATGCCGCGGCTAAAACGGAAGAACCGTGTAAATCGTAGTAATTAACTTCATGGGATATTTTTTTGTTGAAGTACGCAATCAGCTTAACCTGCGGATACACCATCGGAATAAAGGAGTAGATTTGCTCCGCATAATTTGCAGCCCATTGCTCGTGGGTTTCGTTGACGGAACCGGTTGTCTGGTACGCGCTGCCACATTCCGAAATCATAATCGGTTTTCTGTCGCCGTAGGAATTGACAATATCCTGAACCATTAAAACGGGATCGGCACTGTAACCGGTTTTAAAGCAGATTTCATTGAAGCGCGGGATACCGTTCCAAATCTGACCGTCAAAATATTTGTTGGAATAGCAGTTTACGCCAACCCAATCTACGCAATCATCGCCGGGATAGAAATCATCGGCAGTGTAGGGGAAGGAATCGCTTTTCCAGGTGGAAGTATGCGCTACGCTCCAGACGGTTGAAATATTGGACAGACCGTGCATTTTATCCGCAATGGTGCGGAACGCGGACTTAAATTCTTCGGGCTTGCTGACATTGCCCCAGATGTTCACCTCGGCACCGATTCTCAGATAGATCGGTACATTCGGATAGGGGGACAGTAATGAATACAGCTCGGATAAGTAAGAATCGGAAGCGCTCACAGAACGCGCGGTATCTCCTTGATTCGGAAAATTCAGCGCCAGTTCAATGCTTCGATTCTGGGATGAAGCTTCGCCCAGAACGCGTTTTGCCCAATCAAAGCTTGCGGTATCTCCATATTCAAGATAAAGCAGCAGCATCGAATCATCGGGCTGTGTTTCTTCGCTAACCTGCCCATATAATACACCATGCGGTTCATTTTTTACTCCATAGGTCTTTTGTTCGGTATTGGTATGCTGATACACCTCCAGCGTTGAGTGAAGCTGTTTGGAAAATTGTGACGCAATGTACACATTTTCGTCCCAACCTAACTGCTTGCCGTAGGGGATATGCAGATTAAAATATTTTTCGGCATTCTGATAATCGCCGGTCAGAAAATATGAAAATCCAACATTATAGGATCTGGAGGCGAGAATATTCTGTGTTTGCTCATTGGATTCCTCTTTTGAAATCAAATCAACAATTTTCGTGCCAAATTCAATAATTCCGGCATTGTCGTTGTTCTCAACCGCCGCGCCGTATTGATCGTTTATGCTCCAATAAGAGGATGGCAAATCATATGCCAAGCTGGGGGTTGCTGAGAGGGTCAAAGCCGCCGCAAGCAGCATCCCTAAAGTTCGTTTTTTAAAATTCATAATCATTTACTCCCTTTCTGCCTGCAATTCAAAGAGTACAACGCTTTTTTATGCAGGCAAATAAGGCGCTGTTTTAGGGCAGTGTGTGAAACTGCCAAATACTTTCCTTTATTATACAATATTTTTCCGGAATAGTCAATAAATTTTAATGCTTTTTTACATATATGCCACAAACCACATAGGTAAGCCATTTATAATGCATTTTACACCTTGCAAAAATTCAAACAAAACCACAAAAACTGTCGGAAATATACAGAACTGACGAGGGTAAGTATGTCAAAAAGTATGTCAAAAAAGGCAAGCAACAATATCCAATTCTAAATGCATTATCCTTTTTAAAGATTGTATGAGCATTTAATAATTATACATTAAGTGCTTGCAGAAGTTTTTTTGCATTTCATAAATTTTATACTGATGTTGACGATCACAAAGGTGGAGTGACTAACTATTAAAAGTCAAGAGTTTTTTGAAAAGTTTTTCAAAGTTAAACAAACTAAAAAAGTACATGGCAAATAAGCCCTGTATTGCAAGGACTTAAAAAATAGTAGGTTAGTAGTTACCTTACAAAATCAGCATTATATGTAATGCTTTTAGTTTGCAGCGTATAGATAACACGCAGCAGTTTTTTAACAACATGCGATAAAGCCACACGATGAGGTTTACCCTCTGCACGTTTCTTAGCGTAAAACATAGCAAATGTCGGCTCATAATTTACAACAGTTTGAGCACAGTTCATAAGTGCATAACGCAAATATGATGAACCATGCTTAACCATTTTGCCGGTTGTTTCGGATGTTCCTGATTGGAAGTATCCCGGCTCTAATCCGGCAAAGGAAAGCATTTGAGAAGCATTTTTGAATTTAGAGAAATCACCAAATTCAGCTAAGATTACAGCAGCAGATTCAATGCCGATTCCCGGAACGGAAAGCATAGGCGGATTCATATCGGAAACACATTCCTTGATAGAAGCTTCCGTTTCATCAACCTTTGAATCCAATTGGCTGTAAAGTTCCAAAACAATCTGCATTTCTTGCAGTAGATAATCTTCGGTGTTTCCTACAGTGTTTTTAGCAAGTTGGCTGAGCTTTGCAAAATCTACTGTTGAAAATCTGCCACGAGATAATTTGCGTAGTGCTTCATAAGATTTAGAGTTCATGTTAGCAATCTTTTCAGGCGATGAGTAATTAGAAAGTATGTATAATGCCGTAACAGAAAACTTACCGCCAAAGAAAGGTTTAAACTCAGGAAATACCTTGTCTAGACTGCTTTCATTGATGACGGTTATTGTTTGTTTCCCTCCAAGGTTGCCTTAAATTGGGGTGTCCTCTTATCGGCTCAATGTCAATAGTTGCGGTGAAGAAAATCCGCAAAGGAATAGACAATCGAAAAGGATAATTATTTGCCTTATAAAGCAAGGTCATTTTTGTAGGAGAAAGCGTGAAGAATACGCTTTCTGAAACGTTCGAAATTACGATATAAGAATATTGCCCACAATAAAAAACACCGCAAAGCCTTGTAAAATCAAAACTTAACGGCATTTAAGAAGTTACAAAGAAATAATCAGAAATTTGATTTATTTTTACATTACAATTAAATCTTCGTTCTTTCAAATTGTTTCCTCCTCGTTTTTTTATTGCATTTTGTGCTTTAAAAAGCAATAGCCCAAAATACTGATTTCATGCGCTTTACGCGAGGTTTAAGAGTTTGCTGAGCAAAATTGTGAACTGCACAAAGCAATAAAATGCATAAAATCTCCATTATTTATCAGCTGTTTTTGATTGTTAGTCTTTTAAGAGTATATAGAAAAGGCAATAAATGTTGTAGGGCGTTTGTGGTGGTGCCAGTGCAGAATCAGAGTTAGCCACTGCGCTTGCAAGCAAGCTCCGTGTCTTCGTTGTCTTGCTGCGCAATCCAACGATTAATTTCTTCTCACTTAAAAAGATATAATCACGGAAAGAATCAGTAGACAACATTATCACATCAAAGCACATCTGATATATTTATTCTCTTTTTCTCAAAACTGTGATTTGAAATTTTTTTCTTTTTTATAGGATTAGAGAGCGTTAATATTTTTTCTTAGCAATTGAATAGAAATAAAAAATTAAAACTTTCACTCTATATCAATTCATACCAAATTCATTCAAATTTTCATTTCTTAGCAACTGAATAGAATCAGAAACCATAGAACACATTTTATTGACTGTTAAGTTGATAAGTTTTCACTTGAACATTTATTATAAAAATAATAAAAAACATAAAAAATAGAAAATTATAGAAATATTTTAAATATTATCTTGATTTTTTGTAAAAATATGATACAATATAAAATAAGAGGAAGGAGATAACTTATGAAAAAATTAAAATCAACCACAGC
>CAUGRT010000016.1 GCA_959602045.1 uncultured Clostridia bacterium | reverse complement strand
AATCGAAATAGCAAAATATTATGATTGGGAATCAATTTTTAGAGGTTCCCTAATGAGATAAAATTTGTTAAGCCTTGGGTGCTGCCCCCTGTTCTCTATATACATAATAGAGCGTGGCGTAAGGTCTACCAGTTGGGCAAGATATTCCTGTGTCCACCCTTTTGCTTCCCGAGCTTTTTTTATCGCTATACCTAACGGCTTAAAATCAAGTTTTCTTTCATCTTGGTACATTTTAATATCATCCTATATCATTGTACATTTCGGGTGATGATATTTGAACGAAGTATGATTTTATGTTTAGTAGTGTATAATTTCGTATTAGTGGAGAGAAACTTGCTATTATTCGTCATTCCGTATATAATAATTATATACTCTTTGCGAAAGGAAGTTGATATTATGAATTACATTTCTGTGAAAGCCGCTTCTGAAAAATGGGGCATATCGGAAAGACGGATACAAAAATTATGTGAGGAAAATCGCATTGACGGAACTGAAAAATTTGGTCGTGCATGGATGATACCAAAAGATGCAGAAAACCCGTTGATGGACGTATGAAAACAAGGAACAAACAGGAGGAGAATCATGGAATTTAATGAAAAGCTACAACAGCTTAGGACTGGAAAGAACTTAACGCAGGAACAACTTGCGGAGCAATTATATGTATCAAGAACAGCCATTTCAAAATGGGAAAGCGGCAAGGGTTACCCTAACATTGAGTCGCTCAAGTGTATTTCTAAATTCTTTTCTGTGACCATAGATGAACTGCTATCGGGCGAAGAACTGATTACACTTGCCGAAACTGAAAATCGTTCCAACTTGAAAAAAATTTACAGTTTCATTTATGGAATATTAGATATGATGGCGGTTACTTTTATACTTTTGCCGTTGTATGGTAACCTTGTTGACGGATATATTTATTCTGTCAATCTACTTTCATTTACAGACACTACCCCAATATATCTTGCAATCTATTGGATTGTTTTTATTGTTTTGATTGCACTTGGGATAGCGAAACTGATGTGTGTTTGTTTTGAAAAGGAATCATGGAGCAACATAATCACAAAATGCTCTCTCGTGCTGAGTACGCTTTTTATTTGCTTCTTCGCTGCGGCAAGACAACCCTATGTAACCGCCCTTATGTTTCTGCTATTTGTTGCTAAAATATTTGTCTGGATAAAGCAAACCCAAACAAAGTAAAATGCCATAAACCCTTTAAAATAGGCTCTGACACGATAAGTGTCGGAGCTTTTTTCGTGCTGACATCTATTGTGTCGGCATTGTGACGGTAGATTTCTTGACTTCTATGCAATACTCGTGGATAATAAGATTGTGGTCAGCGAAAACAAGAACAGCAACCCACGGAAAGGAGAATCAAATATGGATTATATCATTGAAACAGAAAATCTTACGAAGCGATACGGAACAGCCACCGTTGTCGATAAGGTAAATCTTCATGTGCCAAAGGGCAAAATTTATGGTTTGCTCGGCAGAAACGGAGCAGGCAAAACCACAGCAATGAAAATGATGTTGCAGCTTGCTTTCCCAACGGAGGGAACGGTACGCTTGTTTGGCACAAACTATAAGGAAAATATCCATACCCTTTATAGCAAAGTAGGCTCTATTATCGAAACACCGGGATTTTACAGTAATTTAACAGGGTATGAGAATTTGCAAATTCTCGCTAAACTGCGAGGGGGAGTATCTAAAAGTGGAGTAGAAAAAGCTCTTGAAGTTGTGGGGCTGCATAAGGAGAAAAGAAAAGTCTTTTCCGATTATTCCCTCGGAATGAAGCAACGGCTTGGTATTGCCGCCGCCATTATGCACGAGCCGGAGCTTTTAATACTTGACGAACCGATTAACGGACTTGACCCCATTGGAATAGTTGAAATACGCTCATTTTTATCTGAACTTAGTCACAATCATGGCATTACCATTTTTATCTCAAGCCATGTTTTAAGCGAGATTGAACAGATAGCAGATATTATCGGCGTTATGCACGAGGGGCATTTAGTAGAGGAAGTGAATATATCCGAGCTTCACAAAAGGAATCGAAAATACATTCAATTTGATTTATCTGACAGTGAGATAGCCGGAAAGATTTTAGAAAACCACTACCACATGACGGATTTTACAGTGCAGGACGGTACGGTGAGAATTTATGACTTTAGCCAAAGTGTTGGAGAAATCAATCGAGAATTTGCACGAAATGGACTGCTCGTGACAAGGATAAATGATAGTGAGGAAAACTTAGAGGACTACTTTTCTAAACTGATTGGAGGTGGCGGTATTGCTTAATCTTATTTCTTGTGAATTATTAAAACTAAAGCGTTCAAAAATGGTGCTAATTAGTGTGGCAGGGGTATTATCTACCCCACTTTTGATGTTAATAGAAGCCTTGCAAACACATTTTGATAAGCCGGAGATTATCTTTACCTTGTCTGACATATACAGCGACAGTGTACTGTATATCATGCTGCTGGTAAACATTATGATATATGTGGCAATTGCAGCTTACTTGTTTAGCAGAGAGTACACAGAAAGCACCCTCAAAACCATATTGCCCATACCCATTTCAAGGACAAAACTATTAATTGGAAAATTTTGCACCCTGCTTCTTTGGATTGTTATGCTAACCCTTGTAACATGGGCAGGTATATTTATCGTTTGTGGGCTATATGACGCTGTCTTTACATTGGAGGGATATAGCTTACTAGTGGCAATAGTATGGCTCCCCAAGTTTTTGTTTGGCAGTATCCTGATGTTTTTAACAGTTTCTCCTTTTGTGTTTGTTGCTATGAAAACAAAAGGATTTGTCGCCCCGATGATTGGCTCTGCCGTGATTGTCATGGGAAGTGCCGCACTTTCAAATCAAGAATGGGGAGCGTTGTATCCGTGGACAGCCACCTATTTCTTGGTGCAGGGTAAACTTCAGAGTACCGGCTATCCTACACTGCTGTCTGTATCTATTATTATTCTTGTATCAGCAGTTGGTTTTCTTATGACCTTTCATCATTTTAAAAAGGAGGATTTGAAATAATGGTACTTGATTTTATAGAAATTTTAAAAGTTATTTTTCTTGGAATTGTTGAGGGTATTACTGAGTGGCTACCTATCAGCAGCACAGGACATATGATTCTTGTGGACGAATTTATCACACTTAATATGAGCGAAGCATTTAAAGAAATGTTTTTTGTTGTTATTCAACTTGGAGCTATACTCGCAGTGGTTGTAATGTTTTGGAACAAGATGTTTCCCTTTCAATTTAAGAACAAAGCACAGTCAATTGTTAAAAAGGATACTTTCTCGTTGTGGTTCAAGGTTGCGGTAGCTTGTGTACCGTCAGCTATTATGGGGATTCTATTTGATGATTATTTGGATGCTTACCTCCAAACCCCCATTGTGATTTCAATCATGTTAATCTTTTATGGTTTGTTATTCATTCTCATAGAAAATTGGAATAAAAAGCGTACTCCTACTACTATGGCACTTTCTGACATCAGCTATAAAACAGCAATCTTGATAGGGGCATTTCAAGTGTTATCACTTATACCCGGCACATCACGGTCGGGAGCAACGATTATAGGTGCTTTACTCATAGGAGTTTCACGAGTGGCAGCAGCAGAGTTTACTTTTTTCCTCGCAGTACCTACTATGCTTGGAGCAAGTGCTTTTAAGCTGTTAAAATTCGGGTTTGAATTTACAAGTGCAGAACTGCTCGCTCTTGTTCTCGGTATGGCTGTGGCATTTGCGGTATCTGTCTTAGTAATTAAATTCCTAATGAACTTTATCAAAAAACATGATTTTAAGGTGTTTGGTTGGTATCGAATTGTGCTTGGTATACTTGTTGTACTTATAAAATCTTAATAATGCGTTTTCTTTGTGCGCGAATAAAAATGCCAGCTGGTCCTTAAGATCAGCTGGCATTTTTGTTTCTGGGGATGGAAAACAACCCAGAGATTCTCGTTGTCGATCTCCTCCTGATTTTAGTTTGCATGGTGAATTTTGCAAATTGAATCTACAGGAGGTTAATAATGGGATTTAATTATGGATATGAGAAAAAGAAGTTTGATAGTAGATGGAAGCGTTTAGAAGTTGAGTATTGTGATGCAGGGATGAGCGAAGAACAGATTGCTGCCATGAAAGAATATGACTGGGCATGGTTTTGCAGTCAAAGGGTTTTTCAAAACCATACGCAACCAATACCTTGTGAACAATATGATGAAGTATGTGGTCAATCACAGCTGTTCCGAAAGTTTGCATCGTTATCTTATCAATGGGATGTTGATAAGATTGATCAAACGCGATATGGATGGTTGGCTTCGGTGGAAAACGAACAACTACTGTTGAGATTGAAGAAGCTGTCGAAGAAAGATTTGGAGCTATCATGCCTGTTCTTTGAGGTATATATACCCCACCAGCATAATAACTTGCGGCAATGAAAACGCTGTATTTAGTGAAGTCTGGGCAACGCCCAAGTGAAGCATCTGTAAATGAAATATTGCTGTGCAATATGAAATAATTCTAACGGATTATGAGATTTTCTGCACAAGCAGAAAATGAAATAAAATTCGTTCCTTTATATGTCGCAGGCATATTTCACATTTGCGAAGCAAATACTTCATATCGAAGATATTTCACTCGATCCGTAAGGAACGAATTTCATTGAAAAAGACCTGCTAAATAAAGTCAAGAGAAAAGTTTAAATTTTTTTAATGAAATTTATGCACATCAAACAGACCGGCATTAAAAATGTCGGTCTAAATTTTTGTGTATAAAGCAATTAAATATTAGAATAAACCTCCATAACTCTTGCGTAGTAGATTCTTAAAAATTTGTTTAGTGCTGCAATTTTTGCAACCTTTAAAGGTTTTCCTTCATTTTCCTTTTTGATGAGATATTGATATACTCTGTTATCATTTTGAGGCTGTACAACTTTTAATGCTTGAATAATCTCATATCCTGTTTTTCTAAGTGATGCAGAACCTCGTTTGGTGATTTTACGGTTACTTGCACGAAATTCACCTGATTCATATGGCGGTGTATCAATTCCGGCATAGGCAATTAATGCTGATGCACAATGAAACCGTCTTACATCGCCAATTTCAGCAATAATTCTTGGGGCAAGTACATCTCCAACACCAGACATAGCCCTAACTGTAGAAAATTCCGGTAAGGACTTGGCAAGCTCGGACATTTGTGATAGAATAGTAGCAAGGGTTGTTTCAACATTACTGACAGCCTTAGCTGCTTCTAATACTAACATTTTGGTTGATGTAGATTTTGATGACAGCGTAGGGATACATTCCAATGCATTCGTGTACAAGCTTTTTGCTTTTGTTTCGTTGGGATGATATCCCTTTTTCTTTGCCCATTTTATGTATTCGGAAACGAATTTACTTTCACTCATACTTGTAATAACATCACAATGCCAAAACTTTTCAACAAAATCACATAACTTGTTTTTTCCTGTTGTTCTGATATGACTTTTTAACAAAGGTTTAATTCCCGGTATTGTTCTATCTAATATATCCGTCAAATTAACCTTTGCATTAGCAAGAACTTTTACGTAATGAAGATATTGACGACTTAAAATTCGTAATTCGGAATAAATTTCATCTTCAGCTGAGTAATTAACAAGATGTCTGTAGTTATCCATAACATATGAAGCTAATTTCAATGAATCAGCCTTATCTGTTTTCACCTTTCGGATATCCATTGAAGCATATTTCTTGATAATCAAAGGATTAACAACACTCACAAAAATACCATTTTCCTGCAAATACGAAACAACCGGAAAATGATATACACTTGTAGATTCAACCACCGCAAACACATCTCCGTCAAGTTCTTTAATAATGTTGCATAAAAAAGAAAGCCCTGATTCTGTATTTGTAATTTCAAAGGGAGCCTTAACAATTTCGCCATCATCAGATAAAATTGCAACCATACTTTTTGATTTTGCCACATCAATTCCTACACCAAACATAAAGTACCTCCAAAAATAAATTATTAAAATGGTTTCCATTCGCACTTATTACAATTCATCCTGGTTAGTTACACGGGAGCATATTCGTCCCAACCTGCTTAATCGAATTTATATAATAAGAGAATGGCTGACAGTCTTTATTGCGGATGCGAAATCCAAGGGGCTGTACGTCAGACCATTTCATCTCTTATTATAAAAAAATAAGTGCAGGCAATCAACTATATAAATAGTTAAATTGCTTACACTTTTATTGTACCAGGGGCTGTCTCATTAAAAAAGGTGAGATAGCCCTAAAAATTTGCACACAAAAAGGGGGTGTTGCGTTAGGCAATATCCCCTTATCAATTATTACGAATAAATGAATTGAAAAATAAAGTAAAATTTTATAAATATTAGATTAATTTTTATAAACTCATTGCAGACTATAGATGTATCAATTGCCGCAAATCCATACAAAAAGTTTAAAATATATACAATTATGATTTGGAATTTTAACGTATTGTGAATAAAGTGTAGATTTTTTTTTTGAAAATATTGAAATAATAAGAAAATAGTGATAAAATTATCATTAATGATAAAACGGCGTTGTTTTATATTGATATCAATTAGTGTAAGTTGTTCTATGTTGTATATCGTGTTTAGCTGTTAAATCTTTGTCGTAGAGTATTGACATTTAGTCACTTAAAGAACACTCTGTTATCAGTGATAGGGTGTTCTTTTTTCGTTCTGAATTATATTTTATTTACCGTCATCTTTTATTTACAGAAACTATATATAATTCCCCATACAAGAAGAAATTTTTGGAATTGTGTCAAAAGAGTGTCATTGATATTACATATTTGTTACAATGGTACAAAACAACATTGAAATTTTTGTTACAGTTTTGAAAAGAAAAAATCATATCTATCTTGACAAGATATGGATTTGATAGTATAATATATGTAAAGTCATTGTAAAGTTTTTGTTAATTATTGAATTTTTGCAATGGCTAAATTTATTTCGAGGAGGGTTGCAACCGCATATGACAAATAATAACAAAGAAAAAACAAATCCATCGGGATATGATAAGGATTTGTTCTGTAAGCGTGTTGAAGAAGTAATGCATCTGAGAAAATTGGATTATGATGCACTTGCAAAAAAATTCAGCGAAGCAGGATACAATATATCCCCCGCCAATCTTAGAGTCTATATTACGCAGCGTAATTTGAGCTTAAAAGTCTTGCTGTATTTATCCAAGTCTTTAAATGTTTCAATGGACTATCTCGTAGGCAATGAGGTTGGAAATTATCTTACCCTTAATGAAGGCTTCGACCACGAATTTGATGGTTCAAGATACGCACAGTATCCGGGTAAATACTATGTGTATTTTTTTCCAACAAGAACGAACGAGCCTGAGGAACTCATTGAGTCAATATTAAATATTGATAAAGATAACGGGTTCTTTTCAACGTTAGAAATTCCCGTAACAGACGGGGATTCAAAAATTTTTAACGGACATCTGATATTATCGAAAAAAACATACACGGCATTTTTGAATTTGATTGGTAAAAATGGGGAAATTATTCAATTCACGTTTAACGATCCGAATACCAACCAAAACAAATTGAGGTTTTGTGTTTCGGCACTTATTTCGGTTAGTAGTGGAGATGCAAAGCGTATGCCTACATTGAGCAGGGCGATAATATCCGAAAAAAGGCTTACTGATGCAGGGCATAAATTTCTCGACGCAAATTTAAGGCTTAACAGTAAATATATCAATATCGCTGATAATGAGTTGCAAACCATACTCAGTGATTTCCTTCAACAGGAAAATATTAAAGATGCAGCCGAAATTTGTACAAGACTCAAATATGCATTTAAAGCAAAAACATACTATTCCATTGAGGAACAATATTTTCTTAATACTTTTCGTTCAGAAAATGGCTTGACTAATCTACAGACAGAAAATCTAATAGCAGATTTGAGAAACCATTCCATGAGCGCTATTAACTGCAAAACTCCGCGCAGTATTGACGCAAGATTGTATTTGCTCTTAAAAGAAAATGGTATGTTTGAAGAAATTAAAGACTAAAGAGCAATCTTAGTCGGAATGTCGTAAGTACCCGCAATTGGTGCCTGGGTATGTGGTATAACCCTTACCTGTCCTCTATAATTGATTTTATTTAATAAAAACATTATTTGGAGGGAAAAGCACAATGGAAACAGATTATCAACGCATACCGGAGAGTATGCACCCTAAATCATTTGATGAAAACGCCGCTTCAAATGTAAAAGTATTGTTAAATGCAATACGGGAATCAAAGTTTGCGTACGAGGAGGATAAAAACACAATTGATTTTGATATTGCAATTAAAGGACTCAACGGTAATACATATGATGACATAATTGCGATTATTTCAAACTTTAGTGATTTACGCCAATTAACACAAACAATTAGCGAAATGCAAATAGTTGCAGATCTTCTATTTGCCTGTAATAGTACCATTCAAAGACTGAAATACATACCGAAGTATGGAGAACTTTATTATGATATTATTACAAGATATTATATAAATGAAGAATTTGCAAACGCTGATGCAGCTGCCGAAGCATTTCATCTTGGCAGGCGCACTTTTTTCAGGCGCTTGGACGCAGCTATTAAACAGTTGCATAAAATATGGTTTGTTACAACCCCACAATATATGGAAAAATGTACTGCGAGCATATATACACAATTATCTTTGTAACCATGCGGTTCAGACAAGCACTGTTGTTTGTTTGAACCGCATTTAATATATTATATGATTATTTATCCCTCAACATTACAGTATAACTATAAAAATCTCTTAAAATAAGTCATAAATTTATCCAAACCTATTGCATTTATATCAATAAAATGATATAATATAGTAAACGTATCAATAGAATGATATATGAAGGTATTGGAAATGAGGTTTTTACTATGATTATATACCACGGTTCTCCCGAAATAATTGAAGTTCCTACCTATGGTCTCGGTTCAGAAACAAACGACTATGGCAGGGGCTTTTACTGCACTGAAAATATAGAGCTTGCAAAAGAATGGTCGTGTCCGACAGTAAAGAATGGATTTTCAAATAAATATGAGTTGGACATTTCCGATTTAAAAGTTTTATATCTGAACAAAGCCGGATACAATATTCTTAATTGGATTGCTATTCTTTTAGATAATCGAACATTTTCTAAGCGCTCCCCTATTGCAAGACAAGCAAGCGAATATATCCTGTCGGAATTTCTTCCGGATATATCCGGCTATGATGTTATATGCAGTTATCGTGCTGACGATTCATATTTTTCTTATGCAAAGGATTTTTTGAATAACACAATATCCTTAAACCAATTATCTCAAGCAATGAAATTGGGAGAGCTTGGTGAGCAAATTGTTTTGATGAGCCCAAAAGCTTTTGAAAAGATTAAATTTATTGAGTATGAAGTTGTTGACGGCAGTATATACAATTCTCGTCGCATGGAACGTGAAAATCGTGCAAGAAGAGCCTATCTTGATAATCATGGAATGAATTTTGAGATAAACACCGATGATTTGTATGTAAGAGATATATTAAGTGGGAAGGTGAAAAATGATGATCCACGCTTATGATGAAATTTATCTGGATGATGCAATGGAAACTCTGGGTAGCGCGGTAGAATACGCTGTGCTATTCTGCAAAACGGACGGTCAGGAATTTATTGACCTGTTTATTGCTTGCGGGATAGCTGATGAATTTGGCAGAGGAAATGTAAAATATATATCGGGTATGTCAGGAATAGAGCTTGCACGGCTTGTACTCGAAAAATGCGGTAAAAAAACTCCGGATATTTCTGAAATACCATATATAGACTACCCGGCAGAATATTGGGTTGGTTGGACTCTTGCATATTATCAATGGTACACCGGTAAATCCTTTGCGACTATATGCAGAAAAATATCATATCAAAACATCATTGACCTCTACGGAGTTCTGCATGAAGCCGATCCTAATAAATCAGTCAGTGTGTTTGATGAGATTATAAAAAACAACAGCGAAACCAATCTGGCACGTCTCCGCAAAAATAAAGGAATGTCGCAATCTCAGCTTGCGAAAGCGGCAGATATTTCCATTCGTTCAATTCAGTTATATGAACAACGACAAACAGATATCAACAAAGCTCAGTACAACCATCTAAGAGCTATAGCAAAAGTTCTGTGCTGTAAAATTAACGACCTTTTAGAGTAGATTTACAGTTTGAACCACATTATCGACTATGAGGCACTATAATGGCACAAAAAAGGCAGAGATATGCTATTGTAATGACATTTAGACCTATGTTATAATATATAATGAAAATAATGCGAGATAAAGAAAACTCTTTGTCTTGCATTTTTTGTATATAAAAATAAATAAAGGTTACAGACCAAGTTAATTTTCTGTTCAAGAAAATAGACTTGGTCTTTTTTTATGCCTTTTTAGGAGGAATATCTATGAAGATATGGGTTTGTAGGTCAAGAGCACCGCCATTCCCTGTTTGATTTCAGATTATCAAAAATTCAAATCAAACGGAGGAATATAAAATGGCAAAGGATTTTTATAAATCAAACTACGGTATTAACAAACACAGTAAAGGTATTGTCTACAAATATGCAGATGGCAGCATTCTGGAAATCACTTTTGAAAAGATAGCGGCGGGCAATCCTTCTTTTACAAAAGATGACTTTGATAAAATTAAAGATTTTTCGGATAAGTTATACCATGAAGAAGCAAAGAACGACTGCAACTATCATCATCACATTATAAGCAATTTAGATGACAACACCAACAGCAAGTGTATTTCTATTATGTCGTTTGAAGATGAGTTGATGGAGCAATATGATAAGAATTTTATTACCTCTAAACTAAAAGAGGCTATAAACAATACTCTCACTCCGGTACAAAAACGCAGAATTATAATGTACTTCTTTGATGGGCTAACCTACAGAGAGATTGCAGAAGCTGAGGGTGCAAGCGCTATGAGTATATATGAAAGCATACAAGCGGCTCAAGAAAAACTAAAAAAATTTTTAAAAATTTAAAATAATACCCTTACATACACCGCTGTAAATCACATTAAGTGAAAGGACAATCTTTCAAACCCTGAACGGTTTCCGAAAACGATAGACTATCCTTTCAAATCATATAGCAGCACTTTGAAAATTGAATAAGTCATTCATCAGGTACATTACCGACCGATGGAGCTATGCACGTTGAGCGCCAAGACCTATATGAAGTAAATATGGCGAGCGATAGTTCAATGTGTGCAGACTGTGAATTGCTAACACAGTGCGACGATACCGGTCGGGGACAATGATACTTCCGTAACTCGCGGCTCGGTCATAAAGAAGACGGAGAGGTTAGATTCCTATGGAGCGATTTTGCAAATCGCCGCCTGATGACTTCCCTGTTCGGGGGTGTCGAGGACAAATACGAACAATACATAAATTATAGAAATGAGGTATTTAATATGTTAAAAGAAGATTGGATTTTTCGCAGAGGAGATATTTATTTGGTTGAATTAGAACCAAGAATAGGTTTTGTGCAGAGCGGCACTCGCCCTGTAATTGTTCTTCAAAATAATTGCGGCAACTTGTTCGCACCGACATTGATTGTTGCTCCACTCACATCAAACATTTACAAAAAGCGTAACTTGCCCACGCATTACTATCTCAATAACGATGATGTTCTTTATCCGTCAGTTGTTATGCTTGAGCAGATTACAACCATTGACAAGTGTCAGGTACACAAGTACATCGGCAAAGTCAGCCGTAGAGAAATGGAAGAGATCAGCGAATGTATTGAAAAGAGTTTGGGGCTTTATATACCTGAAGAAATGGAAGCCCCGTGATAAAAAACTATAGATTTCAACAGCCGTCATTTCAGTTTGAATGGCGGCTGTAGTATGAAGAAAGAGAGGTATTATAAATGGAAAAGTTATATACAAGAAAGGAAGCAGCGGTACTTCTCGGCATAAGCCTTGCAACGCTTGATACAGCACGAACTACCGGAGCCATATCTTTTGTTCAGTATGTTCCTAATGGCTGTGTATATTTTACAAGTGAAGCTCTGCAAGAATACGTTGCGAAATGCACCCATCGAGCAGTACCCATTGAAAAACAAGTTACCTACCGAAAACAGAGATTACGCTAATGGGCTTGTCAAGTCCCTGGTGAAATTTTTTTGACAGTCATATAATTAAGCTAACATTTGAGCAAAGGCTAAAGTGTAATTAAAAATTTTTAGGAGGTAACTTTATATGATAAAGAAAAAATCCAAACAATTCGGAACCTTTACGACTAATGGAATCGAATATTACAGAACGAGAATTAAGGATCAAGACGACAGGCGTATTACACTATATGCAAAGACGGTTGATGAGCTCTCTGAAAAAGTTGCGGAAGTAAAAGAGCAAATTGAGAATAAGACATTTTGCAGAACTACTCCCACAGTAAAGGAATACTGCGAAAAATGGTTGCTGATGCAGTCGGCAAATGTCAGACAGACAACATTGACCGATTACACATCAAAGGTCAAGAACTATATCATAAAGCCGCTTGGCGATATGCACATAGCAGATGTAACACTTGATGATATTCGTATGGCTCTTATCCCGGTATCAAAAAAATCAGCATCTGTATATAAATCAGTCAATGTACTTTTAAGGTGTATCTTTACATCGGCAAAAGAGAGCAAGGTTATTAAGAACAATCCCACCGCCAATCTTTCTGCTAAAGGCGGTGGAGTTCCTCAATCCGATAAAATACCGCTTACGGACGAACAGGTAGATAAATTACTTGACGCTATAAAAGACCTTCCACCATATGTCTTTGTTATGATTGGACTGTATGCCGGACTTCGGAGAGAAGAAATACTCGCCCTCCAATGGGACTCAGTATATTTAGACGCACAAGCTCCTTATTTAACAGTCCGTAGAGCTTGGCATACCGAACACAACAGACCTGTAATTATGACGGAGTTAAAAACTTCTGCGGCGTATAGAGATATTCCGCTCCCGGACTGTTTAGCTGAATGTTTGCGAGAAGCAAAAGCAAATGCGACCTCTGAATATGTTGTAGCAAATAGTGACGGCAATCCGTTATCGTACACGCAGTTCAAAAGGCTGTGGACATATATTGTAACGCGAACCACAAAAGAACGCCATTATTACAGATATGAGAACGGTGAGCGGGTAAAGCATACTGTAACACCTGTACTTGGTGAAAAAGCCGCTCACAACGGAAAAGTTGTGTACAGTTTAGACTTTCAAGTAACACCGCATCAGCTCAGACATACTTATATTACTAATCTGATACACGCATCAGTAGATCCGAAGACGGTTCAATATCTTGCAGGACACGAGAGCAGTAAGATTACAATGGACATATATGCAAAAGTGAAATATAATAAGCCCAAAGAAATCGCCGGACTATTAGAAGGGGCATTTTCCTTGTGGAACGAAAATTATGGGCAAACAAATACGACGCAATAAAGGAAGGAGGGTTTTACAATGCCCAGAAAAAAAGAAGTAATACCTGAATATAAGACGGTAATACATAATGGTAACGAGTATTTTAGGACAAGAATAAAAGACGCTGACGGAAAACGAGTTGCAATTTATGGTCTTACTCGCAAAGAGCTGCACGAGAAAGTCAAAGAAGCGCAGAGAGAAATAGATGATATAAGCTTCCGTAAAGAAAATCCTACAGTTAAGGAATATTGCGAAAAGTGGTTAATGATGAAGTCAGCCACCGTAAAGCCTCAAACATTACGAGGATATGAACTTTCTTTACGAAAATATGTTATAGAACCTATCGGAGATATGTATATAGATGAAGTAACATTGGATGACTTGAAATTACTAATGGTTCCTGCATCCAAAATGTCATCAGCAGTATATAGCACAGTAAATATGCTAATTAAGTGTATTTTCTATTCTGCCGAAGCTAATCAACTGATTGAGAGCAATCCTTCTGTTACTCTTTCAGCAAAAGGTGGGAAATCACAAAAGAAAAAGGAAGCATTAAGCGATGAACAAGTAAACACGCTGCTTGACACTATAAAAGAGCTTCCCCCGTATGTGTTTGTTATGATAGGGTTATATGCAGGACTTCGGCGAGAGGAAATACTCGGTCTTCAATGGGATTGTGTATTCCTCGATGAAGCAACGCCATACATTGCTGTACGCAGAGCTTGGCGTTCAGAAAAGAACCGCCCTGTTATAAGCACCGAATTAAAAACCTCGGCAGCAAAACGAGATATACCTATTCCTAAATGCTTGGTTGATTGCTTAAAGGAAGCTAAAGAAAAATCAATTTCCGATTATGTAATTGCCGATAGTAAAGGAGAACCGCTTTCCTATTCGCAATTCCAAAGAGTTTGGAAATATATTGAGGTGCGAACAGCAAAGGAAAGAAAATACTATAAATATGTCAACGGTCAAAAGGTGGTATGTACAATTCATCCGGAACTCGGAAGTCATCAGCGAAATAATCCAAATCTGGTATATTCATTGGATTTTGATGTTACACCGCATCAGCTTCGCTACACATACATTACCAATCTAATCTATTTGGGAGTCGATCCGAAAACGGTTCAATATCTTGCGGGGCACGAAAATAGTAAAATAACTATGGACATTTACGCAAAAGTAAAGTATAATAAACCTGAAGAGTTAATAGGTGTTGTTAATAAGGCTCTCGGAAATAAGAATAAGGACTGATATATCAAAGCTATTATAGGGGATAAAAACGGGGTGAAACTTTAAAGCAACCTCTCGAAAAGCCAGTGATTTCAAGGGTTTGCGGACTTTGAGTTTAAACGAGTACGGCTTGAAAGCAGCTCGTCGTGCTCCGCAGTTCTCAAAGAGATAAGAAAACTTTTGGAAAACCCTTATTTTTCAAGGGTTTTCTTTATACAAAAATCCGGAGCAGCTCTCAAGAGCTGCTCCGGATTTGCAGTTGCTGCCAATGCAACAGCCTTTTTTGATTCTCGGAGCATTCTATTTTTCATCGCTGTTTTCCCGTAACATCCGAAAAGTGCTTCAACTCCTCAAAGGAGTTGATACCGCCTCCATAACGGCGCAGTGTTTTTTGGACGTCCTTCGGAAGCGTGTTGAAAAAACGGTATGCTTCATGATTGGATGACAGTAAATCATCAATTCCGCTGTATAACATGCAATCACCCCGGACATAGTATTTGCGCGGCGGTTTGGATTTATACGTTATGACGCGGAGCTGTTTAAAAATTTATAAAAGAAAATTGAGTACAGTCCGCTCACGCCGACCAGTGCGTAGACAATTCGGGATAATACCGACATATCGCCGAATATCGCTGCAACAAGATCAAAGCGGAAGAATCCAATCAAACCCCAGTTCAAGGCACCGATAATTACCAGCGTCAGAGCCAGATAATTTAAAAATTTCATAATGATACTCCTCCATTTCGCGTTTCTTTCCGACTTTTTGCAGAAAGCTACAATCCTATTTTGTCGCTCAAACGGAAAAATTATTCGTTTTCGTCAGATAAAGTGATTCCTAAGAAAATTTTCGCTTTCTTCGTAGTTGTACTACTGAAATCTTGTATAGGTTTGCTTGAATGATGTTGTGAAAAATATACAAAAAATATGAAAAATAATGAAATAACATTGACATACTGAATGATTCGGGTGTATAATAGGTATGGAATGTAAAAGTATATTCCGTAATCAATCATCTTGGACAGCGCGTCTTTAGGAAGAGAAAGGCGCGCTTTCCTATTTTTTGATGTGAATGAATTTGGAGATCGTGGTGTTGGCACCGTATGGATCGGGGTGATAGAGAAATCCCATCTCACGCGGCGGAATCGGGGCAGGAAGCGTCAGGGCAAGCAATGTGCCATCGCGCAGCTCCGGTTCGATAAATTGTTTTACCACACAGGAAATGCCCAGTCCGATTTTTGCAAATTCAATTAAAAGATCCATATCCGTTGCTTCCAGAATATGCGGAGATTTCAGCTGATTTTTTGCGTAATAGCTATCAATATGCATTCTCGAAACATTGGATTTATTGAGCAGCATGATATTCCCTTTTTCCAAAAGCTCGCCTTGCGCACAGCCGAGTCTTTCGGCATAGGACGGGGCGCAGACAAAGACATCCTCAATCATACCGAGCGGATAATATTCAAAGCCTTGAATATTATCCGGTTTTGCCACCAGGGCGAGGTCTACTTTACATTCCTCCAGGAGAATCCGCGCCTGTGCGGAGGAGGTGCAGGTGATCGACACATCCGCATTAGGGTAGGCTTCGGTGAAGCGCTGCAAGTAGGGCATCAGCATATGCTTACAAAGGACATGGCTTGCTGCAATCCGCAATGCGCCGGCGGTATGGCGGATCCGTTCCTCCGATGCGGTGATAAGATGCATGGCGCGGCTCAGACCATCATATAAAATCCGTCCGTTTTCCGTCAAAACAACGCCTTTGGATTTTCGGATAAACAGCGTTGTCCCCATGCTTTCCTCTAACTTTTTGATTCCGGTACTGACCGCCGGCTGTGAAATATAAAGCTGCTGTGCGGCACGGGAGATGCTGCCACATTCCGCGGCGGCAAGAAAAATTCTGTATCGGTTGAGATTTTCATCATTAGGCATTTTTGAAACTCCTTTCATTCAATTATAATTCAATCATTCGAACGTACTGCTAAGAGCCGTTGTCTGTCTTTTATTCTATGGAGGCGAGTTCTACTCCGCGCAGCGTAGCGGATGTTTGAGCCGAAATAGAATAAAAGACAGACAATGGCCCGGTCTCGTGGGATAACACGGTAAGGCTATCCGAAGGTATCGCTCTGAGCAAGCATGTATTTTGCATCTATTGTGGCTCAGCCATCCGCTACGATGCGCGGAGTAGAACTCGCCTTCATAAATGAAAAACACATGCTTGCTCAATTTAGAATAAGGGTTATCATTTATGATATTAATTATATTTATGGATAATATAAATATTATATATTTGTATTATATCATAGAATGTGATATAATACAAGAGAAAAATTCGTGGCGGTGCTATTTACAAACCGCGAAAAATGTAATATAATAAATCCAACAGGAGATACGGAAAGCGGCAGACTTTCCGCAAGGCTGATTTCAGAAAGGATGATACAAGTATGTCAATGACGATGACGCAGAAAATTCTTGCCCGTGCGGCAGGACTTCCGGAAGTAAAGGCCGGGGATCTGATTATGGCAGATCTGAGTCTGGTACTGGGTAACGACATTACAACACCGGTTGCAATCAATGAATTTGATAAGATTGGAAGTGCAGGTGTATTTGACAAAGCGAAAGTGGCATTGGTTCCCGATCATTTTACGCCGAACAAGGATATTAAATCCGCGCAGCAGGCACTGAAAGTGCGGAAGTTTGCGCAGGATAAGGAAATTGAAAACTATTTTGAGGTCGGCGAGGTTGGCATTGAGCATGCCTTATTGCCGGAGAAAGGCTTGGTTGTTGCCGGTGACGTTGTAATCGGTGCAGATTCACACACTTGTACATACGGGGCGTTAGGCGCGTTTTCAACCGGCGTCGGCTCTACGGATATGGCGGCAGGTATGGCAACGGGAAAGGCTTGGTTTAAGGTTCCGGAGGCAATTCGCTTTAATCTGACCGGAAAGCTGCGTCCGTATATCAGCGGCAAGGATTTGATTCTGCATATCATCGGCATGATCGGTGTGGATGGCGCGTTATATAAATCTATGGAATTTACGGGCGAGGGTATGCATACGTTGACGATGGATGACCGTTTCACGATTGCGAACATGGCGATTGAAGCCGGTGCAAAGAACGGGATTTTTGAGGTGGATGATTTAACGGTTGAATATATGAAGGAACACTCCGATAAGGAGTACACGGTCTTTACGGCGGATCCGGACGCGGAATATAGCCGCACAATTGACATTGATCTTTCCGAGGTTCCGCATACGGTTGCGTTTCCGCATCTGCCGGAAAATGCAAGAACGCCGGAAAACTGGGGCGAGGTTACGATTGATCAGGTCGTGATCGGTTCTTGTACAAACGGACGGATTTCGGATTTGAGAAATGCCGCTGCGGTTTTAAAGGGCAGACATGTGAAGAAAGGTATCCGTGCTTTGATCTTCCCGGCAACACAAAAAATCTATTTAGAGGCGTTAAAGGACGGAACTTTATCAACCCTGGTAGAAGCCGGCTGTGTAATTTCTGCGCCGACCTGCGGACCTTGCCTGGGCGGACATATGGGAATCCTTGCCGAGGGTGAACGATGCGTTTCTACCACGAACAGAAACTTTGTAGGAAGAATGGGGCATGTGGACAGTGAGGTTTATCTGGCAAGCCCTGAGGTTGCGGCGGCAAGCGCGGTTTTGGGACGGATTGCCTGTCCGGAAGAGCTGTAAGGAAAGGAGTGCATTGGGATGGAAGCAAAGGGAAAGGTTATAAAATACGGAGATAACATTGATACGGATGTTATTATTCCTGCAAGATATTTGAATACGGCAGATCATGCGGAGCTGGCAAAGCACTGCATGGAGGATATTGACAAGGACTTTGTAAACAAGGTGCAAAAGGGCGATATTATGGTCGGCGGCGCGAATTTCGGCTGCGGCTCTTCGCGTGAGCATGCGCCGATTGCGATTAAGGCAAGCGGAATTTCATGCGTTATTGCCAAAGATTTTGCACGGATTTTCTACAGAAATGCGATTAATATCGGACTTCCGATTCTGGAATGTGCGGAGGCTTCGGCGGATATTGACAACGGCGATACGGTTGAGGTGAATTTTGATACCGGCGTTATCACGAATGTGACAAAGAACAAAACCTATCAGGCAGTGGCATTCCCGGAGTTTATGCAGGGGATTATTCATGCCGGCGGTCTGGTGGAATATTTAAAGAACAATCAGTAAGCGGATGCATTGGCGAAAGGAATGAAAGAATATGGAATATAAAATTGCGTTGATTCCGGGTGACGGAATCGGCCCGGAAATCGTTTCGGGCGCTGTGACAGTCTTAAAGGCAGCAGAGAAGAAGTTCGGTCATACGTTCCATTTTACAGAGGTAGACATGGGCGGCTGTGCGATTGACAAGTATGGCGAGCCTCTGCCGCAGGAAACGATTGATATTTGCAAACAATCGGACAGTGTGCTGTTAGGTGCAGTCGGTGGTCCGAAGTGGGATGGCGCGCCGAAACGTCCGGAGGCAGGCTTATTGGGGATTCGAAAGGCATTGGAGCTTTATTCGAATTTACGACCCTCGATTTTAAAGCCGCAGCTGAAAGAGGCATCTCCTTTAAAGGATGAAAAGCTGGAAAACGGTTTGAATGTTATGGTTGTCAGAGAGCTGACCGGCGGAATTTATTTTGGAAAGCGCGAAAAGGCAGAGGATGGTTCCTGGGCTTCCGATGAGGAGAAATACAGTGTCGAGGAAATTCAGCGTATCGGAAAAATTGCATTTGAAACGGCAATGCTCCGCAGCAAAAAGTTAGTCAGTGTGGACAAGGCGAACGTTTTGGAATCCTCAAGATTATGGAGAAAGACCATTACCGAAATGGCAAAGGAGTATCCGGAGGTAACGCTTTCGCATATGTATGTGGATAATGCGGCGATGCAGCTGGCAATTAATCCGGCACAGTTTGATGTAATTGTGACTTCCAATATCTTTGGTGATATTCTTTCGGATTTATCTTCTGCAATTGCAGGGTCGATCGGCATGCTGCCGTCTGCGTCTTTGGGTGCGACAAAGTGCGGCATGTATGAGCCGATTCACGGCAGTGCGCCGGATATTGCAGGAATGGATATTGCAAACCCAATTGCTACGATTGTCAGCGCGGCGATGATGCTGGAAATGTCGTTCGGCTTAAGCGATGAGGCAAAGGCAATCAATGACGCGGTGGACAAGGTTCTGGATCAGAATTACAGAACAACCGATATTATGTCAGAGGGCATGACAAAGGTTGGCTGCAAGCAAATGGCAGAGCTGATTGCGGAAAATTTATAAAGAATAGAACAGAAATCCCCTCTGTTTTTCACTCTATTGCGGCTCAGACATCCGCTACGATGCGCGGAACTCGCCTTCATAGACTGAAAAACAGAGGGGATTTCTATTTGAATTTAGATTGTGGGATTTTGCAACTGTTTTTCGCTCTATTGCGGTTCAGACATCCGCTACGATGCGCGGAACTCGCCTCCATAGAGTGAAAAATAGATGGGATTTCTGTTTAGGACTGTAAAGTTCAGTCGGGATAAAATATGGCGGTCAATATTTTGCATTGACCGGCATATAATGTTTCGTTTTTATAGTCCGAATTGCTGCTTAAAATCAGCCAATACTTTTTCGATAATGGCTTCTGCACTCTCCATGTTATCCGCAAAGGTTCCCAGATACAACTTGATTTTCGGTTCTGTTCCGGAGGGACGAATCATGAAATAGGTCTTGTCATCCGAAAGATTATATTTCAATACATCTGCTTTGGGCAATCCTTTCAAAGGTGCAATGCCGCCTTTGGTATCCTTGATGGTCTGCGCTTTGTAATCCGTATACAAAACAACATTCATTCCGCCGACCTTTGTCGGAGGATTATTCCGTAAATCCTTGAGTAATGCCGCCATCTTTTCCATACCGTCCTTGCCGGGCATTGTAAAGGAAACGGTCTTTTCCGCATAGTAACCGTACTTTTTATAAATATCCTGGAGCGCTTCATAAAGCGACATTCCCTTTGTTTTATAGTAAGCAGCCATTTCTGCAATCAGCATGGTTGCTACAACGCCGTCCTTATCACGCGCATGTGTGCCGACAAGATAGCCATAGCTTTCCTCAAAACCGATGAGATAGGTGTGTTCGCCGGTTTCTGCAAATTCGGTCATTTTTTCACCGATGTACTTGAAGCCGGTTAAGACATTCATGATTTCCATGCCGTAGCTGTGCGCGATGGCTGCCGCAAGCTCGGTTGTTACGATTGTTTTGATAACAACACCGTTTGCAGGCAGAGTTCCTTTTTCTTTTTTGGAACGCAGGATGTACTCTACCAACAGCGCGCCGGTCTGGTTTCCGGTCAGTGTTCTGTAAACGCCGTTGGCGTCACGAACAACAATGCCCACTCTGTCGCAGTCGGGGTCGGTACCGATAATAACGTCTACGTCATTTTGCTTTGCCATTTCGATTGCGATCGTAAAGCCTTCTTTATTTTCCGGATTAGGCGATTTTACGGTCGGGAAGTCGCCGTCCTCGGTATCCTGCTCTTTTACGACCAACACATTCTTGAAACCGATTCGCTTCAGAATCGCTTTTACCGGTCTTGAACCGGTTCCGTGGAACGGGGTATAAATCAGCTTAAAAGTATCCGCAACTTCGGCTACCGCTTCGGGGTTCAGCTGCTGTGACTGAACGGCGTCTAAGAATTTTTCGTCCAAGTCTGTTCCCGGAACGGTCAGCAGATCTTTTTCAACCGCTTCTTCCAGGGAAATATAGTGAACATCATCAAATACATCGTAGCTGTCGATTGCTTCAACCACAACGTTTGCTGCTTCCGGCGGAAGCTGTCCGCCATCCGGACCGTATACCTTATAGCCGTTATATTCCTTCGGATTGTGCGACGCCGTAATCATAACGCCGGCAGCGCATCCCAGCTCGCGGATTCCGAACGATACCTCCGGAACGGAGTGTACAATGGGGAACAGATACACATGAACACCGGCAGCTGTCAGAACCTTTGCGGTTTCTTCGGCAAAGGTACGGGAGAAATGACGTGTGTCATAACCGATTAAAACGCCGGCTTTTGCCGCTTCGGCACCGCGGGAGTTCACATACTTTGCAACACCCTGGCTGGCACGGCGCACGTTATAAATATTCATGCGGTTTGTCCCGATTCCGAGGATGCCGCGCATTCCGGCAGTACCAAATTCCAGCTCGCGGTAGAATCTCTCCTCGATTTCTTTCTCATTTCCATCAAGAGCAGCCAATTCTGCCCGGTCTTCCGGCGATAAAACATCAGAATGAAGCCATCTTTCATATATTTCTTTATAACCCATATCAGCATCTCCTTTATATGATATAACTTTCCTGTAAAAACTCCAGTAATTTTATTATACAATAAATTTGTGAAGATTGCAATCCTTATTCTGTTTAAAAATTTTACAGAATATTATTGATTTTGCTACAAGTTAGCGGAATTTATCGGCAAACAACGGTTTTTGCGCCGATCTTTTTTCTTTCCATTTAATAAAAATATAGAATACTCAATCTTTTTAATATACCCCCAAGGGAACTCTGCAAAATATAAAATTATCGATCAAGCCTTATGATTTAAAGTTTTCTGTGAAATCAAAATATCTGAATTGACAAGGGAGATTGACGGAAAACCGCATCTCCTCTTTACACAATCAATGAACCCTCCGAATGTCATTGTTTATGCAGCGGTTACTGAATTATCCGATCCAATCATATACGATGTCTAATATATGCTCCGGTGCAGCGTCCAGATCCCTGCATTTGCACACGATTTCTTCCACGGCATCCCTATCCGGTGAAATATCCTCTACCAGAACCTTTACGCAGCCATCATATATAACCCCGATACCATAGCTGACGTATGATTGTTCCTCATTCATACCATCCGTTTTTGTTAATACATAGTTCATTGATTGTTTAGTCCTTTCTCTTTTTTTGAAATATAGGTAATTGCGAAATACAAAGCTGCGTGATGGAACAGATTGTGTTTTTCATATTTTTTTGTCTTTAGACTGATACCCCCATATCAGATGAAAAATACAATTTTGTTACAAAGATGATTTTTCTCAATTATCCGGTGTATATTGAAACTGCCTGATAGCTTGACAGGAATCAATATTGCTTATTTCGGAGTTTATTTTACTATGGAAGATTTGGATTGTCAAGAGATTTTTGAAATCTTTTTGTAATAATTATGTAATTTTTGTAATATGAATAAAAACGACAAAATGCTTTTGTAAGATATGGAGAAAGTTTCGACAAAAAACGACAAAATTTAGAGAGATTTGTTATACAAAAGAAACTTTAAAAAAAAGAAATGAAGAAAAAAATGATGTCGGCAGGAAGGATCTATGAAGTATCGGCAATGCTTCGTGTCTTGTTGATTTATAAAATTTCGTGATTGGAATCGTTGACAAAAATAAGCGGAGGTGATATAATTTAGCTAAGAAATTTACCGAGTACAGGGGCAAGGAAGAGCCATTTTGAGGGAGCTTGTTTGCCGGATATGGGGAAGGGGATTGACCGCGATGAAAATATTGGTGGTAGATGATGAAAAGGTAATCGTAAAGGGAATAAAATTCAATCTGGAGCAGGACGGTTATCAGGTAGAAACCGCCTTTGACGGTGAAGAAGCGGTTCGTCTGGCGCATGATGATACGATCGACCTGATTTTATTGGATGTCATGCTGCCGAAGATGGATGGTTTTACAGTATGCCGTGCAATCCGCAACTTTTCCAATGTTCCGATTATTATGCTGACGGCAAAGAGCGAGGATATTGATAAGATTTTGGGGTTAGAGTACGGGGCGGATGATTATATTACGAAGCCGTTCAATATCCGGGAGGTGACGGCGCGGATCAAAGCGATTTTGCGGCGCGTCAATCCATCCCCGAAGGGCGACAAGGAAAAGCTGATTGTATCGGGAGATATTCGGTTAGACTATAATTTCCGGCGCGTGACGGTTCGGGATAAGACGATTGAGCTGACAAGCAAGGAATTTGATTTACTGGAGTTGTTTTTGAAAAATCCGGGCAAGGTATACACGCGCGAGAATCTTTTGGATATTGCGTGGGGCATGGAATATCCGGGGGATGTGCGGACGGTGGACGTGCATATCCGGCGGCTGAGAGAGAAAATCGAAAAGAATCCGGCAGAGCCAAATTATATTAAAACGAAATGGGGAGTTGGTTATTATTATAAGAAAGAATAACCTGATCGAGAGAACCGGACAGCGGCTCAAAGCCATACGGCATGGCTTTACCTCGATGCGCTTTACGATTGTGGCGACCTATTTTGCGGTGATGCTGGTGACATTGGTGCTGATGTGTATTTATGTAATCGGGTTGCTGAGTGATAATTTGTACAACACCGAAAAAGTGGATATGTTCGCCAAAGCGAATATTATTGCAAAGATTCTTTCCGAGCAGTGGACGGACAATGCGCAGTTATCCGAGCTGCGATTTGGAGATATTGTGGATCGGAGTCTTGCCGGAACGAGTATTCGGGGCGTTGTTACCAATACGGCGTACACGGTTTTATATGATACGAATCGGGAATCGGCGATGGTCGGAAAGGCGTTTATGCGCGATGTTCTGAAAAAAGGCGTGGACGGCGAGCAGGCGGAAGCGATCAGCGATAATCACGGAATCAAATTGATGATGGTATCCGTTCCGGTCGAAAAAAACGAAAGTATCATCGGCGGCATTTATCTGGCGAAAACGATGAGCGGAATTGAGGACACGATTCAGATTACCCGAAACAGTCTGGTTGTCTTTTCGATTATGATTGTGATTTTAATCGGCATGCTATCTTTGGGGTTAAGCTATATCGTAACAGCGCCGCTTGCAGAATTTACCAAAGCGGCACGGGAAATCTCCAAAGGGAATTTTCAATATCGTATTCATGTCAAGGGCACGAATGAAATGACGCAAATGGCAGATACGCTGAATTATATGTGCGAGGAATTGAATCTATTGGAGGAAAAGCGGAAGAAGTTTGTTTCGGACGCTTCGCATGAGCTAAAAACACCGATGGCAGGGATTAAGCTGATTTGCGACAGCTTGGTGCAAACATCGAATCCCGATCCCGGCATGGTACAGGACTTTTTATCGGATATGTCGGATGAGGTGGATCGGCTGACGAGAATCATTAACCGGCTGTTGGTGCTGACAAAACTGGAGGGCGGCAGTATCGGGCTTCGTCCGGAGCAGGCGGATATTCAGGCGATGATGGATCGGGCGGTACAGAAGCTTTCGGGATTGGCGGCGGCAAAGAATATCGCCATTCAGTGCGATTACCGGGAGAGGACCTTAGAACCGGTGGTACTGGATTATGATAAAATCTATGAGGCGGTCTATAATATCATTGATAATGCCATCAAATATACGCCGGAGGACGGGCAGGTATATCTGGATGTTCGCGAACAGGACGGCTGTGTCATCATTACGATTGAGGATACCGGAGCCGGAATCCCGGCAGCGGAACGGGAACGGGTCTTTGAACGTTTTTATCGGTTGGATGATTCGCGTTCCAGAGAAACAGGAGGTACCGGTCTGGGACTTTCTATTGCCAAAGAAGCGGTAACGATGCACGGCGGACGAATCGAAGTCACAGACGGTAAAACAGGCGGCTGTGCATTTGTGATTACTTTGCCGGCGGTTGCGGGGATGGAAACGGAATAAAAATTTTTCATTTTATAAAGATAAAAGTCTACTATGATATGCGAAACTTGATTTTATAGGGCGAAAAACTGAAATATCATCTGTTTTCATTCTATTGCGGCTCAGACATCCGCTACGCTGCGCGGAACTCGCCTCCATAGAATGAAAACAGATGATATTGCAATTCAGCATTTCGGTTGACGTTGGATTTTTGGAAAGGAGGGAACGGATAGATCGGTGAAAAAGAAAATTATTATTATCGCGGCTGCATTGGCGGCGGCGGTTGCCGTGGTGGTTCTTCTGAATGTTTTGCATGAGGGACAAACCTTGATGAAACGTGAATGTGAGCTGTATTTTTTAAATGACAGCGAATCTACGTTGGTGTCGGAAAAGCGAATTCTTAAATATCACGATTCCTATGATTTGCCGGCGGCGGTTCTGAATGGACTGATTTCCGGGCCGGACAATGGGAAAAATAAGGCAGTGTTGAGCCGCAAAACAAAGCTGCTGGCAGTGGATCTTTCCAATCCTACGGATGTTGTGGTGGATTTTAATTATAAATTTCTCAGCGGTGATGCGACAAAAGACACATTGGCAGCTTATGCGGTTGTCAAGACGCTCTGTGGATTGGACGGCGTTGAACGCGTTAAGGTTACGGTTGAAAAGAACGATATATCGGACGCGGAGGGGAAACCGATCGGCTTTTTGGCGGATGAGGACATTAACCTCTCAACCGATACCAACACAAGCGAAACGCGGGAAATCACGCTTTATTTTGCGGAAAAGGGAACGAATCAGCTTGTGCCCGAAACGCGTACCATTAAGGTGACGGATCAGCTGCCGCTGGCGCAATATATTTTGAACGAACTGATTCACGGCACGCAGGAGGAAGGGCACGAAAATGTACTGAGCCCGGATACGATTTTGCTCAGTGTTCATATTACGGATAATATCTGCTTTGTGAATTTTCAGTCGAATTTCCTCAGCAAGAATGCCGGTTCCGAAGAAAAAGAGCGTTTGGCGGTGTATTCGGTTGTTAATTCGCTGACCGCGCTCAATAACATCGGACGGGTTCAGTTTCTGATTGACGGGAAAAAGGTGGATTATTTCGGGAGTATTCGGTTTGATGAGCTGTTCGAACAGGATATGGGAATTATCATGCAGAAAAACTCTTGACAAAGTGAAGAAAAAATAGTATAATAAAACAAAAACAAATGTTCGGATTCTGCGAACGGAAGGGAATAGAGAGATGGGAAAAACAGAAAAAGCATCAAAGCCGAGAGTAGAAAGAAAAGAAGCAAGCGAGAAAAAGCAGGCATTGGAGTCGGTATTTGCACAGATTGAAAAGGAATACGGAACAGGAAGTATTATGAAATTGGGGAATACCCATGTTGCAAGCGTGGACGCAATTCCTACGGGTTCATTAACTTTGGATTTGGCATTGGGCGTCGGCGGTCTGCCCAGAGGACGTGTTATTGAGATTTACGGTCCGGAAAGCTCGGGTAAGACGACCGTTGCGCTGCATGTAGTTGCAGAGGCGCAGAAAATGGGCGGCGAGGCTGCATTTATTGACGCGGAGCATGCGTTGGATCCGATCTATGCGCAGAAGATCGGCGTGGATATTGATAATTTGATTGTGGCACAGCCGGATACCGGTGAGCAGGCTTTGGATATTGCCGAGGCGTTGGTGCGAAGCGGTGCATTGGACGTTATTGTTATCGACTCGGTGGCGGCATTGGTTCCCAAGGCTGAAATTGAGGGCGAGATGGGTGATAGCCATGTCGGTTTGTTGGCAAGATTAATGTCACAGGCTTTGAGAAAGCTGACCGGTATTATTTCGCGTTCCGGGACGGTTGTTATTTTTATCAATCAGCTGCGTGAAAAGGTCGGCGTTGTATACGGCAACCCCGAAACAACACCGGGCGGCCGTGCGCTGAAGTTCTTTGCGTCAGTACGTCTGGATGTCAGAAAGCAGGAGGCTTTGAAGAACGGTACGGAGATTATCGGAAACCATACGCGTGTTAAGGTGGTAAAAAATAAGGTTGCGCCGCCGTTTAAAGAAGCGGAATTTGATATTCTGTACGGAGAGGGAATTTCCAAGGAGGGCAATATCCTGGATGTCGCAGTGGAGCATGGGATTATTAAGAAGTCCGGCGCGTGGTTCAGCTATAACGGCGAAAAGATCGGTCAGGGCCGCGATAATGTACGGAAGTACATGGTGCAGAACCAGGAATTTACGGCGGATATTGAGAAACAAATCCGTGAATTGATGACGCAGGAAGAAAAGAAAAGCATTGTGGAAAATGAAGAACAACAGCCGGATATAGATGGAAAAAAAGTTGTTGAAAAGGACGAAATTCAACAATAAAAAAACCGGTAGTACGGATATGTTCACTAAAAATTAATTTTTTATTCAAAATATATTGACGTTTTGTAATTTTTTTAGTATGCTTATATATGTAATCTATTTTAGAATTTATGAGCGTATAAGAAACAAAAACATACAGGAATGTAAATAATTGTGAGGGGGCACTATTCATGGTTTCAAACAATGTAACAGTACAGAATTCAGTTGGTTTGCATGCAAGACCGGCAACGTTCTTTATTCAGAGGGCAAATGAATTTAAGTCCAGCATCTGGGTAGAAAAGGACGATAGAAGAGTCAATGCAAAGAGCCTGCTGGGTGTTTTATCACTGGGAATTGTCAAAGGTGCTGAGATTTCCATCATTGCGGATGGAAGCGACGAGGAAGAAGCTGTCAAGACACTGGTTGAACTGATTAAGTCTAACTTTTCGGAATAAATTAATATTTAAGGAACATGATTTTACGATAACTCTACAGGCGTGAGCGCGGTAGAGTTATTTTACTTTCAATGGGTTTCATGATTTTGGAAACGATTGAGCGGTTTCTTACACGGACAACCGTGCGGAAGCCGCCAGCGGTGCGGTGAAGTAAAGGAGGCGGAACATATGGCGTTTGATCTGGAGCAGGAATTAAAAAATCTTCCGTCCAATCCGGGCGTTTATATTATGCACGACAAGGATGACACTGTAATTTACGTAGGAAAAGCAAAGATTTTAAAGAATCGTGTACGTCAGTATTTTCAAAAAAACTCCAATCACACGCCGAAGGTGGTGGCGATGGTATCAAACATTGCCTATTTTGAATATATCATTACCGACTCCGAACGGGAGGCACTGGCACTGGAATGTAACCTAATCAAGAAATATCGTCCGAAGTATAATATTTTATTGAAGGATGATAAGCAGTATCCGTATTTAAAGGTGACGATGAACGAGGAGTATCCGCGGATTTTAAAAACAAGGCGGCTGCTGAAGGACGGGGCGAAATATTACGGACCTTATATGGGCAAGGGAACGATTCGGAATACGCTGGATATTGTTCAGAAGCTGTTTAAACCGCCGACCTGCAAGCGGAAATTTCCGGAGGATATTAAAAAGGGCAGACCGTGCCTGAATTATCATATTCATAAATGCTTTGCCCCTTGTACGGGTTCGGTCACAAAAGAGGAATATCGTGCGGTATTTTCGGAAATCTGCCGGTTTTTGGACGGCAACCACAAGGAATTGGTAGCGGACTTAAAAGAGGAAATGAAACAGGCGTCCGCGGAATTGAAATTTGAAAAGGCGGCGCTTTTGCGCGATAAAATCCGATCTATTTCCGAATTGGAGGAGAAACAGAAAATCATTAACACGGAAAAACAGACGGATAAGGATGTGGCGGCATTTGCGAGAAACGAGAACACGGCATTTTGCGAAATGTTTTTTATTCGTGGCGGAAAGGTGATCGGCAGAGAAAATTATAAGATTGACCATGTTGCGCAAGCATCTGATTCGGAGATCATGACGGATTTTGTGAAGCAGTTTTATCAGAACAGCGAATTTATTCCGGAGGAGATTTTGACCGAATATGAGATTGACGATGCGGAACTGATTGCCGAATGGCTTCGGGAGCGGCGCGGAAAAAAGGTTACGATTATTACGCCGAAAATCGGGGATAAGCTGAAGCTGGTGCGCATGGTTAAGATGAATGCGGAGCTGGCTTTGGGAAATTATATGATTCGGCAAATGAAAGAAAAGGAGAAAAATGCGCTGTTAGAGGATTTGCAGAAATCGCTCGGGTTGGCGCAGCCGCCGTATCGGATTGAGGCGTATGATATTTCCAACATTCAAGGCACGGATAATGTCGGGGCGATGGCGGTGTTTGAAAACGGACGTCCGGCAAAGCGAAAATATCGGATTTTTAAGATTAAGTCCTTTGAGGGTGCGGATGATTATGCAGCAATGCGCGAGGTGATTTATCGGCGGTTCCGTCACGCTCTGGAGGAGGAAGATCAGATTGCGGCAGGGCAATTAAATAAAAATGATGCAAAGTTTCTTCCGCTGCCGGATTTGGTTCTTCTGGACGGCGGTAAGGGACATCTGGGCGTGATTACCGAATTGATGGATATGATGGAAAACACCACGCCGGTATTTGGTATGGTTAAGAATGATAAGCACAGAACGCGCGGATTGATCGGACGGGACGGCGAGGTGGAGCTGAATCCTGCCGGGCAGGTATTCCGGCTGATTACGCATATTCAAGATGAGGTGCATGACGCGGCGATTTCCTATCATCGGAAGCTCAGAGGGAAAATCAGCTCCGAATTGGATAAAATTCCGGGAATCGGAGAAAAAAGACGCACAGCCCTCTTGACTAAATTCGGAAGTATTGATAAAATAAAAGAAGCGGAGCTTTCGGAGTTGGAGGAAGCGGTGGATAAAAAATCCGCACAGGCGATCTACGATTATTTCAGAACTTAAAGATCGGCGAAAGGGGAATCAGAATGTTTCAGAAAAATCAAAAGGGCAGCTTTGTCTATTACACGATTCCGTCTTTTGCGGAAACGGGATTGGTGCGCCACGGTTTTACCACGCGCCGCGGCGGTGTCAGCAGCGGCTGTTACGAGAGTCTGAATTTGCGTTTTCATTGTGAGGACACAAAGGAAAATGTGCTTGAGAATTTCCGTCTGGCGGCGGAAGGCTTGGGGATGGATTTTGAGCGGCTGGTCTTGTCAAAGCAAGTGCATGAGGATGTCGTTCATACTGTCACTGAAGCCGATCTCGGCAACGGAATCACGCGCGAGAACCGATTCACATCAGCAGACGCGTTGATTACCGATCAAAAGAATATTCCGATTGTGACATTGTTTGCAGACTGTGTTCCGCTGTTTTTTCTGGATCGGCGGCAAGGTGTGATCGCGTTGGCTCATTCGGGCTGGAAGGGAACGGTCAAGCGAATCGGGCAGAAAACCGTTCAGAAGATGAAAAGTGAGTATGGATCGCACCCGGAGGATATTCTGGCAGCAATCGGCCCCTCCATTCAAGTTTGTCATTTTGAGGTGGGCGATGATGTGGCGGAATGTTTTATTCGGGAATTTGGCGAGGAAACCGCGGTAAAATACGGAGATCGCTATCATGTCAATATGCAGAAAGCGATTTTGCTGCACTTGCAGGAGGAGGGAATCCGGCAGGTGGATGATTGCGGAATTTGCACCTACTGCAACAGCGATTTATTGTTTTCGCATCGGAAAACCAACGGTCGGCGCGGCAATATGGGCGCGTTTATGGAATTGATATAGAATCTTTATTTGATTTTCGATCTATGGAGGCGAGTTCCGTGCAGATGGATGTTTGAGCCGGAATAGAACGAAAATCAGATAAAAATGATTTATAATCGGCTAATTTGATATAGGATAGAGGATATATGGATGAGAAAGAAATGGATTTGGGTGATTTTGGCGGCAGTTCTGCTTACAGTGCTTGCCGCTTGTGCGCCTTATGATAAGCTTCGGGAGCGTTTTACCCCCAGCAGTCCCGGCCCGGAAACGGCAAAACCGATTGACTCGGCGGCGGTTGCCAACACCGTGGCGGTGGGGATGTATGATTTTGATACGTTTAATCCGCTGACGACACAATCGCAGACGGTTCGGGAGGCGATGGAGTTTGTTTATGAGCCTTTGTTTTCATTGAATGAGCAGGTGCAGCCGGAGCCGGTTTTGGCGAAGGATTACGGCATGAGCGCGGATGGAAAAACGGCGGTCATTAATCTGCGCGAGGATGTGCAATGGCATGACGGAACCCAATTCAGTGCGTATGACGCGGCTTATACAATTCGTATGATTCGGGAGGGGAAAACCGCCTATACGGAGCAGCTGTCGGAAGTGGCAGACTGGAATGTGACGGGAGATTATCAGATTACGGTACGGTTTAATCATCCGGTTCCGTCCGCCGGTGCACTGTTCTGTTTCCCGATTATGAAATACGGAACGAATATGGAGGAGAAAGATACGTATGTGCCGATCGGTACCGGGCCGTTTGCCTTTTCGGGGAAAATCAGTACCGACCGATACATGCTGAATGCATTTGATTATTACTACGGCGGCAAGGCGAAGATTGATGGGGTGTACATTGACAAAATCCCGGACGCGGAGCATTATATTTATATGTGCAGCTCTGGCGCAGTAGATATTTCCACCAGTAAGACGATTGATTTACGAACCTACACGCCAAAGGGCAGCGTCGTGCTGAATGAGTATGTGAGTGATCGGATGCTGTTTCTGGGAATCAACAACCAAAAGCAGGAGCTTGCCGGGGTGAATACCCGAAAGGCGCTGTCGCAGATGATCGACAAGGACAAGATCGTCAGCTCAATTTTATATTCCAGAGCGGAAAAAGCAGATGTTCCGATCAATCCGTCATTTTGGCTATATGATAACAGCGCGGTGGCGGGGGACGGTATCTCGGCAGAGGATCATTTAAAGGTGGATGGATGGACTGCGGCGGATAACGGCGGTTATGAAAAAAATATCGGCGGTCAGAAACAGGTGCTTTCCTTGGAGCTGCTTGTAAACGGCGACAATGAAGAAAAAAAGGTTATTGCAAAGGCGGTGGCGGATGATTTAACGCGATATGGCGTAAAAACCAGGGTTACGGAGCTTCCGTATGAGCAGTATACGGCGCGGATTGAGTCGAAACAGTATGATTTATTCCTTGGAGAAACGGAGATTCGTCCGACGCAGGACGTGTATTCTCTGTTAAACGGGGGCGGAAATTTATTTGGCTATAAAAGCGATACGGCAGATACGCTGCTGGCACAGATCGGCATGACCTCCGATACGGAGGATTTGAAAACGTTATATACACAGCTGGCAAATACATTCAGCGAGGAGGTTCCGTTTGTGCCGATCTCCTTTGCCAAGGAATGTATGATGAGCAATCCGAAGCTGAAGGATATTAAATGTCCGGGTGTTTCCGGTTTCTACAGAATGCCCGGAGAGTGGAGAATGAAATGACGGTTATAGTAATAGGCGCCGGTGCCGCAGGACTGATTGCCGCCGGAACGGCTGCAAAAACTGCGGATCGGGTGGTTTTGATTGAGAAAAACGACATTATCGGAAAAAAGCTGCTGATTACCGGCAAAGGGCGCTGCAATATCACGAACGCTGCTGAAATTGAGGATATGATTCCGATGTATCCGCATAATGGAAAGTTTTTGTACAGCGCGTTGTATTCATTTACCAATGAGGATATTGTGACGTTATTGGAAAAATATGGCGTTCGGACGAAAATAGAGCGCGGAGGACGGATTTTCCCGGTTTCGGATCGTGCCGGCGATGTGGTCGGAGCCTTGAAAAGGTATGCGATGCAGCCCAATACAAAGCATATTCATGCGGCGGTTCGGGAGATTCTGACCGAGGATGGGCATGTGGTCGGAGTTCGAACCGACAAGGGGAAAATCGACGGCGAGCGTGTGATTGTTTGCACCGGAGGAAAATCCTATCCGAACACAGGATCAACCGGGGACGGTTATCGGTTTGCCGAGCAAACGGGGCATTGCGTAACAGCGCTGAAGCCATCGCTTGTGCCGATTGTAACCGAGGAAAAATGGGTTCGGGAACTGATGGGACTTTCATTGAAGAATGTGTCAATCAGCGCATATGATAGGAAAAATAAACGGGTTTACGAGGATTTCGGCGAGATGCTGTTCACGCATTTCGGCATTTCGGGGCCGATTGTGTTGTCGATGTCGGCGCATTTGAAGCAAGGGGGCGCGTATCGGTTAGAGGTGGATTTAAAGCCGGCGTTATCCCCGGAACAGCTGGACGCGAGATTGCTTCGGGACTTTGAAAAGCATGGAAAAAAGCATTTGATTAACAGCTTGGATGAGCTTTTGCCAAAGGCAATGATTCCGGTGATAATTTCGCTGGCAGGGATTGAGCCGCATAAGCCGGTATGCGATCTTACGCGGACGGAGCGGCAGGCGTTGGCGGAAACGCTGAAGCATGTACCACTGACCTTTCGGGCGTTTCGCCCGATTGAGGAGGCAATCGTAACCTCCGGCGGCGTCAGCGTTCGGGAGATCAATCCCTCAACGATGGAATCGAAACGGATTCAGGGCTTATACTTTGCCGGAGAGGTTCTGGACGTGGACGGATATACCGGCGGATACAATTTACAGGCGGCGTTTTCAACCGGATATTTGGCAGGTATGAGCGCGGCGGAATAAAAAGAAACAGTTACAGAAAGGGGTACTAAGATGGAGGCAGGAAGCAGATATGTATGCAAGGCGGCGATTAATATGGCGCTGTCGGAGGATCGGAGCGAGGAATCGTCCTTGAAAGAGAAATATGCCGCAATGGGGATTCGTTCCGTGGCGGTGGATTTCGGCAGTGACTTTAACAGCGCGGTTAAAAAGATTTTGGAGCGTGCCGTGGTTGCGGCAAAGCGCGAGGGCTTGATTGACGAAAGCCATGCGGAGGAGGGCGCTGTTGCCGGCGCGGCTCATGAGGCTTTGCAGCAGATTATTGATAAGTGTGTGGGATTGAATCTCGGCGGCAAGATCGGGATTGCCAGAAATGAAGATCACATCGGCGTATGCGTATTTTTTGCGATCGGTTTATTAAATCTGAACGATGTTGCAATCGGATTGGGACATCGCGCAATCTGAATGGCTAAAAAAACGGAGTGAGTAATTTTGTGTCTTTGGCACGGAAAGGAATGGATGTACAAATGGTAAGAGCAATCAGAGGAGCAATTACAGTAGATCACAACACAAAAGAGGATATTCTCGACGCGGCAAAGGAAGTCGTGCAGGAGGCGATCAACCGGAATGATATTGAAACGGGGGACATTGCTTCGATTATTTTCACGCTGACTCCGGATTTGACGAAAGCGTTTCCGGCGGCAGGCGTTCGGCAGCTGGGGATTACGGATGTTCCGCTGTTGGATTTGATGCAGCCGGATATTGAGGGCGCTTTACCGAAATGTATTCGTTTGATAATGCATGTCAACAGCGATATGCCGAACGGTGAGCTGCACCATGTTTATCTGCGCGGCGCGAGAGTGTTACGTCCCGATTTATTGGAGGAACAATATATCGCAGTGGCGATTGACGGCCCGGCAGGAGCAGGAAAAAGTACGGTTTCCAAAGCGGCGGCACGGGATTTGGGATTTCTCTACATTGATACCGGAGCGATGTATCGCGCGGCGGCGTTATTTGCACTGAATCGGGATATTGACCCGATCCACGGTGCGGAACGGTTGGTGAAGATTCTGGACGAGATGAGCATTAAGATCAGTTATGACCGGCGCGGTCAGCGTGTATTTTTAAACGGCGAGGATGTTTCGGACGAGATTCGTACCAATGAGGTTTCCAAAGCGGCTTCGGCAGTGGCGAAAATTCCGGAGGTGCGCAGACGCTTGGTAAAATTGCAGCGCGATATGGCGGAGCGCGGAAACGTGATTATGGACGGGCGTGACATTTGTTCTACCGTACTTCCGAATGCACAGGTGAAGATTTTTCTGACGGCTTCTGTGGATTCCAGAGCGAAGCGGCGTTATAAAGAGCTGATGGAAAAGGGAATGGACACCACGCTTGAAACGGTGAAGCTCGATATTATGGCACGGGATAAGAATGACAGTGAAAGAGCGGTTTCGCCGCTGCGCCAGGCAGAGGACGCGGTTTTGGTGGATACGAGCGATATGGATTTTGACGAAGCAGTAGAGTACATCAAAGATATGATCAAGCGGGCAATTACGGATTGCAAGGCATGACCGATCCTGCCGGGGGACTTTTCAGGTGTTTTTCTTTCTATGAAGGCGAGTTCCGCGCAACGTAGCGGATGTCTGAGCTGCAATAGAAAGAAAAACACATGAAAAGCCTTTAAAAAATTCGATAGGACATGAGAGAATAAGGAGAGAACAGATGCTGTATAATATAGCAAGGGGTCTGGTGCATGTGGTCTTTGCACTGGGGATGCGCGTTAAGGTTTTCGGAAAGGAAAATGTCCCGAAAGAGGGGGCGTTTATTCTGGCGGTCAATCATAAAAGCAATCTCGATCCGCCAATGGCGGCGGTTTATTGCCCCAGACGGCTGACATTTATGGCAAAAGAGGAATTGTTTGAGCATCCGGTATTCGGCGGCTTGATTCGGCGGCTGGGCGCTTTTCCGATTCAGCGCGGCAAGGGGGATATTGGCGCGATTAAAAGCGCTTTTTCCATTTTACGCAGCGGAAATGTAATGCTGATTTTTCCGCAGGGGCATCGCATGAAGAACGGTCAGCGTGGTAAGGCGCAGACGGGCGTTGCGATGATCGCCCAGAAAATGCAGGTGCCGGTCATTCCGATGTGCATCTCGGGAGAGTACAAGTTTATGGGGAAAATTCGGGTTACGTTTGGCGAGCCGATTGAATTTTCACAATACAACGGTCAGCGGCTGGACAGTGCAAAGCTGCAGGAGCTTGCCGATGAGGTTCTGGACGCAATTTTGCAATATGACACGGAAGGAAAGACGATATGATAACAGTGGCAAAAACGGCAGGCTTTTGCTATGGCGTAAAGCGTGCGGTGGATCATGTGTATAAGCAGGCGGAAACCGGAGAGAAAACCGCGACGATCGGCCCGATTATCCATAATCCTCAGGTGATTGCAGATTTGGCTTCTAGGGGCGTCCGAGCCTATGACAGGGTAAAAGACATTCCCGACGGATATGCGGCGGTTATACGGGCGCATGGCGTTCCTCAGAGGGTCTATGACGAGTTAGAGGGGCGGCCGTATATTGATTTAACCTGTCCGTTTGTGGCGAAGATTCATAAAATTGTTCATGAACATCATCAAAAGGGGTATCAGATCGTTATTGTCGGGGATAAAAAGCATCCGGAAGTTATTGGAATAAATGGATGGTGTGGGGATTCTGCAATCATCATAAACAGTCCGGATGAGCAAATTGACGAAGATTTATCCAAAAAAGACGTTTGTATTGTAGCACAAACTACAATTAAAAAAAATATTTTTGTGCAAATAGTACAAATTTTAAAAAAAACTTGCAAAAGTACCCTAATATTTGATACAATATGTAGTGCAACGAGAGATAGGCAGGAGGAAGCGGTGGAATTGGCAAAGGCTTCGGACATGATGCTTGTGGTCGGAGGACGGGAAAGCTCCAACACAAGAAAGCTGTTTGAGATTGCCAAGCAATACTGTAAAAATACCTATCATATCGAAACGTATGAGGAGATTCCTCAAAAAAACACATATAAAAAAATAGGTATTACCGCGGGTGCCTCCACACCCGTGCGTATTATCGAGGAGGTAGTAAAGGCTATGAGTGAAAATCTAAAAAATGAGGAGACCTTTGCAGAGCTGTTTGAGCAGTATGAAAGCAAGGCGCTCAGCAACGGAGACATTATCGACGGAACAGTCGTAGAGGTACGGAACAACGAGGTCATTGTAGACCTGGGAGGTTTCAAGTACAACGGACAGTTAGCGGCTGATCAGTTGAGTGATGATCCGTCACTTAAGCCGTCTGATGTTGTAAAAGAAGGCGATACGATCAAGGTTTACGTTGTCGGCGTAAATGATGGTGAGGGAAAAGTAGTTTTATCAAGAAAGAAATTGGTAGCTATGGAAAGCTGGAACAAAATCAAAGCGGCTTATGAATCAGGCGAAGTCCTGGAGGGAAAAATCATAAAGGCGGTAAAGGGCGGCGTGATTGCTCTTACTGATGGGTCGCAGGTGTTTATTCCGGCACGTCAGGCGTCAGAGAGATTCGTACAGGACCTTCAGAGCTTGGTAGGTACAACTGTTCAGTACAGAATCATTGAGATTGACGAAAGAAGAAAGCGCGTTATCGGTTCGGTAAGAGTTATTCTTGAAGAGAAGAAGAAGGCAGCCGAGGAAGCGTTTTGGGCAGCAGCAGAGGTTGGTAAGCGGTACCAGGGTACAGTTAAGTCATTGACAAGCTTCGGCGCATTTGTTGACATCGGCGGTGTGGACGGTTTGGTTCACATAAGCGAGCTGTCCTGGAACAAAATCAAGCATCCTTCCGAGGTTGTAAAAGAGGGCGATGTACTGGATGTATATATCAAGGACTTAAATGCCGAAACAAAGAAAATTTCCTTAGGCTTCAAGAAGGTTGAGGATAACCCGTGGGTAATTGCGCAGAGCAAGATTCAAAAGGGTGATGTTGTAAAGTGTAAGGTTGTAAGAATGATGCCGTTTGGTGCATTTGCTGAAATCATGCCGAATGTAGACGGTTTGATTCACATTTCACAGATTGCAGACAGAAGAATCGGTAAGCCCGAGGATGTTTTGACGATCGGTGAAGAGGTAGAGGCAAAGGTTACGGAAGTGAATTGGGATGAGAAGAAGATCAGCCTGAGCATCCGTGAACTGATTGCTCCGCAGGCAGAAGAAGAACCGGCTCAAGAGGAAGCGGCTCCGGAAGAGGAGGACGCACCGGAAGAGGCACTTGTATACTCCACCGATCCCGAGGTTGAAGTTGACAAGACCATTGAAGTTGAAGAATAATCAATAAAATAAAGAGCTGTAAAAGCGAATACGGTCATTCTGATCGTTGCAGAGCGCTTTTGCGGCTCTTTTTTTGTGTTCGGATATTTTCTTGGGGCAAAATCAAAGATACATTCGGCATTCCGGGTCTGTCACAGCGGAGAATATGACCGTCCTCCAAAACAAGAGGCATAAGAAGATCGCGCCTGCTTCTGCCAATCTGATCGCTTACATAAATAGGTCCGCCGCTTATTGCGCGCAGTATGCTGTTTTTCTCTGCTTGACCACCCCAATAATGGCGCTCTGCACGTATACGGCAGCCGTTATTTATAAGCTGTACTCCCGGCTTTTGCACATCGACTCAAAAGCTCAAATGGGTTTTTGCCCTCTGCATAAACAAAAGCATAGCCTTTGCAGGAATGAAGTAAATCATAAAAGCTTGAAAGTCTTGCATAAAGACCGTATATACGGCATGAACGTCCAAAATTTCTTTATCTTCCAGCTTTACATTAAAATCCTGAGTATCTCCGTCCGAAAGCCTTAAAAAAGCATTTAACGAATACATAATAACCACCTTGTATAATGAATGTAGTAGTTTTTATAGTTCCTCTCCAAGAACTGTATCATATGTTCACAGGGGTGAGTGATTGCTATACGGACGGGGTTGATTTTTCAGCACTTTCCTCAAATGGGGCGTTTGTCAGATCTACATATAAAGCCGGGATTGCACTGGCAGAAAGAGATAATACAAAAATAAGTCATTGCTATTCCACAAATATAAAAAATGTTGCGGATGAAACGGGGCAGTTTGACAGTGTTGTCTGGATTACAAACGGAAATGTATCTGTAACCAATACCTATACCGATACCCCTCTTCGTATAAGCGGAGGTAAGGTTCAAGGAGATAATCATGCTTCGGGAACGATTGAAGAAGCCTGCGCAGATGTTGCCGGGAACTTTGGAAGCGGATTTATTGATCTGACATCAAGAGGATGCTTGCCGGCGCTTGCGTGGGAAAATGTGCCTCCGCTTTACGGGTATGATTCCATAGATATTTATTCTGATTATGGTACTGCCGAGGAAAAAAAGATTGAAAAAATTACAGCGGAGGATGGAAATCTGACAGCTGTTATATACGGATTGGCAAATAATACGGGATTTGATCTTGATGGAGCGCAGATAAACTTCTCATTTATAAGCGGAAGACAGATTGCAGCGCAGAAATCACTGTCTGTAAATATACCAAAGCTTACAAAGATGGAGGAAGCAATTATCATACCGCTTGGTTATTCACCGACACAATTAAAGGAGGGTGATTTTGCCCAGGTGATAGGATATAAAAATATAGATTCGGTAATACCGATATTCAATGTAAAACGGATTGAAAAATAAGGAGAACAAAATATGTCAAAAATAATGAGTAAATTAACAGCAGTTATTATGGCAGCGGCATTGACGGCAAGCTGTATTCCTGTGATTGCGGCGACGGAGGAAGATGGATACAGAGATTGTGACTATCCTGCAGACTATGCTAAATTAAGCGGTGGCGGCAAAACGGTTTTTGATGTTGACAATCCTCAACCGCTTAAGAATGTATCAGCTCCAGTTGATGGAACGGTGGAAATTATTAATGACGGAAGTAACGAGCTCCCAGCAGAAGGATATTATGAATTTGGAGAGATGAAGGGTGGAATCGCATCTGTTAGTTTTGATTTTTCCTTTGATAGGAGAATGGATGATACTACTTTCAGACTGCTGGGCGGAAAAAAAGCGGCTTTCAGCCTGATAACGCATGGTAACGGAATCTATCTTCAGCAGCCGGGTGGAGATTTATACTTATGTGCTATTGAAAGCGCCCCGGTTCAATCCAGGAAAAAATATGTCATAAAGGTTACACTGGATTTTGATCATCAAAGTATTTTGAGTGTGCAGATTAACGGAAAAACATTGGTACGGGATAAGATGTTTTTTGAAAATACCGATTATGCAGACGGATTTGATATACGAACGAGTGAAGCGGCTATCGGAAGTGTACAGACAACGGGCTTATACATTCATCAGGGTTATCTTATAAATGAATCGTTTCAGAACGGTTCCGATACTGTTTCTGACGACTGGGATGTAAGCGGTGAAGGATTTGCGGCAATTGCGAACAGAAATTCCAATTTGTCATATACCTCCTTTATCAAATCTGAAAAAGGCTGCTCCCAAGCTCTGCCGAGCCCTCGAACAACCGTATTTTTTCTTGCTCCGTTATTCTTAAACATTTCAAGCGTATCAAACGCCTTTTCAAAAAGCGCAATATTTTTTTCGGAAACAGACGGGGCAAAATGAATTACTCCGTCAGTATATTCCTTGCTTGTGCCTATCCAGCCGCGAACAAAATCGTCAAACGGCTCGCCTGTGCCTGCGCTTGCGTATTCGTCTGCGTGTGATGAAACAAGCTCGCCGTTTCTGTACTGATACCCTAAAATCAGCGTTACCGTTTTCGGATTGAACATAAAGCGCCGGTTTTCAATATCCTGCATATTAAAATTATCCTTGCTTGTATCAATGCGCATTATGCTGTCGGTGATCGGAATATTCATTACAAACATTCCTCTTTATGAGTGTTACCGTGCATTATCCTCACGCTCCTTGAACGGATCTTCTCTTGTGCTGTCAAATTCACGGTATCGCTGTGTAAGCTCGCTTATCATATTTTAATGCCCTGCATAAATTCTTTCGGGTTTGATTCGCCTTTGGATATTAAAGCAAGCTGATTTTCCCATTCCGCCGTGAGTTGTGCGGATATGAGTGTGTCGGGCAGAACGGAAACAAGAAGTATTCCGTTTTTGGTGGGTGTTATCTGCCGACCGTTTCTCTGCACAAATCCCGTTTGTACCAGCTTTTCCAAAATGGCGGCTCTGGTTGCAGGAGTGCCAATCCCTTTTGTTTCCACCACCTCGGTGAATTTATTGTTGATTACGGGTTTCCCGTTTTCATATATGAGGATTAAGCGATATGCTCCTCCTCGGTGTACCTCTGCCGTGTAAAAATCAAGAGGTAAAATTTAATATGCGGCTGTGGCGGAATTGGCAGACGCGCCAGACTTAGGATCTGGTGTCAATGACGTGGGGGTTCAAGTCCCTTCAGCCGCACCAAATCTGAACCGTAATTTTGATACAAAATTGCGGTTCTGTTTTTTTGCCCGAAAACACCGTAACAACGGGATTTTTACAAAAAGAAAAGTTTCAGAGTAATGGATGGTTTGCTAAAATCAGAGCATTTTCAGCCATCGCACGTCAATTCCGTTCACTCCGAAACTTTTCCTCGAAAAATAATGCACCGCTTTTGATCTAAAAATAATGCAAAAGCGGTGCATTTTATAATTATAGGTAAGATTAATTTTACATGAAAAATATAGGATTTTAACAATTTCGTATGTTTATATGGTCATTCGTCCTAAATCATTGAAATTCATAAAGGGTTATGGTAAAATATAACTTAATTAAGAATGATGTTTGCATAGGTCTGTTAATGACAGGAATGGAGTGATTATATGACAAAAAATCAGGAGGCGGAGCTCGTTCGCTTAACACAGCAATGCTGGCAGCATTACTGGCAGCTTGATATGGATTTTATGCTTAGCTATTGTGATGAAAAGGTTACATGGATAGGCGCGGAGCAAAATGAATTTATCCGAGGTCTTGATAATTTAAAGAAAAATTTTGCAGAGCTTCTGCAGCACCTTCGCACCTGCCATCTGCTGAATCAGGAGTTTTACGCACAGCAATGCGGAAAGAATACCTGCACCGTTATAGGGCGATATTTGGTTACGACAGATGAAACAAACGATTACTTCTTGCAGGCGCAGCAAAGATGCACCTTCGTATGGGAGGTTAAAAACAAAGCATACAAAATAATTCATATTCATGTGTCAAACCCCATGGGGGAATTAAAGGTTGCAAATGGCGAACGCTTTGTAAATACCGTAGGATATATGGCAAACAAATACCTTGAAGAGAACTTCAAGAAAAGATTTTTCGGAAAACAAATCACTATAACGGACGTAAACGGCGCGGTTCGGTTTATATATTTATCCGAAATAATGTATGTAAAAGCGCACCGCAACGATTTGGTTATTGTAACTACCGGCGAACACATAGAGGTAAAAATAAGTATTTCTCAATTTATGGAGCTGGCGGACAGCAAATTTCTGAAGGTTCACCGCAGCTACGCAATAAATACCGACTTTATGATGAAGCTGGAAAGGTACACAGTTACAATGAAAAATGGCGAACAAATACCCATTCCCGTAAAAAAATATAACGGTGTGCGTGACGTGATGATTAAAATGCATAACTGCAAATAAAATATTTTAAAGCATATAAAATAACCGAAAGGAAGGATAACATTGAAAGCAAAAAAACTAATTGCGCTGTTAATTGCCGCAATGACTGCAATATCGGCAACACCGTTGTCGGGAATAGCGGCACAGGAGGATTATGCCACACGCGGCGAAGTGGTGCATATGCTGATGAATGCGGCAGACGACTACAATCCGCAGGTACAAAAGACAGATATTATCAAGGGCTACGAAGACGGAGAGCTCCATGAGGAGGAAAACATCACCCGTGCTCAGGCACTGGTTATGTTAAAACGTGCTTTCGGAGGATTTCCGGTGCTTACGGGCAACAACCTTAGAATTGCAATTCCGAAAGAATATTTTACCGATATACCGGATTGGGCTGAAACGGAGCTTTCAGATGTATTTGATGCAGGAATTGCTGCAGGTACGGGAGACGGAAATTTTTCACCGGACGACCCTGTTACGACAGAACAGATGAAAACCTTTATAAACCGCGTTTATACTCTGTACGGCTCAAACCTCAAGGACAGCTTTTATGCGACGGTAAACAAAACCGCTCTCGAAAATCTTGAAATACCCGCCGGCAACAGTATTGCCGGAACCGTTTACAGTATTATAGACCAAAGCAACATTCAGGTTTCGGAGCTTATCAAAGAAATTTCCGTTTCTAATCCTAAATCGGGCTCAGTACAGGAGAAAATTAAAATTCTCTACGACTGCTTTATGGACACCAAGGCACGCAACGAAGCAGGATACACACCGATTGCAGAGGATTTAAAGGCTATTGAAAAAATTCAAAGCGTGTCGGAATTAAGCAAAATTCCACTAATGGAGGGCAGTGCCTCCGCACTGTCGATAATGACCGAATTTTCCTTTGGAATTGACGATTTTGACAGCGGAAAATACATAACTCTCCTTTTTCCCGCATCAGCAGTTCAGACAAAGCAAGTATATGAGGGAAAAGCGGAAACTCAGAAAAACGCATATCTTAAATATCTGGAAGCGCTGCTCACCCTGTGCGGCGAGGACGAAAAAAGCGCCGAAAGGGACGCTCAGGCGTTTTTTGAGTTTGAAAAACAGCTCTCGGACGCATCGCTTACAATTGCGGAGCAGTACGATTTGGAAAAAACCTACAACATCTACACCCTTGACGAACTAAAAGACATCTTTTCCGCTGTCGATTTGGAGGCGGAATTTTCACGGACCGGTCTTAAGGGCAGCGGACGTGTTCGCGTATACGACAAGGGAAACATGACTCAGCTTGCAAAAATGCTGACGGACGAAAACATTGATGAAATCAAAAATTACCTAAAGATGAGCCTGATTATGATGTGTGCAGGATATTTCGGCGAGGATTTCAGAAACGCCCGTATCACCTACTATAAGGAAGCTTACGGTATAGTCGGAGAACAACCCCTGGAGGAAGAAGCTGCCGAAGTAATTGCAGAACTTCTGCCGGATTATGTAGGTCAGGCTTATGCTGAAAAGTATTGCTCTGAGGAAATTATTTCCGATGTTACAAAAATGGTTAACGAAATTATCGGGGTGTATCGCCAAAGAATTTCCGCACTGGATTGGATGAGCGAAAAAACTAAAAGCAAGGCTATTTTAAAGCTTGATTCCATGCGTATTCACGTAGGTGCTCCAGATTACAGCGAGGTTACCTCGCCACTGGATTCCGCCGCATTTAAAAGCAGTGAGGACGGAGGCAGCTATTTTTACAACAGAATGGAGATAAATAAGGCAATCCAAAGGGACGATGCCCGACTTTCCGGAGAGCCTGTGGATAAGGATCAGTGGATTACCACACCGCAGACTGTAAATGCCTTCTATTATGCGGGTTTTAATTCAATTACCTTCCCTATTGCGTTTTTACAGTCTCCGGTTTATGATAAAAACGCCTCCTACGAAGAAAATCTCGGTGCCGTAGGCTCTGTAATCGGTCATGAAATAACGCACGCATTTGATTCCAACGGCTCGCAATACGATGAAAACGGAAACGCCGTAAACTGGTGGAGCGAGGAGGATAAAACAGCTTTTGCGAAGCTGTGCGAGAATGTGGTATCCTTCTTTGACGGTCAGGAATCCGCACCGGGCATTGAGATTGACGGAACACTGACGCTCACCGAAAACATCGCCGATTTGGGCGCGCTCTCCTGTATTACGGAAATCGGCAGTCAAACGGAAAATTTTGATTTTGAAAAAATGTACGAGTCCTACGCAAGGCTTTGGCTTTCGACTGCTCCGAGAGAATATCTGCAAAGCATGACGTATGAAGACGTTCACAGTCCGTCAAATGTTCGTGTTGACAGAGTGCTCCAAAGTGTTGATAAATTCTATGAGATTTACGGCATAACCGAAAAGGACGGAATGTGGGTAGCACCAGAAGACAGGGTTAGAATTTGGTAACATAGGAGGTTGCAATGAAAAAGCGTATTTTATCATTTATTCTTGCAGCAGTACTGACAACGCAGATGGTAGGTACTACGGTTTTTGCAGAGCAGGATGCGGTCGGTGAGCTGTCAACAGTGGCAGACAATGACTGTGAATTTGCCTTTTCGGCGGCACAGTATGTATTGTCTGAGGCAGAAGGAAACTACGAAATCACAGTAAAGCGTAACGGTAGCGCGGATTTTGCTGCTGATGCAGCCGTTAAGCTTATTGACATTCAATCAGAATACGGTACTGACTATCTTGTATATGACGAGGACGGCAATCCGCTCCAAAAAATGTCGGGAACTGAGATTTTACAGTCCGATGAGGGCATGATAGACGAATTTGCGGAAGAACATCAAGATTTTTCGGCAGACAATGAAGATAAAGATGAAGATGAAGCCCAAAACGAAAGCAGTATAACGACAGCCGCTTCGGCGCGTGCGGCACTGTTCGGCATGGACACGGAAAGTACAGAAAAAGCGGCTGCGGCTGAAACAGAAAACAATGTAGAAAAGAGTCTGAAAACGATGTATGACGGCCTTAACGAAGCCGAGGGCGTTTTGTGCAAGGTTTCCTTTGAGAAGGGTCAGACAGAAAAAACTTTTACAATTGAAATTTTAGACAACGATTTGCCACAGGCGGACAGAGTTGTTCTTATGGCGCTTATGGCATCGACAGAGGGAAGTATTTCCGCAAACGGTACGGCGGTGCTGACGATTGAGGACGATGAGGAATACGAAAAGCCGATTATATCGGTTGAGTCCGATGTTACGGCAAATCCTAAAACCGGCACTGCCGAGGTTGTGTTAAAGCGTGAAACAGGCGTCAATTATTACACAAGCGTCAATGCTTATACATATTCGGAAAGCGCAGTTGCCGGCGAGGATTTTGTGTCGATAGACGGCGAGCAGATATGCTTTGTGCCGGGTGAGACTGAAAAGACTGTGTCGGTGCAGATTAAGGATTTTTCCGAAAATGCACAGCTTGGTCTGAGAATTGAGCCTGATACGACCTGCGGAGTTGCGGCAAATGCGGACAGAGCGGTGATATATATTGAGGCTGACCGTTTAGAGGACAATGAAGAAACAGTTGAAATAAATGCTTATGAGCAAGAGGAAATCCGTCCGTTTTTCAGCGAAGCCGGCTTTTACGGATTGCAGAGTATGTCGGAGGATATATTAGGAACTCCATATGTGGAAATCGGTGCAAACGAATGGGTTGCAGGACCTTATACACAAATTCAGCGTGACAGAGGCGGCAACCTTTGGGCGGTTTCCAGACCTGATGATCCGCTGAATGTATTGGTAAACGAACAGTACAGATTCATAGCTTATGTTGTTTTAACAGACGAAAAAGGACTACTTGAGATGCCCGGTACAACAGCTAAAGTATCACTTTCTACAACAGGAATGAATAATTTAAAATCAAATTTAAAATACGAAGCACGTGAAACATTGAATAAAGCATCTTATTCAGCTTTTTCGACAAGTGATAAAAAGAATTATACGGCATCACCGTATATTAGCCATAAATACACACCCAATATATCGGGCAATGTTAGTTTTCTTTCAAGGTGGGGAGATCAAAACTATCCCGGAGGTTTAGCAATTATGAAGGGGTATAAGGTTTTTCCGCTTATGCCGATGAAGTTATATTACAGAGTATTCACCGCAGATTATGTGACATTTGATAATTTTAAAGATACTCGTTATGATTTGTCGGACGGAAAATATACTGAAAAGCCTATTTTAGGTTCTGAATATACACCTCCTGTAATGTACCTTTACGATAACGACAGAAATATCGTAAGAAATTATTATGCGAGTGCGAGTACAGATGTATTTTTTAACAGCTATGAAACAGAAGCAAAGACTTCGGAGCTTTACAAAAGAGGAATACGTCCGAATAAACTCAAATTGTTTCCGTTCCATACCGCTGACCTGGAGACTGTGGAGTTAAAAAATACAAACAAAACATCATTGCCTGTCAGCTTTGCAGGTATGGTAAAAAGTGAATACACCCGTATAAAGGCTAATATATCCTTTAAGGACACAGACAGGGCGAAATTCGTTTATAAAGATGACATATCTGCGTATGTTGGCGAGGAAGTAAAAATCCGCGCGCTCGTCGAAAGTGCAAGCGACAGAATTGTGAATTTTATCGCCGTTCCCGTCTACAAAAATTCAGACGGCAGTGAATACGGAAAGTATGAATGGAGCAGTGATATAAGCTGTGTAAACGGCGAAGCACTATTCAATGTACCGCCTGTAAGAATTGAAAACGAGGATAATTTTATAAGATTTGACATTATTCCGCAGACCGAAGAATGCAGGGTGATTGTAAAGCCGATATTCTATGACGGAAATAAAGACGGCGAAAATGACTTTATTCTTCCCGAGGGTGCAGAAAGCTATGAGGGAGTTGTTATGGTTGGCTCGGCGCTTAATGAGCAGTCTGAAGAGACAGTTCAAAAAACCGATGCTGACGGTAATATGTCATTTAAAGTAACACCCCACGCACCTGTTATATTAAAGGCGGTTTGTCCTGCCGGCTACACCGTTACATGGTGGGATTTATCGGGTGATTTAAACGGTGACGGTATTATAGACAATGACGAAATTGCCGAGGGAGAGCTTGACGACAGCGGACAGAGATATTTTACGGTGTCGGGTGATGTTTACTGCGGCAGTGCATGGAACGGCAGCACAACAATCGGCTATGGTTTTAAAAAGAAAACGCTTGATACATCGGGCATAAGAAAAGGCACTGTCAGAATAGACACAAGAAGCTTTTATGACCTTGTAATCAACAACAGCACAAAAATTCCGGCAGGAAATCTAAAGCCTGTTTCGGGAGTGAATGTCACAATAGGCGGTGTTTCCGCAAAAACGGACGCAAACGGCAATTTTGAGATGGATATGTCGGACAGCAACATCGAGGCGGACGGGAACATTGCTCCGATGCTTACATACAGTGACGGCGGCAGTTCGAGAACGGTCTATGTCGGAAATATCGCACCGGAGCGTTTTAGGAGCGACCTGCGTATTCCGTCCTATGATGTATATATGCCTAAATCTCTTACAGTACGCTACAACGGCGAGGATATTTTAAGAGATAATACGATACTTATAAAGGATAAAATTCTTATAGTACAGGCACAGGTAGAGATGCCCGAAAACGGAGCGGCTGACGTTCTGACGGGTGCGGACTTTACTATAGTCGACGAAAACGGAAGAGTGCGGGAAAACTGTGATTTTACGGCACGTCAGGCAGAACAGGCAGAGCTTATCGAGAAGGCGATTGACGAATGGAAAAAGAAAAATTCGTCAAGAGACTGGGATAAGCTTGATGAAGCCGACAAGGGATTATATCTTGTGGGCAGAACAGTACAAAATGCCGATGGAGATGATAAGGTTATTGACTGCTATACAGGCTTTGACCGTATAACCAACAAGGCGACGCTCGTTTTAAATCCGCAGAAGTTCGCCTCCACAAATGACCGTATCTTTATAAGCTACAAGGACGACCAAAGAAATTACCGCCGTATGAATCTTGGTTATACCTTCTTAAAGCCACCGAGCATGGGACGGTTTATAATGGGTGCAATAGGAAGTACAAGCACCTCAGATTCAATAACGCTGCTGGGCATTCCCATGTTAAACTTTGACATGGGCGAGATTGAGGGATTTACACAAACTACAGGTAAAATTAAAGGTGCGCCGACCATAAAGGACGGTGCGGACTATCAACAGACATACAATGCCGTGCGATTCGGATACGGCAAGGTTATGAATTTTGACAACAATGAAACCTTTGGCGGTTGGTGGAATTACGGAACACAGTTTGAAACAGATAAACCCAACACATCTGCTTCGGACACAGCGTCCTCAGAAGGAAATAATAAGTCTGATAATACCAAGCCTGTTGAAAATGAAGAGGAGCCGAAGGATAAAAATCAGAAAAATTCGTCTGTCGGTTTAGGTGAAGGAGACTCGGCAGGCAGCACCGATCCAAGCCGGGTTAACACACTTTACAACTACACCCTTACACCTGAGTTCGGCTTTGAAATGGTTCTTTCGAGCCGCGGTAAGAACAAGGACGGAACCGACAGATACGGCTTTGAATGCTTAAGAGCAAATCTCTCGGTCACAGGTCATTATGATGTGCTCATTACTATAGACCTTGTAAAGCTGATTGCAATTGAAATACAGCCGAAGATTGATGTAAACATCACAGGCGTGTATATGCTGCGTTCAACCTATGACGACGAGATAAATCTTGAGCCTGTAATTGAATTTGGCGGAGACAACAGCGGTTTTCGTCCGTTCAGCAAAAGTGCAATTTACGAAAACACAAGAAGCTACGGCTATTTAGGCATAAACCCCACGCTTACGATTGAGGCAGGACTAAAGATTGCCATTATCAGAGTGAAAATAAGTGCAAGCTTTGATTTTGACTTTGACTTCCTGTTTGATTCGCAGGCGGCGGATAAGACCTATGGTATGATGACATACAAAACCACATTAAGGGTAATGCTGTTCAGCTTTGATGTGTTTACAATGGATATGCACAATCCCGTGAAAGTACATCTTTTCGGAGAGAATGAACCGCTCGAAATTCCGACTATTGATAACAGCGGAGTTCTTGCAAGCTATGATGACGGCGAAAAAGCAAATGCAGCTTCCGTTGAGATGGCAATTTTGTCGGCAATAGAGGAAACCATCGAAAACAGCGTTGTTACGCAAAGCGACCGCAGCTATCTGTCAGAACGTTCAGGCTGGCTTGACGGCGGAATAAGATTGTTTGCCGCAAATGATAATACCGAACCGAAAACACTTCAGGAAGGTACAGCGGAATACGGCTCCATGCAGAGTGTCCGCTTCGGCGATGATGATATTTTTGCGGTTTACATCGATGATGTGCCCGAAAGAGGTGACGTAAACAGATACGCATTATACTATACCTGTTCAACAGACGGCGGAAACACATGGGAAGCTCCGCAGATTATTGACGATGACGGCACACTTGACGACTATCCGTCACTGTGTCAGCTTAATGACGGAAATATTCTTATAACATGGTCATCTGCCGACAGTATTCTCGACAGCAATGCCGGAATAAATGACGCGCTGGGCTCCATGAATCTGAAGTCGGCGGTATTTAATACCGACAATATGAAGATGGGTACCGTAATGCAGATTACAAATACAACGGAAGGCGACACCTCCTCGGATACATACTCCGCTCCCGCACCGTTCCTTAACTCGAACGGAGATATGATATACAGAGTATATTATCTGAAGGCGGATTATAATATATTATCCACTGAAAGCAGCGAGGTAATGAACAGCCTCACAACTACAGAGTCGATTATTGCATACCGTGATTACAACACAGCAACGGGAGAATGGTCGGAGGAATATACAGAGGAGCAACAAATAACCCTTTCGGAAAATGGTATTGACCCGGAAGAATACGAGGCGCAATGGTACGGGCAACAGTTTGTTGATACTCGTATGGGTACGGACAGCTTTAATTATATCACCGAAATAGCGGCTTGCTCGACAGGCGGCATTTCATACCTTGCATATATTGTTGACTGGGATAAGGATATGAAAACCACAGAGGACAGAGATGTTTTCGCAATGTGCAACGATAATGTCGGAGATGCGGGTTCGGACGATCCAAACTACAAATTGCCTGTTCGCATAACCGATAAGACGGGTTCGTATTCGGAGCTTGAATTTGCATCGGGAACAGGAGAGGCAATGCTGTTCTTCCACTCTGATGGCTTTATAACATATGATGCGGACGGAAACGCTCAGCGTGCAAGCGGAATTGCATATGCCGATATAGCTTCAACATTCCAGCATGGTGAATCGGGCGATAGCTACGCACCGACACTACGAACGGTTGAAGGCGGCGGATACCGTGAATTTTGGTACATTGCAAATCAGCTTAACGAAAATTATGATACTATCGTGACCGAGTTAAGAGTACCTCCGTCAGAGGCAGTTCTCGCACCGTATAATGATTTTGCTGTATGTACAGACAAAACGGGACGTGCGTACATTGTATGGACGCAACCCGACAGTGCGACTAATAAAATGACGCTCTTTGGCGCAGTATATAATCTTCCTCCCGAAACACAGTCGGACGATTCGCTGTCGGTTGTAGGCTGGAGCGAGCCTGTTCCGCTGCTTACAGACACAAGTATACGCTGCGGCGAGTTTACTGTGCAGTCGGTAAATGAGGGTGAAGCTTCGGAAAAACTAAGGCTTCTGTTCAAGGGAGAAAAGGAAAGCGGCAAAACTGATTTGATGACAGCCGCACATACACCGTCGGGAGATGTAAAAATAGACAGAATCGGTATGTCGTCGGATTATCTGTATGACGACAGTGAGGTTATTTTCAGCACATTCTTATCCAATCACGGTCTTGCGGCAGACAGAACCGTATGCACTGAAAATTCGGACGGAATTAAATACCTTGCGCCCGATTTCGGAACGTATGTTACGGAATTTTGGATTAACACAAATGGTGAAAAAAAGAGAATCGGAGCAAAGATATATAACGGCGTTTTCAATCCTTCACAATCGATTTTTGCAAGCTGTACATACACTCAGGAAGGCAGTGTTCCGGATAATACGAAGATTGAGGTAAGGCTGTTTGACGCATCGGATACCTTGTGGACGAGCGAAGAGGATATTACGGAGGACTGCGCAGAATTTGGTTTGCGTCTGATTGATGAAAATGAGTTTATCATAGAGAAAAAGGCAGAGATTTCTACCGACACCATGAGCGTTAAGGAATATAACAGCAGAGAAACTGACGTGCTCTTTGAGGTGAGCAACAATGGTAATATTGCCGCAAATGCTACGGCGGTTATAAGCGCCGTCAAGGACGGCAATAGCGAGGAGCTTAAAAAAGTCGATATCGGAAGTCTTGATGCACAAAGAATGACCCAGCAGCGTATCCGTGTACAGATTCCCGAAAATATGCTGACAGAAGATGAAACCGACTCTACACTTCAGCATTATACTTTAGAGCTTAAGCTGTGTGTCGGCGGCGAAACTCTTGCCGTACGCAGTGCTCAGGGAGCAGTCAGGTACAATAAAGCAGCGAGTGAAATTCTTTCTGATGTTGACAAGGTTGATTTCGGAAGTGAAAATATGTCGCTCAAAATTGATGAAGTAAAACAAATCAGCAATGATATTATAAATCAGTCCAGGGACGAAAGCAGCGTAAGACTTGTAAGCTCGGACAGCAGTATACTTCGGGTAAGCGGAAATTCTGTTATCGGCGTAAAGGCAGGAGAAGCAACTCTTACAGCGTATGCAGTACCGAATATCAACATCACTCAAATCAACAGTTTTGGTGTCGGAGAAGAACTGGATGTTCTGGAGGAGATTCCCGAAAGTCTGATAAAGAAAGATGAAATAACCGTCACCGTTAAAAGCAGCAGTGCGTCATCAGGAGGCGGAGGTTCGGTAGCAACAACCTATACCGTAACCTTTGAAACTAACGGCGGAAGTAAAGTAAACAGCATTAAGGTTGCAAAGAACAATGCTGTAACAGAGCCGACAGCTCCGACAAAAGACGGTTACACCTTTGGCGGCTGGTACATCGATAAGGAATTAAGTACTGCTTACAGCTTTGGTGAAAAGGTAACAAAGAGCTTTACTCTGTACGCAAAATGGACAGATGAAACACAGCAGAATGGAGAATGGTCAAATCCGTTTGTCGATGTAAATAAATCCGACTGGTACTATGACAGTATTAAGTTTGCTTACGAAAACAAATTATTTTCCGGTATATCAGATACTGAATTTGCTCCGCAGAATATGATGACGCGGGCAATGCTGGTAACGGTGCTGTATCGTGCAGAGGGGGAGCCTGATATGGAAAATGAAATTTGGGGTTATCCCTTTGCAGATGTAGATGCGGAAAGCTGGTACGGCAAAGCAGTTTATTGGGCGCGGAAAAACGGCGTTGTAAACGGCGTTACGGAAAACGATTTTGCTCCCGACAGTAATATTACCCGTGAGCAGATTGCGGTAATCATGCACAGATATGCAAAATACAAGGGATATGATGTAAGTGTTGGTGAAAGCACAAACATTCATTCTTACACCGACTTTGACGAAATATCCGAATATGCAATTTCCGCTATGCAGTATGCAGTCGGAAGCGGTTTGATGAAAGGTAAAACAGAAGCCTCAATCAATCCTCAGGATAATGCAACAAGAGCCGAAATTGCGGCAATACTTCAAAGATTTATTGAAGCAAACAAGTAAATAAACAGTATGCCAAGTGGGAACGCTTGACGATAAAGCCCCGTTTGAGTAATCAGACGGGGCTTTACTCATGATGTGGTTTATAAATTATTTTAGTACACGCTAAATGTATTTGATTAATACTATGAAAAACTCGTCAAACTGCTGAAAATACAGAACAATT
>CAUGRT010000015.1 GCA_959602045.1 uncultured Clostridia bacterium | reverse complement strand
GCGTGCAAGATTTCAAGGCTCGGCGAAAATTTCGTAGGTTGTGCGTTTAACTGAGTGCCGTGTACAAGGGTACGCAAGTAAGGGCAAGCGTGCAAGATACGGAATTTTCGTTCCTTTTGTGCTCTGTAGTTGAGGTCGTTGACCCCATCACCTTAGGGGCAAAATTGGTGGATGTCCGTTCACGCGGCGGAAACTGTAACTGCTGCTGTGACGACGATTTCGACCTTGCAACCGTTCCGGAATCCGTATGCCGCGTCTTTGACGATGCACTCGTTGTCAACGGCGAATCCAAGCGCGTATTCGTATCTCTGGGCATCTTCTCCATCATTAAATTGGAGAGAAAGGTTCAGCTGATGATTCCGTGCTATGATTTCTGTATTCCGCAAAAAGAATGTGTCGGCGCAACCGACGACAACCCCTGCGATTTGTTCGAACGGATCGACTTCCCCGTTGATGAATTTTTCCCGCCCGAAAAATGCGCTTTCCTGGAGCCGGGTGAGGATGACCCCTCCGAGCCGCCGCGTGATAATACCTGCGGCTGCTAAAAAATACCGTAATCAATAACATTTGGCTGCTGCTGTGAACCGCTTTGGTTTGCAGCGGCAGCTTATTTTTTATTGCAAAATGACCACTTCTTCCTATAGAATCGACGATTTATGAATAATTCCTATATATTTTGTAAGAATAACGAAAAAAGATATTGACAAAGAACGCTTTTTAAGGTATAATTTATATAAAGAACATATGAATACTCGTTCATATGTAATTGAGAGGAGATCATGAACATGAATGTATATATGGATAATAACGCCACAACCTGCATGAAGCCCGAAGTCGTTGCGGCAATGCAGCCGTATTTCATGGATATTTACGGAAATGCATCGTCAAAGTTTTACGGCATCGGACGTGCAGCAGAGCAGGCGCTATTCCACCTGCGCGAAAGCGTAGCGAAGAATATCGGAGCAGCGAAAGCCAATGAGGTTTACTTCACCGGCTCCGGCTGTGAAGCGGATAACTGGGCAATCAAAGGCGTTGCTTTTGCTAATCAAGGCAGAGGAAATCATATCATCACCTCCAAGATTGAGCATCATGCAATTCTGAATACCTGTGAATATCTTGAAAAGCATGGCTTTGAAGTCACCTATCTGGATGTTGATGAAAACGGTTTTGTGAGTCCGGAAAAGCTTGAAGCTGCGATTACCGAAAATACGATTTTAATCAGCATTATGACCGCGAATAACGAGATTGGCACGATTCAGCCGATCAAGGAAATCGGTGAGATTGCAAAAAAGCATAAAATCATTTTCCACACAGATGCCGTACAGGCAATCGGGCATATGAAGATTGATGTAAAGGAATTGGGCGTGGATATGCTTTCAATGTCGGCGCATAAATTCCACGGACCGAAAGGCGTTGGCGCGCTTTATATCCGAAACGGAGTCCGAATCGACAACTTGATTCACGGCGGCGGTCAGGAACGCGGAAAGAGAGCCGCAACGGAAAATCTTGCAGGAATTGCCGGTTTGGCTACCGCGCTGGATATTGCTGTTGCCAACCTGGATCAAAATATGAAAATCATGACCGAAAAGCGCGATCGCCTGATTCAGGGGATTCAGGAAAGAATACCGTATGTCAAGCTGAACGGGCCGGTTGGTGAAGGCAGACTTTGCAACAACGTAAACTTTTCATTTAAGTATGTTGAGGGCGAATCTATTTTGATGATGCTGGACATGTATAATATTGCAGCGTCCACCGGAAGCGCTTGTGCTTCGGGCTCTCTGGATCCCTCTCATGTGCTGCTGGCGATCGGACTGCCGCATGAGATTGCTCACGGTTCTCTGAGATTAAGCCTGAGTGAGGATTCCACCGATGAAGAAGTGGATTATGTTTTGGAAACACTTCCGAAAATCATCCAGAGGCTTCGGGATATGTCCCCCTTGTATGAAGAGGTTCTGAAACAAAATAATCAGTAAAAAATCATGAAAGGATTGATAGAATATGTATAGTGAAAAAGTAATGGATCATTTTGCACATCCGAGAAATGTAGGAGAAATCGAAAACGCAAATGCTGTCGGCGAAGTCGGCAACGCAAAATGCGGCGATATTATGAAGATCTATATGGATATTGAGGACAACATCATTAAAGATGTTAAATTCAAAACATTCGGCTGCGGCGCTGCGATTGCGACCAGCTCCATGGCTACCGAAATGGTAAAAGGCAAGACCGTGGATGAAGCTTTGGAATTGACAAACAAAGCGGTTATGGAAGCATTGGACGGACTTCCGCCCGAAAAAATCCACTGCTCCGTTTTGGCGGAAGAAGCAATCGCTTCGGCAATCAAGGATTATAAAAAGCGTCAGGGAATCGAAACCGAGGAACCCGAAAAGAATTGTAAGTCCTGCTGCCGCAGTTGCTGTTCAACAGAAAACTAAGCAAAAAGAGCTGTAAATTTTACAGCTCTTTTTTATGGATTGCAAGCTTTGCAGGGCGAATATCCCTGCTCAATTAACGCTTCTGCGCTCCCGGTGTATTCTTCTCTATTTTCTTCTTTCATCTTCTTTACCGATCCGCAGGACGGTTTATGAAACTTGCGTGTACCGGTATTCAAAATATATTGCTGCGTATCACCGGACGCCGTATTTGCAGGCTCCTCTTTTTGTGGTTCGGGCGTTGGACTTTTCTCTTGACTTAATTTGCTCTCACCTGTGGCATAATCAACCGTCACCCCCGGCTGCACATTGTACACAAAAACATTAAAGCAAATGCCCTCTCCGTCATCCTCAACCGATTGCGCCTCCATCTGAACGCCGTTCGCCACGAGATTGTTCCCCTCAAAAACCGGCGTTACCCGATACAATACATGATCATCCGTTTCCTTGATATAGTCCGCCACCATGTTCTCAAACGGCAACATTCCGGTAGTATTCATGTATCGCGTGCCGGTAATCAGATTCCGTTCATTGGCGTTCTCGCCGGTCAGCTGATAGCCAATCAAATGGCAGCGATTGTATAGTGATTTTCCCTCCACAATATCGTACTTTACAGAATGCCATCCCGATGGCTTCACCTGTGAAATCTCACCGCGCTTTCCGGTCGGCATTAAATCCTTGCCGATACACGCATACGCCGTTCCGCAGCGTCCCAAATCATCCAAACTGCTATATTGTTCAAAGGAACGTGCCTTTAAATCGCTCTTTTCAAAATCGGGAATATTATTATTGATTTCCACATATGCACTGCCCGAATATTGCGGTATATCCGCCAAAGAACGATTCGTGTTTTGAACCCCACACCCTGACAGCGTTATGGCAAAAGCCAGTACAACGCTTAATAAGCCGGAAAGCTTTTTCATACGCTAAATACCTCCTTCGTGATCCGCTCGTGCGAGTACCCCTCAAATTCCGTTCGGCTGCATAGGTTATATTCCGCTAAATCCAGATCGAACCGAAAATCAGCCGGATAAACGCGGTTCCAACGATATACAATAATCTCCCCAATCTTCTGCCGATACGGTTCTAACGCAAGATTCTCAATTAAACAGTAATCCCCCTCCCCGGCATGTTCTAAGCAGGCATTATCCGTCACAACCCCCTCGGTAAATAATGCTTTCGAAAATTCACATATGTACAGCACTCCATCGGCAGCCGTTTTCAGCATGTCCGCAATCACCGCCCGATCGCGGCTCTGCCGACGATGATTAAACAGCATACCGTTTTGATCATCCAAACAAACAATAATCTTCATAACAAAAACATTCCTTTCACAAGTCTATCAAAAACAGGGGTTCGCTTTCTTATCCGTTTTTCGGTCTATGCAGACGAGTTCCGCACAACGCAGCGGATGTTTGAGCCGAAATAGAATGAAAAACAGATGAACCTTCCTGTTACCCCACTCGGACAATTGACAACTCCCCATACATACTATCATAAGAATCTCCAAAAGTAAAGATGTATTTTAAAATTCCTCTCGGTACATTGACTTTTCCCAGACATCATGATATAATTAGAATCAATCAGACAGCTGAAAAATCAGCTGAATCATACGGAAGGAGGATGCGGAATTTCTCCGCGTACAAATAAAATGACAGAACAAACAATATCCGAATCAATTCTCTATATCGGAGCGGACGATAAAGACCTTGACCTTTTCGAAAGCCAATATATTGTTCCCAACGGCGTATCCTACAATTCCTATCTCATTCTTGATGAGAAAATCGCGGTGATGGATACGGTTGACAAACGTAAAACAGATGAATGGTTCGAGAACTTGGAAAAAGCGTTGAACGGCAAAAAGCCGGACTACTTGATTATCTCTCACTTAGAGCCGGATCATGCGGCAAATATCAAAAGCCTTGCCGAAAAATATCCCGAAATGAAGCTTGTAGGCAATAAGAAAACCTTTGCGATGCTGCCGCAATTTTTTGAAATGAATCTGGATGGCAGAACCGTTGAGGTTGGCGAAGGCAGCGAGTTATCCCTCGGCGCGCACACCCTGCAATTTTTCATGGCGCCGATGGTGCATTGGCCGGAGGTTATGGTAAGCTATGAAAAAACCGAAAAAGTATTATTCAGCGCGGACGGATTCGGAAAATTCGGTGCATTGGATACGGACGAGGACTGGACATGCGAGGCCAGACGGTATTATTTCAATATTGTCGGAAAATACGGCGCACAGGTGCAGGCATTATTAAAGAAAACCGCGCAGCTGGATATTCAAACCATCTGTCCCCTGCACGGCCCGATTTTAAAGGAAAATCTCGGATATTATATTGAGAAATATGATACATGGAGCTCCTATCGCCCGGAGGACGAGGGAATTTTCATCGCATACGCCTCCATACACGGCAACACTGCGGCTGCTGCAAAACAGTTAAAAGAAATTCTTGAAGCAAAAGGCGCGGCAAAAGTGGCAATCGCCGATTTATCCAGAGATGATATTGCAGAAGCTGTTGAGGACGCATTCCGCTATAACAAGCTGATTGTGGCAGCCTCCACCTATGACGGCGGCATTTTCCCCTGCATGGAGGATTTCTTGCTGCACTTAAAATCAAAGAATTTCCAGAACAGAAAAGCTGCAATGATGGAAAATGGTTCATGGGGCCCTATGGCAGCCAAAAAAATGCGCGAATTGCTGGAACAGATGAAAAATATCGAAATCTGCGATACGGTCGTAACCATCAAATCTACCGTAAAGCCCGAAACAATCACGGCGATGGAAGAATTGGCATACGCAGTTTTAGCAATGTAAAAAAGAGTTGTAAACTTCTATACGGGTCGAGATTCATATCGACCCGTTTTTTACAACTCTTTTTTTATATAGATCTTTTCTCCCGGCAATTGGGACAAATGCCGCTGAAACTGATTGTATGATCCAAAATCAAATAACCGTGCGTGTCATGGATTTGATCTCCGATATCATCCATATATGGCATATCAACGTCTGCCACCTCGCCGCAATGAATACACTTCACATGATAATGCGGAGTCGTGTTAAAATCAAAACAATCCGCACCGTTCGGCACTCTGACGCGCAAAATATCGCCACGCTCCGACAGCTGATTTAAAATTCTAAATACCGTACTTCGGCTGATGACCGGATTTTCCTCTTGTATGACCGCTAAAATCTGCTCTGCGGTTAAATGCTTTTTCTTGCGATTTAAGGTTCGCAAAACCATATCCTTTTGAATGGTATTCCTAAAAGCTCCCATGCTGCACCTCTCTTATTCGGATTATATCTTATTTAATATTATATAACAAATGATTCAAAAAGTCAATGCTTTATTGTAAAGAAAATACTGCCACATTTTACATGCAGCAGCACGATCATTCTTTCAAACTTCCGGATACCACGCGATTGTTACCGCACAAATCCCGAATCACTTCAATTTCCGAAAAAGAGCGGCTCATCAAAGCCTTGACTTCCTCACCCTGATCAAACCCGATTTCAAAAATCAATCTTCCGTTTTTGTTCAGAATCCTCGGTGCAATCTCAACAATCCGCCGATAAAAATCCAAGCCGTCCGCACCGCCGTCCAACGCCCGCAGCGGCTCATGATCCCGAACCTCAGTTTGCAGCGTGGGAATAACATCACTTCGGATATATGGCGGATTGGAAACGACCACATCATAATGCCCGTTCGGAATCTCCTGCATAATATCCATCCGCACAAGCTCCGCCTGTACTTGGTTATCCCGTGCATTTTCACCGGCTATCCGCAAGGTATTGGGATTGACATCCAACAATGTCAGCTCCGTTTCGGGTCGATAATGTGCCATGCTGATACCAATACAGCCTGTTCCCGTTCCAATATCCAATAAACGAATCGGGTGATTCCCGATTTTCCCCAAAGCATATTCCACAAGCGTTTCTGTATCGGCACGCGGAATCAAGGTTTCGCGGCTGACAGCAAAACGCAGCGACATAAACTCCGCAAAGCCTAAAATATATTGAAGCGGCTCCCCATCCTTACGGCGCTGAACCATACTAAAAACACACTCTGCCTGCTCCGGAGAAACAGAATCCTTTAAATGCAAAAACAGCTTATTTTTATCAATACCGCACACATGCAGCACCATTTCCGTTGCCTCAAAGGCGGCATTTTCCTCCAGTTCATAACGAACATTCCGAATCAGTTCCCCAATTACCATCGATCCTCATCCTTATTTTCGGGAATACACGGCTTTAAGGACTCAATCGCCACCTCAATCTGGCTTGCGTCCGGCTCTCTTGTTGTCAAACGCTGCAACCACAATCCCGGCTTTGATAAAGCACCCACGATCGGGTTCTTGCTCCGTCCTGCCCATTTAATCACTTCATATGAAAGTCCGGCAACGACCGGCAGCAGCGCAAGCCGCAGCAACACACGCACAATCACTCCTGTTTTCGGCAAAAACGCAAACAGAATAATACTGATAATCATGACAAACAGCAAAAAGCTTGTTCCGCATCTCGGATGAAAACGCGTGTATTTCTTGACGTTTTCAACGGTCAGTTCATCCCCGGCTTCATAACAGGCAATGGATTTATGCTCCGCCCCATGATACTCAAACACTCTTTTGATGTCTTTCATCTGCGAAACCAACGCCATATATCCCAGGAAAATCGCCATTCGCAGGACTCCCTCAAAAACACTGGTAAACGTATGGGTTGACGTAATGCCTTTAATGCCCGGAATCGCTTCAACCAACCGCGTTAAAAATGTCGGCAGCACCATAAAAAGTCCAATCGACAGCACAAGCGATATGGTGATCGAAAAATAAATGACAATATCCTTGATTTTATCCCCGAATTTTCGTTCCAGCCATTGATCAAACTTACTCTCCGGCTCATCGTCATCTCCCTCAAGATCGACAAATTCCGCACTGTACATCAATGCTTTCATGCCGATTACCAGGGAATCGAAAAAGTTCACACAGCCGCGGATAATCGGCAGTCTGCAAATTTTCGGGCGCGTCTTAACGCCGTTTTCCTCAATTTTTTTTTCAATCTCTCCATCGGGTTTTCTGACCGCAACCACAGTTTTATACGGACCGCGCATCATAACGCCCTCCATAACCGCTTGTCCTCCGATCGAGGTTATATGTTGTTCTTTATTTTCCATTAAGCATTCATCCTTTTTCTATAAATTTTTTTCATCAGCAACAGCAGCCGCACGGCATGCAATCACAAGGCAGACAGCACGGAATACAGTAGCAGGGACAGGCAGAACAAGCAGAACAGGGGTCTGTATCAAGCCCTCCGGTACTCGTTCTTGTCGTATAGCTTGTATTTCGGTGCGTGATGTTCTCCAATGCATTTCGATATTCGATATTGTTCGGGTCGAGCTCCACCGCTCGCCTTAAATTGGCAACGCCTTGATCGTACCAACCCTTGCGCAGACAAATCACGCCCATCAGGAAGTACCACTCCGCATTTTTGGCTAAACGGTTCAGCATATTCTCCGCTTCTGCCAGCCGCCCCATCGTCAGTAACATCCTGACATTCTGATAATTATCCTCACCGGCGGTATAACGATACTGTCCTCCGGTACGGCTATATGCGCCGCCCGAAAATGGATTATATCCCGAATAGGAACTGGCATTGGCGGTCGGATCGACATTTTTCCCGTTAATCATATCGTAAGCCTTGTTGATTTCCTTGGTCTTTTCGCTCGCCATATCCGCCAGCGGACTGTTGATATATTTATCGGGATGATATTTTTTAATCAATTCCCGATAGGCTTTTTTGATTGTTTCTTCATCAGCATCTCTCGGAACTCCGAGTACCTCATATGGATCCATTCTTATCTCCCACTCTATGATTAATAATTGTAAAACTTCTGCCACCCCGAAATTTTATCTGTTTTGCGTTCTATTGCAGCTCAAACATCCGCTGCGCTGCGTGGAATAGAACTCGCTTCCATAAAATGAAAAACAGATAAAATTTCATGCAAAAATCGCATCTTACAACTGCCTGTATAATTTAATCAGATAATTGTAATATGAATAATTTAAATGTACCGACCGGAAATTTCATCTGTTTTACGTTCTATTGCGGCTCAGACATCCGCTACGCTGCGCGGAGTAGAACTCGCCTCCATAAAACGAAAAACAGATGAAATTTCTTTCAGACAAAATCATGTTTTACAATCGTCCGTATGGTTTAATATATTGTTTTGCTTGATTCTCAGACTGTCGTAAATAATTCTGTATAAAACCTCATCATTTCTGTATAGCTTCAAAAGGTCAAATCCGGAAGCTGCATTCTCCAGGGTGAACGTCAACGACACCTCCAGCTCCTTTGCCTTTTTGGCGCGGTAGGCGCTGATGTCATTCCCATTAAACTCCGATAAAAGCGGATTATACGCTTTCTCCTTATAATCCTTTTCCAGATCATGAATCGCGTCCAATACAAAAATCCATCGCCCGATATTATAGCCCATCCAATCCAGAATCCGGCGTGTATTTTCATCCGTAATGAAATCCGGTGTGAACAGCTTTTGCAAAATCCTTGCGAAACAATCTGCTGTGCGGTCAATATCGGAGCATTGTTCCCTCTCCAGAGCGCTTAATTCCGCCAGACATTGCCGAATCCATATATATTCCGCCGGATAATGCTTTTTTGCACGCCGCACTCCTCCGTAAAAAAGGAACATCCCGAGCAACGCCTTGATGCTTTTCTCATCATGCCAATCATCCAGAAGCTTCAAATACGACAAAAGCACTCCCATGCAAGCACTGTAATCCACGCTCTGATTTTTCTTGATACAACCTTTCTTCCGAAACGGATGCACAATACAGCGTTCCGTTCGCTCGACCGGTTCCTGTTCGGAAACCGACGAAAGCACCAATGCCAAAAAGGTTACATCATAACTCAACCCCATTCGGGACGCCTGGGAACACTGTTTTCCCATGGCCTTGCACAAGCCGCAGTAGTAAGCGCGGAAAACCTCATAATTTTCCTCTCCCAACTGCTTTTTGCAGGGTATAATATATCCAAACATCAAATTAACCTCATTTGCGTCTACGTATACTATATAAGTATATCTCTAAATTATAAAAATTTCAATATAAATTCGATATTTCCTAAAAAAATTTATTTTTTGTTCATATTTGGGATAAAATAAAAGAGTCAATCGGACAAACAAATCAGAAAGGTCGTGAAGAATCATGAGTTCAAATAAAAAAATGACACAACAGGAATATGACGCTTTTGTAAAACAGCAAACTCCCAATTCCAAAATCGGAATCAACTGTCTGAAAGCCTTTTGCATCGGCGGAATCATTTGTATCATCGGTCAGGTGCTGCTAAATCTTTATCAATCACTGGGACTGGAAACCGAGGACGCGTCTATGATGGTTTCGGTCACGCTCGTGTTCTTAGGAGCACTGCTGACCGGTTTGGATATTTACCCAAAAATCGCCAAGCATGCCGGAGCCGGAACGATTGTCCCCATCACCGGCTTTGCCAATTCTATCGCCGCCCCGGCTTTGGAGGCTAAAACCGAAGGATATGTCCTGGGCGTTGGCGCAAAGATTTTTACCATTGCCGGCCCGGTCATTCTGTTCGGCGTTTTAGCATCGGTGATTGCAGGATTGGTCTATTGGATTCTTCTTTAATAGAACAGGGGTTGATGCACAATCAACCCCTTATCAGAAATTCTATATTATTTAGCTGCTTCAGCCGTTGCCTCCGGTGTTGCTTCTGCCGAAGCAGTGTCAGCCGCCGGTGCATCCGTTGCCTTTTCTGTCGGTGTCGGTGTCGGAGATGCTACTGTGTTGATTACATCATCAAACTTCTCAACCGTAATTCCCTTTTCCTCTGCCATCTTCTGAATTGCAGCCTTAACATCGCTTGCCTTTTTCTTGCTTTTTGCAATATCTTTATTTGCTTCCCAAAGCTCGTTAAACTTCGCGTCACTTTCATCCAATGCCAATCTTTGAATGATATGATACCCATAATCACTCTTGCACATTGTAAATTCACCCGGTTTGATGGATTTTACCGCTTCATCAAATTCATCCACCATATCGCCGTCCGTAAATACATAACCGTCCGGATTTGAGGTGCTGCCCGGATCCTCGGAGAAATTCTTGATTAAATCATCAAAATTTTCACCCTTTTTCGCTCTTGCCAGAATATCCTCCGCACGCGTTTTAACAAAATCCTCATCCTCGCCCTGGTTTGTCAGCAGCAGTACATGCTTCGCGCGGCGGAAATTTTCCTTGAAGTAAGCCTTTACTTCATCATCAGACGGATCTTTCACTCCTGCCGCTTCTTCTAATTTGGATTCATATAAGGTCTGAGCAATAATTGCCTCAACTATTTCATCGCTCGCCCCATCTTTCTTCAATTCTTTCTTATATTCACTCGTTGAACCGAAAAGTCTGACAAATCCCGACTTACCTTGACGAACCTGTGCCTGTTCCTCATCGGTTAAGTTCAAGCCGTTTGCCTTTGCAACAGCATAATCTGTTACCGCTTCCTCCAAAGACTCAACCGCTCTTTTCTTGGAAACATCAAAGTCACCAATCTGGGCAAAATACGCGTCTGTAATCAACGTCACATCCCCTTGTGTCACCTTAATATCCCCAATTTTCATTGCCGTTTTTGAACCGGCTCCGCAGCCTGTCATTAAAATTGCCGCAGTCAATGCCGCTGTTGTAAATATCGTTACTTTTTTCATTTTATTGTAATTCCTTTCTCCTCTGTATGAGCAATTGCCCACACCTCTGATCTGTTAGAACCAAATAACAGTATACTATTGTTTTTCCTTTTCGTCAAGTGCTGTAATCACATTTAACAAATCGTTTACAATTTTTAAAATGTTCTGCGCTTTCAGTTTCACGCTGACCGCCGGCTCGGTCTGCGAGAGTACCTTGATCTGCATCGGATACTTCTTATCCAGCGCCATAATAATCTCCGGCGTCAGCCGCCCGTCCGCAAATTTCAGATTCAATACCGTTCCATGCTGTATAATTTCTATAATGCCCGCCGCCTTTGCCCGGACTTTCAGCGCAGCAACCGCAATAATATTCTGAACCGCCTTGGGGATGTCGCCATAACGATCCACCAATTCATCTTCAATCTGGAACTGATCGTCCTCCGATTCGATCGCGGCAATTTTTTTATACATATCAATCCGCTGATTGGGGCTTTGGATATAGGATTCCGGCAAATAAGCGCTGATCTCAATATCCACAGAAACATCATGCTCCGCTTCTTTCTTCTCCCCTTTGGCATCGCTGATACTTTCCTCCAGAATCTTGCAGTACATATCATAACCAACGCTGTCCATATGCCCGTGCTGCTCCGGTCCCAGAAGATTTCCGGCACCGCGGATTTCCAGATCGCGCATTGCAATCTTAAATCCGGAACCAAATTCCGTAAATTCTTTGACCGCCTGCAAACGCTTGGATGCCACCTCCGATAAAATACTGTCCGGCTTATAGGTCAGATAGGCATATGCCGCACGATTGGATCGTCCCACGCGGCCGCGCAGCTGATACAACTGTGCCAATCCCATTTTATCGGCATTTTCAATGATAATCGTATTGGCATTCGGAATATCCAACCCGGTTTCAATGATCGTGGTGCATACCAGAATATCGGTATCACCCTCCGCCATATGGAACATGATTTCCTCCAGCTCATCCTCTTTCATTTTACCGTGTCCCACCGCAACCGTCTTATCCGGGAACTGCTTCTGAATCCATGCCGCTTTGGTATGAATCCCCTGCACCCGATTAAACAGATAGAACACCTGACCGCCCCGTGACAATTCGTTGCGAATCGCATCCAAAATTACCACCGGATTATCCTCCAGCACATACGTCTGTACGGGATAACGGTTTTCGGGCGGCTCGGTCAGAACGCTCATATCCCGAACGCTTGTCATTGCCATATGCAGTGTCCGCGGAATCGGTGTTGCGGTCATGGTTAAAACATCCACATTCTTTTTAATTTCTTTGAGCCGCTCCTTATGCGCCACGCCAAACCGCTGTTCCTCATCCACGACCAGCAAACCCAAATCCTTAAATTCCACATCCTTGGACAGCAGCCGATGTGTACCGATTACCACATCCACCTCTCCGGTTTTCAGCTTTTTCAAAATCTTTTTCTGCTGTGCCGCCGTTCGGAATCGCGACAACATTTCCACCCGAACCGGAAAGCTCGTCATTCGTTTCAAAAATGTTTCATAATGCTGCATGGCAAGAATGGTTGTAGGGCATAGATAAGCGACCTGCTTGGAATCGTTAATCGCCTTAAATGCAGCACGCAGCGCCACCTCGGTTTTTCCGAAACCCACATCACCGCAAAGCAGACGATCCATCGGTTTGGCTTTTTCCATATCGTCCTTAACTTCTTCAATCGAACGCAGCTGATCGTCTGTTTCCTGATACGGGAACGTATCCTCAAAATCCTTTTGCCACGGCGTATCGGGACTAAACGCATACCCTTTCGTCTGCTCCCGTTCGGCATAAAGCTGAATTAGCTTTTTCGCAAGTTCATCAGTCGAAGCACGAACCTTTGCCTTCGTCTTATTCCATTCGTTGCCGCCCAGCCGATTCAGCTTCACCTGCTTATCCGCACTGTTGCCGATATATTTATAAAGCTGATTCATCTGGTCGATCGGCACATACAGGCAGTCCGTACCGCGGTATTGAATTTTCAGATAATCCTTCAGCACTCCGCCGACGTTCATTTTCTGCGTACCCTTGTATTCGCCGATACCATGCGCCGAATGAACCACATAATCGCCGGGCGAAATATCATTATACGAACGAATCCGCGCCGCATTATCCTCTTTGCGCTTACGGCGTTTTTTGCGCTGTTCGAAAATTTCATTGTCCGAAACAAGTACAAAACGAATCTCCGGATACTCAAATCCCTTTTTCATCTGTCCGCGCATGACAACAATCTCGCCCGGCTTGAACTCCGTACTATCCCCGGCAAACCGTGCCGGAATCCCGCGGTCATTCAATACGCCGGCAAGATTCTCACCCCGTCCGCGCGTCGTCGCCAGAATGACAACCGTATAATGCTCCTGCTGCCAATGCTTTAAATCCTCAAAAAGATAATCCAGCTTTCCGTGAAAAGAAATTGTTGTTTTTGTGGTAAAGGAAACGAGCGACCGATATTGAAAATCATTCGAGGTATGCGTAAGCGTTTCCAATGAAATCACGGTATTTCGGTTCATTTGATCCAGTGCATCATGATAATCGACAAAAAACCGATCCTTTTCCGCACCGATGACACCTTTCTCTTTCATCTCGGCGATAATTTCATTTTTCTCCCACTCAAAGGTCTTGCCGCGGTCACAGATTCGCTTCGGATCAATGATAAAAATGATATTCTGCTCGGTAAAATAGTCGAGTAAGGACGGAATTTCTCCGTAAATTAACGAAATATATTTATCCAAAGATGGGAAATACCGCTTTTCCATCAGGCTTTCCCGTTCCGCCGCCGTGACCTCAAGATAATACTCCCCACCGCTCTTTTTCGCCTTATCCATGCGTTTTTTCAGAATTTCAGCGATCTTATCGCGCTTTTCATCCGTCAGAATTGCTTCCCGAACCGGAATCACCGCCGCCGAATCAATCTTATCCATTGAACGCTGCGAAACACGGTCAAAAATACGGATGGAATCCGTCTCATCATCAAAAAATTCAATTCGCAGGGGGTTTTCATAATTGGGGGAAAAGACATCCAAAATTCCGCCGCGCAAAGCAAACTGCCCTTCGCCCTCAACAATTTCCTCGCGGCTGTATCCCATCACAATCAGCCGTTTACAAAGCTCCTCCAAATCAAAGCGATCACCCAATTCAAAAGAAATCGTATGCTTTTCCAATTCCTGTTTCGGAATGGTATACTGCAACAGTGCGTCCAGACTTGCAACCGTAATTTTCTTCTGCCCGTCCGATAAAGCGCTTAGAATACTCAACCGTGCATTTTCGTTGCCGCGTCCGCTTGTTTCAATATTATAAAAAATATATTCCTTAGACGGAAAGGTCTGCACCTGCTCAGTGTAGAATCCCAAATCCGCCGCCAATGCCTGCGCCTCCATATCGCTATAGCAAACCGCAAGCACATTTTTTTCCTGCTCCTCAAACAGCGCGTAAATTAATTGCGCGCGCGCCGATTCCTCCACTCCCGAAACCGAGACCGGAGTCCGATTCAAGCTGTTTTGCAGCTCCCGATACTGATCATAATCCTGTAGAATATTTTGAAAATTCATATTGCTCTACCTGCCATTATAGCGATTCATCGCAGATTGTGCGCCGTTTTTGATAATCTCCTCAACCGCCTTGGATGCCCTTTGAATCGCGTCCTCCATAACGGGAATTTCATCTTTAGTAAATCGTCCGAGTACGAAATCCGCCAAATCATAATCCTCATGGCGCGGCGCACCGACTCCCATCCGAATCCGCGGAAACTCATCACTTTGCAGCATATAAATGATGGACTTCAACCCATTATGACCGCCGGCGCTGCCCTTAGGACGAATCCGCAGCCGCCCGGCATCCAGATTAATATCATCACTGATCACAATGATATTCTCTACCGGAATTTTATAAAAATTCACAAAATCAATAATACTCTCGCCGCTTAAATTCATATAGGTCTGCGGCTTGATCAGCAGCGTCTTTTCGCCGCCGATACTGCACTCTCCGTAAAGCGCCTTATATTTCAGCTTATTCACCTTTACGCGGTATTGATCCGCAATATAGTCTATTGTATGAAACCCGATATTATGACGGGTCATATCGTATTGACGTCCCGGATTGCCGAGACCGATTACAAGATACATGGTTTTGTCATGTTCTCCTTTCGTCTATTTAATCAGTTGTAAATCTTGGCAGCATGAATTTTCATCTGATGTTCATTCTATTCCGGATCAGACATCCGCTACGCTGCACGGCGTAGAACTCACCTCCATAGACTGAACATCGGATGAAAATTTATTTAAAAAATCTTACAAAATCCAACTATGCCACCTTGAAATATCCTCTGTTTTCATTCTATTTCGGCTCAGACATCCGCTACGCTGCGCGGCGTAGAACTCACCTTCATAGACTGAACATCAGATGAAAATTTATTTAAAAAATCTTACAAAATCCAACTATTCCGCCTTGTAATATCCTCTGTTTTCATTCTATTCCGGCTCAGACATCCGCTACGCTGCGCGGAGTAGAACTCGCCTCCATAGACTGAAAACAGAGGATATTTCAATTCATATGCGTCAAATTCAATCCCACATACGTCAAAATAAGGTTGTAAAAAAACAAAATCCACAACGTTTTTCTACAACCCCATTTTTTATGCGCCTATCAAGGTAAAATACCCGATAACCAACAATCCCAGAATAATTCGGTAATAGCCGAACACCTTGAAATCATGCCGCCTTACATAATCCATCAGGAACTTGACGGCTGCCATCGACACTAAATACGATACCGCCATACCGATGATAAGTACCGTAACCTGTGATCCCGTCATCACCGAGCCTTCTAAAACGAACTTTCCGATCTTCAGCACACTGACGCCGAGCATAACCGGAATCGCAAGGAAGAACGAAAATTCAGCCGCAACTCCTCTGGAGCAGCCGAGCAAGATCGCGCCCAAAATGGTTGCTCCCGAACGTGACGTTCCCGGAATGATGGAAAGCACCTGGAACGCACCGATCAGCAATGCCGTTTTATAAGTCATGGACTTCATATCCGTTACGATTTCTTTTTTATGTCTGTTCTCCACAATGATAAATGCAATACCGTAGAGAATCAGCATTGCCGAAACAACCGCCCAGTTTTCAATTTTTTCCATGTAATCATCAAACAGCAGTCCAATCACCGCCGCCGGAATACACGCCGCAATTACCTTGAACCACATCTGCCAGGTATCGCTCTTTTCCTCCTTTGTCTTTGACAGAGCAAACGGATTCAGCGTTCGGAAGAACAAGGTCACAACCGACAGAATCGCTCCGAATTGGATCACATACAAATACAAGTCAAAGAAAGCGGAATCCGCAACAAATCCGGAGCCGGACATAAACTCCTTGACAAGGATTAAATGCCCCGTTGAGCTGACCGGCAGCCATTCCGTAATGCCCTCCACAATGCCCAGTATAATGGACTTTATTACTTCAATTATCAATCAAAACACTCCGTTTCCACTACTTCAAATAACGAACAACCAACTCTGCCGTTTTGTCAATCCCAATCTTCTCGGTATTGATGCAAAGGTCATAATTCGACATTTTTCCCCATTCGCGGCTTGTATAATAATCATAATAGGTGCGCCGCTGCTTGTCGGTTTTCTGGATATAATCCTTTGCATGATGAACGGTCAGATTCAAGTCGCTTGCAACACGAAGCGTTCTGAAATCCAGTGACGCATACAAAAACAGGCTCAAAACATCCACTTTTTCCTCATGCTCCAATACATAATCCGCACAACGACCCACAATAACACAATCTCCCTGATGCGCCACTTCCTTGATAACCTCCGACTGCGCAATAAAAAATTTATCGTTCATCGGCATTTCGTAAAATAACGGCGCGTTCAGTCCTTTCATGCCAAAGCTGCCGGTAACAATCGAATACAATAAGCTGTTGGTTGCTCTTTCGTCAATCTCTTTCACCGCTTCATTGCTGATATTGCTCTTTTTTGCCGCCATTTCGACTAATTCCTTATCGTAAAACGGAATTCCCAGCTGATCGGCAATCTTCTTTCCAATCTCTCTTCCTCCGCTTCCGTACTGACGTCCCACCGTAATAATTCTTGACATTTCTCATCATTCCTTTCCAAAGTTTTCTTTATAGTGTAACCATGCTTCGTTGACCCGAAGTACATAATTCTTAGTTTCCGTAAACGGAATTTCTTTCAGTGTCTTCCCGTCATCGCTGTACCGCGAATCCGAAAGCCACGAATAGACGTTCCCCATGCCGCCGTTATAGGCAGCCAATGCGGTATCCGTATTATCATATGTATTCAATAAGTGCTTCAGATAATGACATCCCAGCTTAATATTCGTTTCCGGATCCATATAATCAAAGTATGTAATGCCCATTTCGTCCGCATTCCATTGCGCCGTTTCCTCGGTCAGCTGCATTAATCCCCCGGCATACCCCGAATGAGCCTCCGGAACGAAATTGCTTTCCACCTTAATCACCGCCATCACCAGATACGGATCCAATTCATTCTCATGAGCATATTTATAAATCAACTCACTGTATGCCACCGGATAAGTCGTCTGCTGCCCGGTATTATAGCCGCTTTTGAGCGCAATCACCGCAACCGCTATCGCCAAAAGACACAGGCATAATTTTAAAATCTTACTCAAATTACACAACTCCCCTTATTTTATTTCCTATATCCATTGCTTGATTTGATCATAAATCTGTTTCGTCTGTTGCTCCAAAGCTTGTATTCCGCTATTATTTTCGATAATAAAATCCGCATGCTTCCGATAAAAATCCTCATCCTCCTGTGCGGCGATACGCTTTACCGCTTCTTCCTCCGAAAGTCCGTCCCGCGCCATAATGCGTTTTTTTCTGATGTCCGGTTCCGCAACAACCGCAACCATAACCCGACACAGCGATTCCATATTGCTGCCGATCAGCACCGCACCGTCTATCGCACAAAGCGCACTCTTGCTTTGCCGGATTTTCTGCAAAACCCACTCCCGAATATAATAATGCGTAATTTTACTCAACCGCTCCAGCTTTGCCGGATCGGAAAACACAACAGCGCCCAATCGGCGGCGGTTCAGTTCTCCGTTCGGGAGCAACATATCCCGTCCAAAGCTTTCGATAATTTCCGCAAGGCACGGCGTTCCCGGCTCACATACCACTCTCGCCGCAAAATCCGCGTCCAGTACGTCCACGCCCAACGCCCGAAACTGTTCTGAAACCGTACTCTTTCCGCTTCCGGTCTGTCCCGTAATTCCAAAGATCATTTGCTTTTCCATATTAATCTATATTTTCAATCTGCCAGTCAATTTCCGTTTTCCCCATCTGCCGAAGCAGTCTGTTCGCCGTTTTAAAATGTCCGCAGCCAAAAAATCCGCGGCTTGCCGAAAGCGGACTGGGGTGAACGGTCGTTAAAATTTTATGCTGCGGATGGGTAATCACCGCCATCTTCTCTTTTGCGTTATTTCCCCAAAGCATGAAAATCACCGGATCCTCACGCTCATTCAGGCACTCCACCACACGATTGGTAAAAATCTCCCAACCTTTGCCGCGATGGGAATTTGCCGCACCGTCCCGAACCGTCAGAGATGCATTGAGCAGCAGCACGCCCTGCCTTGCCCATTTTTCAAGATAACCGTTATTGGGAATGTAACATCCCAGCTCATCATGAAGCTCCTTATACATATTCATCAGCGACGGAGGAATCTTGACACCACGCTGAACCGAAAATGCCAAGCCATGCGCCTGCCCGACTTCATGATACGGATCCTGCCCCAAAATCACGACCTTCGTATCGCTGTAGGAAGTCCACTTCAGCGCATTAAAAATATCATACATATCCGGATGAATCGTATGATGCGTGTACTCCTCTTTCAAAAATGCACGCAGCTTCAAATAATACTCCTTTGAAAATTCATCCTTTAAAATATCATCCCAGTCATTTCCGATGTTTACCATAAAGTCTCCCCTTCAATCTGCTTATGATGAAAACTCCTTCTATGTGAATTATACCAGATTTTCTCATAAAAATCAACTATTTTCTAATGATACGCCGAAAAATTCATTCGCAAAATTCACCGACGCCATCGCGTCCTTGCAGTAGGCGTCCGCGCCGATCATATCGGCATATTCCCGATTCAGCACCGCACCGCCGACAAACACTTGAACATCCAAATTTCTTTCGCGAATCAGCTTAATCGTGTCCTCCATGCTGACTACCGTTGTTGTCATCAGCGCCGACAAGCCGCACAGATGAATATCTTCCGTTTGCAAGGTATCCGCAATCACCTCCGGCGGCACATCTTTTCCCAAATCAAAGACATCATACCCGTAGTTTTCCAAAAGCACGCGCACAATATTCTTGCCGATGTCATGAATATCACCTTTCACCGTTGCAATAACAATCTTCCCCCGGCTCTCCTGCTGCTCGCCGCTGTTGATAATATACTCCTTAATGACCGCAAACGAATTTTTTACCGTTTCCGCACTCATCATCAGCTGCGGCAGAAACATCACGCCTTTTTCAAATTCCTTACCCACATAATCCAATGCCGGAATAATCACTTCATTAATCAGCTGCATCGGCTCTGCTGTTTCCAACGCCTGAGCAGTCACCGCCGCCGCTTGATCCTTTAACCCCTTTACAATAACGTCATGCAGCGGATTGGTCTGTTCCTTGCTGACCTCCTGTGCCGCCGCACTGATGACCGTTGTCTGTGCCTTTGTTCCGGCATAAACACCGACATAAGCGGCACAGTTTTCGTCAATCCCCGTCAATGCCCGATAAGCGCGATACGTATTCATCATGCTGTCGGCACAAGGGTTGATAATACACGCGTCCAGCCCGTTATTTAATGCCATCGCAAAAAAGGTGCTGTTGACCAATTCGCGCCGCGGCAGACCAAACGAAATATTCGATACGCCCAGAACCGTTTTCATACCCAGTTCTTCGCGAATCCGCTTCAATGCCTTGATCGTTTCCGCACTTTCACGTTGTTGCGCGGAAATCGTCAGCGTCAACGTATCCATCACCAAATTTTTCTTTTTGATTCCGTACTTTGCTGCTTCATCCGCAATCTTTTGCGCAATCTGCACACGTCCCTGAGCCGTCGGCGGAATCCCATCCTCGTCCAGACACAAGCCAACCAGTACGCCGCCGTATTTCTGCACAATCGGCAAAATCGAATCCAGAATCTCTTTCTTTCCGTTGACGGAATTGACCATCGGCTTTCCGTTATAAATTCTCAAGGCGCGCTCCAGGGTTTTTGCGTCCGAGGAATCAATTTGGAGCGGAAGATTCACCGCCGATGAGATCGCCTTAACCGCCTTTTCCATCGTAGTACACTCATCAATTTCCGGCAGCCCGACATTCACATCCAAAATATCCGCACCGGCGTCCCGCTGCGCAAAGGCTTCATTTAAAATATAATCAATATCCTGATTCTTTAATGCCTCTTTAAATTTTTTCTTTCCGGTCGGATTGATTCGCTCGCCGATAATCACCGGACGATCGTCCAAAAAGACCGCTTTGGAATAAGACGCTACAATCGTATACGGCTTCTCCTCCACAATCGGCTTATATTGAGCGCAATGCGCAATGACCGCCCGAATATGCTCGGGAGTTGTACCGCAGCAGCCGCCCAGCACGCTTGCACCCACCGCCGCAATTTTTTCGCAGGAACACCCGAACTCCTCCGGCCCGACATCATAAACGGTTTTTCCGTCCCGAATCCGCGGAAGTCCGGCATTCGGCTGCGCCATAATCGGGATGGATGCATATTTTGCCAACTTCTCCATCATCGCCGAAATTTGCTCCGGCCCTAAGCCACAGTTAATTCCGATACAATCCGCGCCCAGTCCCTCTAACATCGCACACATGACAACCACATCCGCACCAGTCAGCGTTTTCCCGGCTTCGTCATACGTCATGGTACAAAAAATCGGAAGCTTTGTATTTTCTTTGACCGCCAGTACCGCCGCTTTCGCCTCTAAAGTATCCGACATTGTTTCGATAATCACTAAGTCCGCGCCGCTTTTCTCCGCAGTAACCGCCATCCGCTTAAAGCTTTCGTAACAATCGTCAAACGATAATTCGCCCAACGGCTCCAGCAGCCGCCCGGTAGGTCCAATATCAAACGCCGTAAACCGCGGCTTTTCCGGCGTTGAGAATTTTTCCGCACAGCGCTTTGCAATCGCGATTCCCTCTGCCGCCAAAAGCTCAACGCTTCCGCCGATTTCATCGGCTTTTAACGGGTTTGCGCCAAAGGTGTTGGTCGTAATAATATCCGCTCCGGCATCCAAATATTCCGTATGGATTTTTTCGATTAAGCTCGGATTGGTAATATTTAAAAGCTCCGGGATCTCGCCGCCTTTCATTCCATGCTTTTGCAGCATCGTTCCCATGCCGCCGTCAAAAAATAAAAGCCGCTTTCCCAATAAATCTGTAATTTTCAATTCGTATCACTCCTCGGAATATGGATCGTCTATGCATAAATATGCTTTTGAAGTTTCATAGGTTTTATATTCCATTGCGGCTCAAACATCCGCTACGTTGCGCGGAACTCGCCTTCATAGAATATAAAACCTATGAAACTTCATTCTGTTTTTATGTAATATACTCATTAAAACAAGCTGCTGATAACATTCACAATTTTCTGTGCCACATCCGGCTTATTCATCGTGTATACATGAATCCCACGAACATCGTTGGAAAGCAGCTCGATAATCTGATCGACCGCATAAGCGATTCCTGCCTGCCGCAGTGCTTCGGGGTTGTTCTCGTACTTTGCAAACATTCTCGTAAATTTGGACGGCATAGACGCACCGCCGGACAAGACGCACATCCGCTTAATCTGGGACGCCTGCGTCAGCGGCATAATTCCCACCGTAATCGGAACATGAATCCCTTTCTTTTCTGCCAAATCCCGAAACGCATAAAATTTATCATTATCAAAAAACATCTGTGTAACCAAGAAATCGCAGCCTGCGTCTACCTTGATTTTCAGGTTTTCAATATCCACCTCTAAGTTCGGTGAATCCGGGTGACACTCCGGATAACACGCTCCGCCGACGCAAAAGCCGCCATGCTTTTTAATATCCGTCACCAGCTCGCTCGCATAATGGTAATCGGTCTTGATCTGACTTCCGTCCTGCGGCAGATCGCCGCGCAGCGCCAGAATGTTCCGAATCCCGCGGCTCTGCATATCATCCAGCATTTCCCGAATACTTGCCTTATCCGCAGTAATGCAGCTCAAATGCGCCAACGCGGATAAACCATGCTGCTTTTGAATATATTCCGCAATATCAGCTGTCTTTTTCGAGGTAGATCCGCCTGCGCCATAGGTCACGCTGATATAGTCGATCGGCTGTTTTACCAGCTCGTCCACCGCCGCCTTAACGGTTTCAATCCCCGAATCCTGCTTCGGCGGAAAAATCTCAAAGGAAAGTACCTGTTTCTTTGACGCAAAAATCTCGTTGATATTCATGTAAATTGCTCCTTTTTTCGGTTGACAAACGCACGCAAATTCAAACGCTTTTAATCTACCCTAAATTTTATTCATCATATTTCGCCCGCCTACAGCAAACGACAATACCTCTTTTTATTATATTACAGTTCCGGATTATTGTCAAGACGTTAAACACCGTAGATATGTACTAAAAAAAACAAACAGCCTATACCGATTTTCCATATAGGCTGTTTGTTTTTTTATGCTATAGCTCCAATTTTACACTCATAGCCAATATCCGATAAGATGCTTTCCTCGCAAACCGTTTGCGGTACGTCAATGATAAAGGTATAATTACTGTATTCAATCGTCTTTTCTATGGATACATCATACACCGAAACTCCCATTTCTTCCAATTGCAAAAGCATCTTGTGCTGAAATCCGGGAATCTCTACTTTCTTTACCACCAGTCTTTTCGTCTTGAAATTTCTAAGCCACTTAAATTTTTGATGCAGCAGAATCTGGACAAGCACAATTATGCAGCTTGCGGAAATTCCCACAATATACATGCCAGCTCCGATCGCCAGTCCCACTCCTGCGGTTGCCCATATCCCTGCTGCCGTGGTAAGTCCCGTAATCGTATTCTTATGTACGAAAATCATTCCGGCTCCCAAAAATCCGATTCCGCTTACTACCTGTGCCGCGATTCTGGCTCCGTCCGCTCCGCGTACTCCCTCGGCTCCAATCTGCATATCCGCAAAGCCGTATTTTGATATAATCATCATCAGTGCCGAAGCGCACGCCACCACGCAATGGGTTCTCACTCCCGCTTCCTTGGAGCGGTTCTTACGCTCCAGTCCTATCAGTATACCACAGGCACCGGCTGCAATCATTCGTAAAATATAATAGAATTGTTCTGTTCCCAAAAAGATCACAATCGTCCCTCCGTATTAATTTGCATCGCAATTATCCCTTGACGCCGCCGACATTTACGCCTCCCATAATATACTTTTGAAAGACAATAAAAATAACGACCTGCGGAATGATGGTAAACAAAAAGGCAAGCATCTGTTTATCCATCGTAATATTTGAATTTTTCAGCTTATACAGTGCCACTCCCAAAACCGTAAGATTTTCGTCAGTTATGGTGATGTACGGCCACAGGAACTGACTCATATTGCTGTTAAACGTCAAAACTCCGACCGTCATAAAAATCGGCAAACTCAACGGCACCATAATTTTGCAGAAGATTTTCATATCGCCCGCACCGTCCATCTTTGCCGCTTCCACCAGTGCCGGCGAAATACCGTCAAAGAAATTTTTGAAAAGAATAATATCAAAAATATTCGCCGCTGCCATCAGCCACATCGGCCAGTAGGTATTCAGCATGCTGAATCCGAAAAGCGGAAACTTTTTAAACTCCATATAGAGCGGCACGGTTCTCATGGAACCCGGCAGCAGCATCAGCCAAAACAGCACCATCAGAATGATTTTTGTTCCCTTTGGCTTAAGCTTTGAAAGCGAATATCCGGCAAGTCCGCATACAATCATATCTGCTGCCACACTGCCGCCTGCCATGATAAAAGTCACACCGTAATATCGGTAAAACTTTAATTCGCTCCAGACCGCTCCGAGCTTCGCAATCGAAAAGTGCTTCGGAAAAAAAGTTGCCGGCACTTGATACATTTCCTTTATATCCTTAAAGCCGGACAATAATACCCACGTCACAGGGAGCAGCACAATCATTGTGTCAATAATTAAAAACATAAACAAGCATGCATATAAAATTTTATATTTGGGTTGTTTTATATCGGAATCAGTAAGAATCCCCTTATCCATTTCTTTAAATAATCTCATCTGTTTCTCCCCTTCCGCATCAATATTTGCTCTGCACCTTTTTATCCGCTGCAAAGTAAAAGCTGGTAAGCACCATCAGAATCAGAAACATAATTACACCGATTACCATCGAATATTGCGGCTTATTATACTCAAATGCGTATTTATAAGACCAATATCCCAGCGTCATAGACGCATTTCCCGGTCCGCCGCCGGTCATCTGCATCGGCTGATCTACGATCTGGAACACACCCATAATCTGTTTTATCAAAAACAGTAGCAGGATTCCGGACATATGCGGAAATGTGATCGTCCAAAACCGTTTCATAAATCCTGCTCCATCAATCAGCGACGCCTCATACAGCTCTCTTGATACCCCCTGCAAGGATGCAAAGTAGTATAACGCCGTCATTCCGGCGCTGTTCCACGTCATACTGATAATGATATACAAAATCGTAAACCTCGAGTCCTGTAGCCAATTGTACGGAGTCATATGGAATACTTTCCCCAGAATCATGTTCAGCAATCCTGCCTGATCCGGATAAAACATCATAAACCAAAGCAGCATGACCGCCGTTCCCGGCAAAACCGACGGGAAATAAACCACAAACCTGAAAAAACGTCTGAAATGCACAACCTCATTCAGCACCACCGCCACAATAATCGGGATAATATACCCGATCATCGACCACAGCACATACTGACATGTATTCCATAAAATCTGCAAAAACTCTGTATTTGAAAGAATCGTGCGATAATTATCCAAACCGTTAAAATTTTTAATATTATAGCCGCGCATATCAAAAAACGACCACGCAATCCCCATAATCTGAGGTCTGATAATCATAAAATAGATAATAACGATTGCCGGAATAATCAGCACCCATCCGCTCAGCTGCTTTTTAAAAGCCAATATACGATTTTTGAAAACCTTTTTATTTGCATTTGTTTTCATCTTGATCTCCATTCCGCCGCCAACAGCGGCATAAATTCAGCATAAAAATAAAGCGGCGGAACTCATTCCGGAATCAAGACGCAGATACATCTTGATTCCGTACGAGCTGCTTGCCTATTCTCATGCTAAAATGATTACTCATTATCCAAAAAGTTTTTCTGGAATTTATAATTTGCGTCATTCAGCAATGCCTTACAATCCGAATCTTTTTCCGACAAAACCTTTTGAATAACCTCGTCCAGTAAGCTATACATTTCCTGCGCACAAGCTTCAACCTCAGTATGATATTCCACTCCCGTTTTATCATTATAGGACTCTACATGATTAACCGGAACATTTCTATACTTATCATTCATTTCCTGTTCGAATTTCTCAACCTCGGAATTATCGTTCCAGATGGATAAATCCCGGATTCCCACAGCGGTTTTCTTCTGATCATAGTTGGACTTGACTTCTCTTTCAATATCCTCACGCACATCATCCGTCAACTCCGTTGTCACACCCTTGAACTTCAAATATTTCATCGTTGCCGCAATCTGATCCTCCGTAGCGTTGTTTGCAATTGCATAATAGGAACCGCCCATCAGCGTTACGCGTTTTGCCGGGCCTGCCGGAATTTTAACCATCGCAATATCATTCAAATCCATTCCATAGTTTGCAACAAGCTGACCGAATTGCCCGGGATGCGCAATTGCCATTGCCGCCTGATCCGTTCCTACCATTTTCATCGTATCCGCATTGGACAGCAGGGTGTTTGCCGGCATACAGTTGTACTTCCACTTCATATCCTTAAGCCACTGCATTGCATTCACCACCGGCTCCTCATCCAACGCCGCTATCCATTTTCCGTTCTCGTCTTGCTTTTCCAATTCTCCGCCGTATGCCCAGCTTATATCGCTGAACAGCCAGCCTCCGCCATTGCCGGTTGTAGGAAATACAAATCCTGCGGCACCTGTTTTTTCCGTCACGGTCTTTGCCATTTCTGCCAGCTGTTCAAACGTTTCCGGAACGATCGGAGAATCATCTTCATTGACAAGACCTGCCTGACGCATAAGCTTCATATTCATGACAACGCCCAAAGTATAGACATTGGCAGGAATCAGCTTTACATGCCCATCCTCATCTGTAATGTTTTTCATCATGACATCATTCAGCTTATCATAATCGCCGTTATCTTTCATAAAGGATGTAACGTCTGCCGAATAATCAAACTCTACAATCTTCTTTCCCTCGGTAAAATGCACCTTGAAAAGAGTAGGCAGCGTTCCGCCCTCAGCTCTTGAAATAAAACTCTGAACATCATACGCCCACGGCTCGGCTTCAAGGGCTATATCGCTGTTAAGCTTCATAAATGCATTTGCGGATTCCTCCCATGTTGAATATCCCTTTGGGTCTGTATTTTTGTCGGGTGCATCTCCGATGGTAATCTTGATTCTTCCGTCTTCCGTTCTGTCATTTTTGTTTCCGCATCCGGCAAGAGCGGTCACCGCAAGACTGGCTGATAAAATAACAGATAATAATTTCATTGCTTTCATGTTCTTTACCTCTTTTCTTTTATAAATCAATTCTGTTCTCAAATTTCATAGGCAATCCGTCATTCATGATATGCGACAGATCCGACATCATCAAGCACTTCGGTGCAGTCACACCATTGCTGAAATTTTCAAAATGGAACAAAGTGACTCCCGTATGTGCTATGTCAAAGGTTGACCATACGATATGCGGCGGAATCTGCATCAGGTGCGAATACCATGTCAGTCCGGCTCCCTGGTGACAAAAAACGGCTATAGATTCCTCCGATGGGGATAAAATCCGATAAATACTTCCCTCACGCCGATAGCCCAGTTGTTCTAAAAACCGATCAGATTCTCTGCCGATTCTGTTTACACATTCACGCACAGAATCCCGTTCAAAATCCTTATGCGCTTTTTGCCAATCATCGTAAAGCCGTATGGTTTCATCATTTTTATAATGGGTATTCTGCTGCGCCCAGCACCAGCGCGTGCCATCTTTTTCCGGAACAAGCATTTGCTCATATGCCGTACTTTCACTGATCCAATCCAGGATTGTCATTTTCTTTTTCAACAGCTCACAGGTTGGCTGTGCAGTTTCCTGCGCTCTTCCCAACGGTGACGAAAAGATCCGATCCGGCTCATGCATGGCAAATCTCCTTGCCAAAGCCTCCGCCTGTCTGCACCCCAGTGGAGTAAGACAGTCATTCTCATAATCCGGATCTCCGTGTCTTATTATATAAAGTTTCATAAATGCCTCCCTGTAAAATCACCTTACGGCAATCATCTCATCAATATTTCCGCTGCGTGTGGAGATAAAGACAGTATCCGCTGCACTGCCGTAAATTTCTTCGGTTCTGACATCATAGATCGTTCCTACCGATACATCACCTTTTTCACTGTCATAAATCACAACCGCTGAGGGCAGCGGCATAACTTCCGTCGCCTGGCTTGCCGGCGTAACCTGCATCCTCGTTCCGCTCACACGCGTTACTTTTGCCTTCAGAACACGGTATGGGATATTGAAATGGATTCCTCCGTCATCCGGATGGTATGAATCATCCTGATCCAGCAAGCCCTCCTTATCCGAACTGTACCCCACTCCGTTTATCAGCATCTTCTCATTGACATAATCATAAAAAATTACATCACCGCGTTTCAAAGAATCAACATCAAATGAGCTTTCCTGTACCGGCAGATGCCGATAAGATGTTCCTAAGTATCCCGAAATCGCTTTAACCACTTCTCCGCTGCTGTCAATCATCTCTCCGATGTTGTCGGCAACCATCATCTTTTTTGTAGCATTTCCGGGTCTGTTCCGTATCGCGGTTACGGTACACTCCATACTTTCAACCGATGTGTTGTACCCCGAAGCATAATAATACGCTTCCGAGAAAGTGCTTTGTGCCAGCGTTTTCACCGAATATTCCCAATCATTTTCATGACCGGTATTGTTCGGAAGCATAAAAATCTTCATATCGTCACCGCCGATAATATCGCCTTGAATATCCATATGCGCTTTCATGACAGTCTTAAACATCTTCATGCCGTTCTTCCAATAAATATACCCCTTTGCTCTGAGCATAAGGCAATTGTCACTGCTATATCCCTCCGGAACCGAAAGATCATACAGACTGTGTTCAATGGGAGTGTCAATTTTCGTGATGAACCCCTCCCGGTTGATACAATATCTTATGATACGCTTCGTGTGAATTTCGGAAGTATATCCGCTGATCTCTTTATCTTCAAAGTTGTCATAGGCTTCGTTGATCCGGTCTGCTATAATCTGCGGCTCTGTCAACTTCTCTCCGTCCAGTACCACTTTGGTTTCACAGAGAATATCGCCGAGACTTTCGTTCTCATTAAAAATCCTCAGAACTGCTCTTTCCCCAGCATCCTCAACCCACACCTTTTGAATATATCCATATTTCCAGCCCTCCGCATCTTCCGATTTCATAATCGCGGCAATGCGCCCGTTTTTATCCAAATAAATATCCGCTTTGCTGCCCGGCGTATCTGCTCCGTCCGGAATATAACAGTTCGGAACAGCTTCATAGAGATTTCCGCCTATGCTATACTTCTTTGTTTCGCCATCTGCTGTGATTGATTCTATCGTTTCTTTCATCACTTCGCGGCTCACCGAAATATAGATTGATTTCTCATCGGCGGAACGTTGTATTGTCACAACAGATCCGGGAACGATAATTGCCGATGCTTCCGCTCGTTCACCCGCTTCGTTTTCCGCTTCGCAGACATCATAGGCGCTCAGATCAATTCGGATATTTTTTCCGTTTTCATCCCGATTTTTCATGGTGATGAAACGATCATTTTCCGAATAGGCTTCCACCATGAAGCTTTCAAAATCATTAATGATTACCACATCATACCGATCATCGTGATTGTTGTCAACCAACGTGACGGTTCCGTATTCGGGCATCATATACCGGCTGTCAAAAACAGGCCGGCGGTTATATACTGCATCAAACGTCCTGTCTAAAACATAGCGTGCCGTTTGACTCGATGTTTTGGATTTATAATAAAAATATGTATTATCTTCATATTTTTTCAGATCCTCGGCGTCTAAAGTCACTGCTTTATTTCTGTCATCCGGAATGATGGAAAGCGCCCGACCCGTGTCAGCATTGTAAATCATCCGCGCTTGGTATCCAAGATACTGTTCTTCCTTTTTGTTATCAAAGCTGCACATTTTCCCATCAACAGACGCATAACCGTCAGAAATATCCTCTGTCAGAGCCGCTCCGCCGATTCCATCGACAATTCCTTCAACATACTCCAGTCCCAAAACCTCACGTATATATTCATCGCCTGCATCATATGTTACGGTTGTACCTTTTCCTCCAACGATCTTCAAGGTTTTGATAAACATGAGATTATAGATCATCATTGCCGCATTCCGTCTTGTCACCTTATCATTGATTCCGGCATCCACCGATTTCAGCAACCCCAAATCCTGCGCTGTTTCATAAGGAGTTTTGTGTACAAGCTGAAAATACTCCGAATATCCTGCCGTTCTCAGCAAGATCGTAATCCATTCATTCAGCGTAATAGGAGTATCCGCCCCATAGGTTCCATCGTCATATCCCTTAACAAACCCATTCTCTGTCATTGCCTGGGCATAGCCTGCACCGTAATGAAACAGACCAATATCGGAATAATACTGCTTGGTCGCAGCAGGGATTTGATCAATATCCGAATAATGCATAAGCCGATAAACTGCAATAAGCGCCTGAATCCTTGTGACCTCGTCCTCCAACAGCCTGTCGCCGTTATCGTCCTCTGTTAATATCCCCATGTCAAACGCAAAATTCAGCTTATAGCTTGTTTTTTCCGTTGCGGCAAGCACCGGGCAAATTCCGTATAGCATCATGACGCAAGCAAGCAATACGGCTGATATTTTTTTCATTCCTTATATACCTCCCATCTGCTGCGCAGCTCTGTAAATCAGCACCGCACACTCGGCTCTTGTCATATTTTCCGCAGGATAAAACCGATTGTTTGACCGTCCGTTAATAATTTCTCCGCTGTGCAAAGAATAAACCGCGTCTTTTGCCCAATCTGATATTGCAGCGTCATCCTCAAATATAAATCCGTTCTTGACAAACTTCATATTTTTCCCGGTAAGCAACCGATAAATAACGGTCGCCGCCTGCTCTCTTGTGATCGGATGACTTACGCCAAAGCTGCCATCGCCGTAACCCTCCAAATATCCGTACTCACAAGCTGCATTGATATACTTCTCATACCACGCATCAGGCACTGCATCGGAAAATGCTTTTGGGACTGTGTTTTCCATTTCCACTCCGGCAAGCAAGGTAATCATTTTTGCCGCTTCGGCACGCGTGACCGATCGGTTCGGATCGAATGTTCTTTCTCCCGAACCGCTGATAATGCCTTTCTCATACAGAAAATCCACCGCTTCCATCGCCCACTTGGAATCCTCTATATCATCAAAATATTTGTTAATCGGATGAGCTTCGGTCGTTTTACCGTCATTAGTTTCTGACGGGGGCGTGATTTCAGTTTCCACTCTTAACGGCGCATTGGATGAGGAGGAACCTCCTCCGCCACCGCCGCCTCCGCCTCCGGGAGTTTTCGATGTGTTTTTGAGACTTGCTATCGCAGCTTCAACCGCACTGTAGGAATTGAATGATTTTCCGATAAGCGCCTTATAATCCGCTGTGCCGAGAGTATAAGAATACCGAATTTTCCCTGCTGCCTTATACGCCTCCAAAACAATTTTCACCTCATTGTAATTTGCCGCTTTATGGATTGCAGTCAATAGTGTTTGCGACACAAATGTTTCAACCAACTGGCTTGACATTGTGTAAGTGCCGCTTGCCGCCGCATAAATACTATTTTTCGTGCTGTCTGAAAGCGAGTCAAATGCATTTTCGCCGCCGTTTGACGGTATTTTGTCCACAAGCTGAAACAACCTTTTATCCTGATCGCTTTCATAAAGGATTTTCAATCCGGCAGCACCGTTTTCATTGACGTTTTCCAGCATGGCGCATTTTTCAAATGCATTTTTAACATCACACGCTTCCTGATACTCCTCGTAATCACTGATCATTAATGAATATACTTTTCCGGATTCCTTTAACCCTTCAAATACGCTTCTATCGGTTTTCAGCCAATCATCATTCTCCGTTATCAGCTTTTCAATTTGTTCTGTATCATTGTTCTTTACCGCGCTTTTTACATTTACCACAAATTCATCCTGGAAATCCTTCCCCTTAAAGTCTGCATAGGTTGCCGTTACCGATTCATGGATTGCATTGATGCCAAATACACAAGTGTAAATTCCGGATGACGCATTATTTTTATAGTAAAATTCCGCCTTATTCTGATCATCCGTATAGATCACGTCATAATAGTTCAGATGATTCTCCGAGTCGGTTACTTTCACTGTAACCGCTGAAGGATACTCCAAACCTGGAATCTCGATACTTCCCTTCATGATCACGGTTCCGGGAATACAATCCAGACTGCATGTTATGTCATTTTCCGCCGCCGCAAGCTGCACCGCGCAAACGCTCAGAACCATCGCAGTCAGTATACCGATTATTTTCTTCATTCCACACCTCTCCTGTTACTCTACATAGAATATCATTTTAGATACATAGTAATAATTCATTTTGTTTTTTGCACATATCTTGATTTCGTATTTGCCCCGACCCAATCCGCTCAGATCAACGGTAATAATTTTCCCGTCTTGTGTCCATCGGTTATAGACGTTATTGTAATTCATCACCTTGATGTCTTGCAAATCATCATAGGGCAATTCTGCTTTCAGCTGCGGCACTTCTCCCTGATTGTATACCGCCATGTAATCCATTCCGGAAAGCTCTATTTTTCCGGGGTTCAGAACATCGCCCCCCTCTTCCAGTGTATACACGCCAAAATCCGATATGGTTGTTGAGGGTTTATCCTTTGTTCCGCCCGATACGCCGATCGCCGCATATTCGATAAGACTTTCATCAAATTCCCGAATATCCACCGTTCCCAACGGAGATTTAAACAAGGAAAAGCTTGACCACGGATAGGTCAGTGTTTCCCATTGATCCGAAAATGCCACTCCGGACGCTTCTCCGCTATAGTACTCTCTGCCGTCCGATAGATATACAAATACCGTTGTTTTGTCTTCACTGCTTTTTGCACATTTTCTTTTAAAACTGATCCCCGATGTACCTTTGATAAATGACGCGTCATTGATTTTAAGCTTCGGGAAATACCAGACAGAGCTATCGCTGAATGTTGCTTTCATCGTGAATGTGCCTTTGCTTTTATCCGATGAATAATCCAGTTTTCCGCTTGCCTGAATGTTGGTTAAATCCCAGTTTTCCGCATCTAAGCTGCCTTCAAAAAGTTGAACCTCATTCGGCGAAAGCTCAACTCCCTTCATCGAAAAATTATATGCGCAAACCGCCGATGACAGCTCCCGTCCATCGCTCATTGAGCCAAAAATCTTTAATTCACCGGTTTTTCCCGGTGTGCCGTTTCCGTTTGCTGCAAGACGGATCTTTACGGTAGTCTTGCCCCACGGCTCAATTGCAAATGCTCCGTTCTCTACACTCAAATCGAATTGCTCACTGTTACACAAAACCGCTCCGATATTTCCGCTGACGCTTTCATTATTCATATTGTAGACTACGGCATCAACCTCGTAATTTTTTCCCGAGTCCAGAGAATATCCCACATTCTTGATTGCCGCGTCATTCATGTCAACATTCTGCCAAAGCGGCTGAATCACAATTCGGTCGTTCGTCTTTAATTCATGCCGTGAAATAACGTTCTTCGTATGAGCCGCCGGATAGTAATTAGATTGATCACTTCTGCCGTTAAATCGGATATAAATCGGATCCTGCGAAACGGATACCGTCACTTTTCCGTCTGTTCCGTTTCGAATTTCTTCATATCCGTACATATCCGCATAAGTGACTTGATCCGCATTCAGCGTAATATACGTTGGCTGCTCTGACCAGAATACCGCAACGTCATTTCCTTTTCCGTCATCAAACAGCTCTCCCGTAACACCGTCAGCTGCAACGCTCATTTCTCCTTTATAAATTCCTTCGCCCAACTGATATGTCATATTCTCAACGGAGGTATATACCGGATACGGATAATACGACCACGCATGGAAAGAGGAATAGTTTCCGTTGTTTTCTATGAAAGGTCTGCTCAAAAACCAGAAGTGCTTATCCGTACCGTATGAAAGTGAGGTGACAGCCGAGGTAATTCCATATCTTGCGGAAGTTCTCATCTGTTCATCCGAAAGTCCGTCCTCGCCTTCGGGAATCTGATAAATTCCTGCCTCCGTAAGATACAGCGGAATCGAACTGCCTTTTGAATATACGTCCGAATTTTGTCTTGCACAGCTGACTCTGTTTTCAATTGCCGCATGTGCATGAAAATTATAGACATCACTGTAATCCAATGCTCCGTTTTGCATGAGCAAATCAAAATACAACCCCTCATACATTGCTAAACCCGTTAATGATACATAAGGGTGATACCCCGAATCGGCAAGTCCGATTGCCGCCGCTTTCAGATATGCCGAATACAAATCCGCTCCGGGAGAATTTTTTGAAATGTCCAATTCATTGAACACCTCAACCATATCCACCGTTCCTTGCTCATACTTAGGATATTCTTTCCAGAAATTATACGAAATCGTATACAGATCATTTCTGAATTTTGCGTCCGATTCGCCGGTAACATACCCGACCGCGCTGCCCATCACTTCATCTGTTTTGATTCCCTGCGCGGCAATCTGCTTTTTCATATTTAGTTGTGTTCCGATGGTTGATTTACCGGTTCCCCGGCTTCTGATCCAGTCAAATCCGGAATACCGCATCGCCTCCGCGAAGCTTTTAGCTCGTTTGAGCGTTCCGCCGTCATATTCTGCGGCAAGATCCGACCCAAATGCAGTATCTGCAAAATCCCCTCTCTTTTTCAGGGAATGAGTAACCGCAAATGCCTTGTAGGAATTAAGTTCTGTTTCCGAATCCGGGTCATAAATGTATGCACGATACCATCCGGGCTTGAGTTTACCGAGATTGACCGGCAAACTATCCATTCCCTTTCCTACTGTTATTTTGCTGTTGATCACTTCCCTGTCCCATGCGTCAGTAATCTTAATCCGATATTCGCACTTTTCCGGTGCGGAAGCGGTAAAGTCAACATTCATTTTAATATTGTCGTCCTCCGTAAAGACTCCGCAATCCGAGCCTTCAAACGACAGATTTGAAACCGAAAACTTTCCGCCGTTCACCTGTTCGATTGTAAAATAATCCAGAAAAGTAACCACCATGTCCTGTGATTGCAAATCCTCACAGTTCACCTTTACATACAAAGTATTCTTTCCCTTTTTCAGCCGAAAGGTTCCGAATGAATATTTTTTCATAACATCCTTGATACTCGGAACATCAATATCTTCAAGCAGAAGTCTTTCATTGGAAGAATTGGATTCATCATTCATATAAATATCCCAATCGCTTGTATACACTCTATCTAATATCGACCCAACCCCATTCACCTGATAGACACCGGCTTTCGATACTTCAAAGCTATAGCCTATGGTATATCCTGCTGCCGGAGGATAATCATAAATTCTTACATATTTTGAATTGCTCAGCTGTGCATTATTTGTAATATTCAAGCTGCTTGAAGAAGATGTATAATCTTCCGCCTCAATTTTTATTCTTTCTGCCGCAGATATATTCGGCATACTCACCGTTGTTGACAACACAGCAATTGCCGCCGCAGCCGACAGGATTCTTTTTTTCATTCACCGAACCTCCTTACAGTGTGATTTTGCTGAATACCGCATTGTTATTATTATCCGGGTAAATCATAAAGATATTGATGACATCTCCCGATTCTGCTTCAACCGTTTTTTGAATCTGCTTGCTTTCACCCTTTGAAAGATCCTCGGTATCCACCGTATATATTTTCTTAATTGAGGTAGCATATCCGTCCTCATTGCCATATACCGCAATCAGCAACTGATGCTGCGCCTTATAATCCTGCACTGCATTTATCGTCACGCTGATCTCATTTCCGTTCCGCTTTCCATCCGTAAGGTACAGTCCGGATTCATCGGTTACATAGACAGTACAATCGGCCGATGCGGTTACTCCTCTTCGGTCTGCCTCAATATGAATGACCGCTTTACCAAAATTCCTTCCGTGAAGAACCCCGTCTGAGTCAACCGAAACAATTTTTTCATCATCTGATGTGTATTTTATGGATGTGACATCCGCCGCAGTAATTTCTTTTCCGTCAGCATTAAAGATTCTCAGCTGTTCATCTTTTCCGCAGGCAACAAATCCATGATCTGTTTTTCCGGATAATCCGTCAAGCTGTTTTACCTGTAATACCTCAACATAATCCAATGAAAAATAGACGCCCGGCGTTGCCTCGGCCTTGGTTCTTGCCGTAGCCCTGACATCCACCGTGGTGATGTCCTCCTCTATACTGATGTCTTGCTTATAGGTATAACTGTACAGATTATAAGTTGCTCTCATTGCCGGGTCTGCCAATTCATCAAGCTGTGTGATATAGCAATTCGCATCATTCAGCTCAATATATTCTCCCCCGTTTATACTGATATACAAAGAGCTTAAGTACGCCATCTTGGCAAAGGTTCCGGCGGCAACACTGACGGTATACATTCCGCGCTCGTCCGTCTTAAAGGTGAATCTTTGAATCACATCCTCAGTTTCCGTTGATTTGTATGCCTGATATTTCCCACCGCTTACGTTTTTATCATTCGCGATACAGGTTGAGGTTATATCCTCAACCTCCAGTCTGCCGCTGCCGATCACCGGTTCAGGCTCTTTCCTGTCTTCGATTTCCATATAGTCAAACGAAAAATAAACTCCGTCCCCCGGCTCATTCTTTATTCTTTTGATTGCCTTTATATCCACAGTAAATGCTCCGGCATCAAGATTCACTGCCCCTTTATATGAATACTTATAAAGTCCGAATGTCCCCTGTAAACCTGAATTTGCCAAGGACTCCAGCTGACTTACGCTGCATTCGGTATCATTAATCTCAATATACTCTCCCCCGTTTACGCTAAAGTACAACTGACTCAGATAGGGCATATTCGAATAATCTCCGCAGGCAAAGCTCAGCGTATATTCTCCGCTTTTAGCAATCGTACCCTCAAAATGCTGTATTACATCCTCCGTATCGGTGGATTTATGTATCTGGAATTTCCCGCCGCTTGTATTGGCATCCGATACAATACCATCCGCCGTGATTTCCTCGATTTCCCATCGTCTTTTTTCCGGTTCTTCTTCCTCGGATACAAATTTTGCATAATCAAGATAAAACGTCACCATAGGTTTTCCGCTTCTCTTTCCGCCGGACAATACCAGTGTATTTTCTCCCTTTTCCAGCCATACCTTTGCCGTCGGTACAAACAGCGTTCTCTGCGGTGTTCCGGAAGTATCCAAAAGCGTTTTGGATTCCGCGTCATTCAGCGATACCGCATCCGATCCGTTCAACGACCAGCTTACATCACTGTAATTCACGGTCAGTCCCTCCGCATAGGCTGCCGCCGCAAGCTGCATTGTATATTCACCCTCATTTTCCGCATTAAACGAAACCGTATAAGTATAGACACCGGATGAAATTTTTGAAACCCCTGCCATTGCTCCGCCATCAACGGTTTGCGTTTGTGAAAATCCGCTGTTTTGATCCAGATAATCCTCAAACTCCACCTGAATCGCATTTTCCTTTGCAAATACATTCACGTTTATGGCAAGCGCCAGCATGACCGCCGCCGTTATGGCACATAAAATTTTTCTCACTTTCCGTTCCCTCCCGTTAATTAAAAAATGTTCCTTTGACATAGATATTTTTTATATCTGCCGCATAGAAGCTGATTGACTTTCTGACCGCATAATGGAATCGGTCAAACCCCGTCACGGTCAGATAATGCGCGCCCTCTGATAAATCCTCAAGGCTTATTGCTATCGTCCCATCGCCGTTATCGGTATACCCATAGGCTCTGTAATCCAAATAAACGCTTATATCCCGGAGTCCGTCCGGGATTTGTGCTGTTACCGTCTTATTCCTGTGTGCCGTTAATTTTGAGTTGTTTTCGATTCCATGAAGAATCATTTCCGCATTTTCCGCCTCCGGCGCAGTTCCCTTGAAATACCCGAAGTTTTTCAGCGTATATCCATACGATGCGGAATCGGAACTATATTTTGCGTTAAAACCTACTGAAATCATTGTTATATCCGCTCTGTTCAGCTCCTCTTGCTCACCGGAAAACTGAACGAAACGATCCCATGTCAATGCATATTTCCCGTTTTGGCAATCCCCGGCATATGCAAGATACGAAGCGCCCGACTGCGTCCATACAAATACTTTCATATTCATATCGGATAATGCATATTTCGCACTGTCCACCTCAATTTCAAATCCTATTCCATCCGAATCTTTCAAGGCGCCTTTTGTCACCGCCAATCTCGGATATGCCCATCTGTCCAAAACCTCAGCTTTAAAATCGAAAATGAATTTCATTCCAGCTGCATCGGTGGCTTGTCCGAATTTCTGCATTTCGGCAGTCGAATTTTTACGCCATTGATTTTCATTACTGCACCCTTCAAAGATTGTTTTTTCCATATTGTCAGTATCAGGAACAACATAACATTCGCTTACCGAAGGCGATATTTCCTCACCGTTCGCCACTCCGCCAAAGCTTAAATAAGCTTTTCCGCCTGCGCTGTAATCCTCATTTGCGGCAACCGTAAATACCAATGTTGCTTTTCCTCCTGCTGCCGCGGAATATTTTACGGTTTGCTTGGATACATTTTTCATATTCCCCGACACTTCCGCAGTGATACTTCCCGTCATTTTTGTATCGCTGAAATTATAGACATTTAATGCTATGGTATAATTTTGACCGCGTTCTATGCGGTATTGCGCGTTTTCCGTTTTTTTCGTTTTCCAATTTTGCTTTAATACCACACGCTGCGCATCGGTCAATTCTTTCACATTAATTTCATCATATTCCGGAAATCTTTTCGTAAAATAGTTTCCCTGCGTAGTTCCTTGAAACTTAATCATTACCGGATAAGTTGTGACCGGGATATTGATCTTTTTGTTGACCTCACTGTACCGAATCGGCGAGCTGTCACCGACAAGATTGATAATTTGTACATCCGATTCCGTATTAAACTGAACGTAATCGGTTTTATCCTCTGTATTCCATAGAATCGCCGTATCATTTTCTCCGTCCGAAAACATATATCCTATGCAGGATTGCGGCTTTTCTTTCAATTCCCCCAACAGCTTCCCCTCGCCAAGATAATAGGTTAACGCCGAAATTGCACTGTATGCGGCATAGGGCATATCATTTCCGCTGAATATTCCAAACTCTCTGCCGTTTTCGATATAATGCCGCGCCAAAAACCAAAAATGTTTATCCGTTCCGCCGCGTGCGATGGATTCCACTGCCGAGGTCACGACATACTTTGCCTGGATTGGCATACATTCATCTGTGATTGTTTCATTCTCATCAATCTCACAGCTGATTCCTGCCTCCGATACCCATACCGGTTTTCCGCCGCCATACACAGTCGAAAGCTCTCTCGCATTCAGCACCGGATCGGACGGAAATCGGTTATACTCACTGCTCTGCGCATAACGATGGGAATGAAGATTAAAATTATCCGCATATGCCATCACGCCGTTTTGCATAAACACCTCAGAAAATGATGTATTCCAATTGCAAAGTCCCCCAAAGGTTTTTACAGTCTCTGCCCCGGAATCAATAATACCGATTGCCCTTGCCTTATAATATGATGCAGCCTCATCCGGAGTCACACTTTCATCAGAATCCGCTTCATTGACCGATTCCCATATTTTCACACGTTCTCCGTAATATTCTGCATTCTTTTTGGCTTTATTATAGGTAGTAAATAAATTTTCACCATAATGAATAGACTGATTTTTTGCCAGCATCTGCATGACACGAATCCCATGATTGAAAAGCGCTTCCGTCTGTTCTTCAATATTCGCATCATAATCGGCATCATCATAATCTGACATTCTTTCCCGAACCGTATCTATGCCTGCCATACTCAGTACCTTTGCATAAGCCTCACGCTTTTCTTTGTTCCAATCCATGTACTGCCCTGCCTGATCAATCGCAAAACGGTTTTTGACGTTTTTTCGCAGGGACATCGGCTCTGATACAGAAAAAGCGCAATAATCTTCCTTTTCTTTGTCGAATTCATAAAATCTTACCCTATACCATCCGGTTGCAAATTTCCCCAAGCAGACGGTTTTGCTGTCTGCCGTTCGTTCAAGCAACAGCTCTCCGCTTTTCTTTACCTTGTTCCATACATCGGAAATGGTATATTGAATCGAGGTGTCTTGATCGGATTGATAGAAAATTGTAAAGCTTACTTCTTCTCCGGCTTCAAAAACGCCCAGACTCTCCGCCGGCTCAATTCCGGAAAATTCACATTCCGCAAAAGCGGCTGTATATCCCGAACAGGCAGCAAGGAGCATTGCCACAATCATAAACAGTTTAAACTTCATAATATTCTCTCCGACTTATTTTTTATAGATCATTGCCAGACTCAATCAAATGGAATGGCAGGAAATTTCATATGTTTTCCGGTCTATTTTGGCTTGAACATCCGCTGTGCTATGCGGAACTTGCCTCTATAGACCGAAAAATATATGAAATTTCAAATAAAAATTATATTTTACAATCATCTTGATTGTTATAGGTAATTGCAAAACTCCGCTGCCTGAATACCGCAGCAGAAATTTTACAATTACCTATGAATAGGATTATTTTACTTCCACACCCGGAATCAGTGAATACATATCCATCCAAACGTAAATTGTAATTGCTTGAATATTTTGATAATTTCCCAGTATTTCACTAACCGCTTCTGTCTTGCCTGCCGCAAGATTTGTTATATTGTGCTTCTTGACCGATACCAATACTCCGGTATTGTCATACCCGGCAACATAAACCTCTGCCGAATCCAGGTCTACAATACTTTTCACATTAAACGAAACTGTTCCGTTATCATTTCGAATTTCGCCGATTGAAACCATCTGTTCTTCGCCCTCAACCGTTATATTTTGTTTGAGAACAACTTCTTCCGAATTAACATTGGCTCTGATTGCAACCGTGATTTCCGAAGTTCCCGGTGAAACTGCCGTAATCATTCCGTTTCCATCGACTTCCGCCACCGCTTCATTGCTTGATTTATATGTAATCTGATATACTTTATCCGCAGTAACAAATTCCGCACCGTCCATGATGCTGATTTCCGCCGTGTCACCCACTTTCAATTCCGTATGCATTACCAACTCCGGCGACTGTAATTCCGCATTCGCTTTGGTAAAATCAATATAGTCGATACCATAATATATTCCCTCATTATATGCCGCTGATCTCGGCTTTACGCTGAAAGTGATGATATTCAGACCCTTGTTGATTTCTATCGGTGTGGTTCTCAGCATATCTGCATTTCTGAATCCGTCATTTCCGCCTTGAATGGCAAGTCTTGTATAAGATGCCGGATTTTCCGTCTCTCCCCCGTTCAGCTGAATATATACCGGACTCAGCCATTCTGCCCAAGCTTGACTCGCGATCCCCATCTGGAAGTTTACTGTCTTTTTCTCATCAGACATAAAAGCCAGGGATACGGTATCCGACTTTAACGCGGCATTTTTTACAATCGCACTTGCCCCGTTGCTTGCCACATCCAGTTGATTAACGCTCATTCCAACCTGCTCAGCATAATCCTCCATCTCAATTCTTCCGCTTTCGGGAATGGAGGATATGGAATCGGCATTTTGCACCTTAATCAAATCAATATAATCAACCGAATAGAAAACTCCTCCGGCAGTTCTTGCACCGGCTTTAAGGCTAATTGTGTTCTCACCCGATTGTAAATGCAATGTTGTCTGTCTTGTCATTCTTGCACATCTGAGTCCATCAGAAGAATCTTTAATGATTCCCGATTTTTCATATCCGCCGAGATCTTCATATGCACTTCCGTTAAATGAAATTGAAAGCGGACTCAGCCATTCTGCCCATGCGGCGCATCCGGCGCGAACCGCTACGGCATAATCGCCTTCTTCCGCCACCTTAACGGTTACGGACACTTCATCCTCCGTTGCATCTGCAATCTGCTTGACTGCCGAGATTCCGGTACTCGGCGATTCCTGAGTGCGCTTTACCGCACCCCATTCCGTCACATAATCCTCTGCTTCAATTCTGCCGTTTTCAGCCAACTCTCTAATCGTATCCAAACACTTTAAATTAAGATAGTCCAATGAATAATAGACTCCGCCTAACGCACGCTCCGACGCTTTAATGATAATGGTGTTTTCACCCTTATGAAGGCTGATCGCATCGGGTCTTGTAAATAGTGCGGTTCCGAAGGTAGTAGCATCCTTCGAGTAATCTGTTCTGTTGTAACCTGCAAGAGATTCATATGCTCCGCCGTTTACGGATACCGAAAGCGGACTCAGCCATGTTAAATAGGAAGAACATCCTGCCGCTACCCCCAGAGAATAGGACGCATCCTCGTCAACATTCAACTTCACCGTAAACAACTCTTCCGTTTTATTCTTATCGCCTGTTTTTGTGATTTGAGAATTGGAAGCCGTTGTTTGCCACTGGGTTGCCGTTCCGTTATCGGTCGCATAATTTTCCAACTCCACAATACCATTCGACGGAATTACATTTTTCGGGGTAAATACCGCCTTATCCAATGCCGCCACAATTTTGTTTCCATCCTGCGAGCGCTCTTTACAGGAGAAAGTCATGGTATTCTCTCCGGCATTTAGGTAAACCGATTCCGTTTTTGCAAAATCTGTTCTTATAAATGTACCGCTTGAATCCAATCTTCCCATTAATCTGTTTCCGGTATTCAAATCGCTGCTCTCACCGTTATTAATGGAATAATTAACGTTACTCAGCCATACCGTTGTTCCGGGGACATAACAAGCTGCAATCACATCCAAGGTGTAGTAGCCCGAAGCTGCAGCATTAAAGGTAACATTAAAATTTCTATAATCATCCTCTTGCGTCTTATCCGTGAAAATTTGTGCCCAGTCACCTGCCACCGTAAATCCCGCTGCTGCATTTGCTTCATTTGAAACATATTTTTCAAATTCTACCGTAATAATATCTGCTGTGTTTACCGCTGAGCTGTCTTCCGCCATAACCGGCTGAAAACCCGTCAGCATAGATGCCGCTGTTAAAAGACCCACGATCCCGGTAAAGATTTTTAACCTCATTTTCTTTTCCTCTCTTTCTTCTCTTCGCTTTTTACTCTTATCCGAAAACAGCTGCGCAGCTTTTCCTTTCTGATACCCCAATCATAGCATATCGGTCAAATCTTTTCAAGAACCTCCTTTTAAACGGGTATCATTTTTTATGATTTAAGTGGTACTAATATTTAAAACAGTATCATTTTTTACGATTGACATCGTCAATTTTGTGTGATATAATAGGTATCCGTAAGATAAGCATACATAAGTGGTTGCAAAATTAACGATTTAAACGGAACGGCTGATTCGTATAGAGAAACGGGAGGAGCTTTTGTAATGAATATTTTGAAATATCTGAAACGTCCAAAGCATATTATGTTTCTGTTAAAGCAAATCATCGTTCCTCTTCTGATTATGATTTTTGCTGTTTTAGTCATTGCCGGATATAGCTTTTTCAACAACAAAGCACAAATCCAATCCAATGCCTATTCGGCATTGAAATATTATTCCTATCATTGTGAGTCCGGCATATCCAACATTATCAACTCCGTCAATTTTCTTCAGAATGATACCGATTTTATCAACACACTGCAAAACACTTCCGGCCACATTTCTTCTCCGGTATTGTATTCGGTACGCTCTACGTTGAAAAATTTTGAAAATGTGCAGGATATTATTGACTCCGTGACGATTATAAACGCCTCCGGAAACTATGTTTTAACTTCAGACGGCAGGGAAAATTTTGATGAATATTTTTCAAAGAAATATTGCTACAAATCCTATAACAGTGTGTTTTGGAAGTCCATCAAATTTCTCTCCAATTCACAGCATCGCGTCTATGCGCCCTCATTGGTCACAGACAGCAGCGGAAACACAAAGAATATTATTCCGATCGCTTTCAAAAAAATAGACACAACGAATCTTTCATCCTTGCTTCTGGTGAATATTTCTCTTGACGCGCTTCTTAATGCTGATTATTCCGATAAGTACACATTAAAATCCGATATTTATGTATTGAATAAACTCAACGGAAACATTTTCAGCAAAGATTCACCCGAACAGCTTCTGTTTTCGGATAATGAAACGCTGTATAACCGGCTGATTGCCGGGGAGGAAACCTTTACATTAAGCTTGGACGGTTACGGAAAAAGCACCGTGGTTGCCGTTTCTGAATCCGACAGTCTGATCGGCTATACATACTTTGCCATTATCCCATTTAAAACCATATTCGCGGAAGAACTTCCGTTTTTCCTGATTATATGTGCCATAATATTCTTCTTTTTCCTGTGGGCATTCTTTATTGCATACAGGAATACCATCAAAATATCAAAGCCGATTGAACAAATTGCAGATATTTTAAAGGCAAATTCGGGAAATGATCTTTTTGAAGACATTAAAAAGAGCTCTTTTGAGCTTTCACATCAAAACACACAGCTATCCGGCGTTCTGCCCTTTGCGATTGAAAGTTATCTGATGAACTATCTCAACTCAAACGAGCCGACCAATGCAAGTATTCCGGCATTTTTGAGGGATTCGCTCCCCTTTGAATATAATCTTTTCAAAGTAATGGTTCTGAAAATCCTGCCGACCGGGCTGCTTTATAAAGATTTCAATGCGGATGAATTTTCAAATTTCAAAACCGGATTCTATGATATTGTGGAGCAGAGCTTTCAAAAAGAATATAATTGTATCTTTTTATCCGAAGAAAGCAACAGCCTTCAAATCATTTTCAACTTTGATGATGAAGGGCTTGTCAACAATATAGAAACACATATAAAAGAGTTGTATTCACTATTGGCTCATGATTCGCAGTACCTGATCTGCTATGCCGGAATCAGTGAGACGCATAAAGGCTTTGAGGGACTCAAAGACGCGCATACTGAAGCGCTGCAAAAGCTGCGCGTATATTCCTCATCGCCGCAGATCGACATTGAGAACCGCATTTTCTTTGATTTAAGCGCCAAAGACGAAAACGCCCTGTTTACGAAGCTCGTAAGCTCCACCGAAGACGAAATCCTCGCCGTTCTTGAGAATATCAATTCGAGGAACACCGCCATTGATTCACGTTCCAAAAAGCAATTGTATATTCAGATTTTGAACATCGTTTGCCGTGTAATGCGTTTAAAGAGCGTTCCGTTTGAAGAAAACAAGTTTGACTTTGAGGTATTTTCAGATCTTATAACAAAAAACGAAAATGAGATATACAACCAAATCTTAATGCTTGTCCATAGAATTGCTGCAGTGCAGTCATCTACAGGAACGATCTCGGGCGATGATAAGCTCATAAAATATCTGAACCAAAATTTCACCAATATAGATTTATCACTGGACTCCATCGCCTCGGAATTTAACACCACGCCAAGCTATGTATCCGCAGTCATTAAGCAGAAGTTGGGAATTAATTTTTCAAAATACATCTCTAATCTGCGCATAACCGAGGCAATGCGTCTGCTTGAGGAAACAAAGAAACCCATTTCCGACATTCTTGTTGAATCCGGATTCAATTCAAAACAGGCATTTTACAGAACCTTTAAATCCATAGCCGGTATGACCCCAAGCGAATACCGCGTTTCAAAGAAAAAATAAAAAAGACCCCTGCGGCTCCGAGTATCCGTCCGCAGGGGTCTTTTATATTTGTACTGTCATTCCATCATATGCCGCACCGATATTCAAGCTTTCCAACCGCTTTTCCACCTCAGCCTGCGTACCGTGCAACCCATATGCCAAATGTGAAATCAGAATTTTTCCATCCTCTTTCAGAACCTTTGTATTCCTGACTGTTTCTGTCATAAGCTCCACCATCTTTAAATTGTTATGCTCAAAAATCCGATAATCGCCGTAATCATCACCAAGTGTTCCGTCAAACACCATCAAATCATATTGAAAATCGCGCATATAATACCATGAATCCCGTCTTATCCATGCACCGTCACAACCGTAAAAGAAACGCTTTCCCTCTTTTTCTATAATATAATGCAGCGCTTGTTCATTTTCTATATCCGTTCCGTGATTTGCCGGAACTGCCGTAACCGTATATCCGTTGATTTTCATCGGCTGAAAACATGAAACACAGCATATTTCTAAATTTTTCACATTTCTCACCGCCGAAGCAGCATGTTCCTCGCAATAAAGAATACTCTTTTTCTCATCGCACAAGCTTTGCAGATTTTCAATATCCAGATGATCCCCATGCGAATGAGTCAACAAAATCACCTCGGTATTATCAAATAAATGATGATACCCAAAGTCCTCTGCAAATCCGAAAATATGCCTCCCCGGATCAATCAGTAAAGCGTCATCTGCCATAACAGATGAAAATCTGCGATATTCTTTTGTTCCTCTCAGGGAATCCGGCCAATTGGACGCTCCCGTTCCCAAAAATCTGATGTTCATTGTAATCTCCCTTTCATCGCCGTAAAATAGACGTTTTATGTTATTGCTCTTTCTATATACCGTTATTTTTCATAGTCCAGACAGTTTTCCTGGAATTTTTTATTCGCCTCATGGATCACCGCCGCACAATCTGCATTTTTATTTTCCAATACCATCACGATACACTCATCCAAAATCTTATAAAGCTCCTGCGTACAAACCGGTTCCTCCAGTCTATACTCCACATCCGAAGCATTATTGAAAGACCGAACACAATCCAAATTTACATTACTGTACTTTTTCACCATCTCATCTTCAAAACTGCTGTTCATCGCAGAATCGTTCCAAAGCTGCATACCAGTCAAACCAATAATGCCATCGTTATTTTCCGATTTTTGTCTGTACTTGCTTTCTATATCTTCCTTTTCTCTTGCCGAATTTGTTAAATATCCCTTATCATACATCAGCCATTCAAAGGCAAGCTTTTTTTGTTTTTCACTGTAATTGGGGTTGATGCCATAATATCCTCCGCCTACCATAGTCACTCTTCCGGCAGGTCCTTTCGGCATTTTTGCCATTCCTATATTTTGAGGATTGATAATACCGTTTTTAACCGCCCGATCAAGCTGCACACTTTGCGCAAACGCCATTGCCGCCTCATTTTCACCCAGCATCATGCACACATCATCATTTCCGATATTGGTTTCAACCTGTATTGTTCCGTCCTCCCAACGCATATCCTTAATCAGCTGCAAAGCTTGCACACATTCCTTCGTATCAAACGTCGCTTTCCATTTTCCATTCTCTTTTTTCATAAAATCAACACCGTAATTCCATGCAAGCGTCGTAAAATTCCATCCGCCAAACCGACCTTTTGCCGGAAAAACAAACCCGTATTTCCCGGTTTTCTCTTTGATAAGCTTTGCCGTTTTCCTCAATTCTTCGAAGCTGTCCGGCGCTTTGGGAATCCCGTTTTCATCCACCAATCCCGCTTCTTTAAACAACGGAACATTGATATATAACCCTATTGAATAAATCGTCCTGGGAACAAAATAGACTTTTCCATCCCTTGAAATATTCTCCATAATAAAATCATTAATGCGGTTATAGATGTTGTACTCCTTTAATTCCTGTGTAATATCCGCCGCATACCCTGCGTCAATCAGCGCCTGCGCTTCTGTAAAATGGGTTTCATAAATTCCCGGCAAGGTATTTTTTTCTACCATTTCCGCAAAAGTATTCGGATCATACCCCCATTTTACAGGAAGAATTTTCACACCCGGATGCTTGCTTTCAAACATTTCTATATGGGATTCAATTGTATTTTCGTCCGGCAAATACCCAACCGTAATTACTGTATTCCGATCGGTATTTGCAAGGCAGCCTGCCAGACACCCCACCACCATCGCCAACGCCAATATGTATTTTATTTGTTTTTTCACGGCAATCCTCCAAAGTAATTTTTATAATCTCTTAAAATCTATTATAACATTGATTCCTGTTTTTTCAACTGACACTTCTTTCAATAGTATCGGTTTTTATGATTTTTGTGTACTTTTTCTTTAAAAAGTATCATTTTTTATGATAAATTGTATCGTGTATTCTCAAACAACCGTCCCAGTGAATCAAAAACTTCTATGGCAACCATCAATGCGTAATTGCAAAACATGTGATGTCTTAAATGAAAATTCATCTGTTTTTCGGTTTATGGAGGCGAGTTCCGTGCAGCATAGCGGATATTTGAGCCGTAATGAAATGAAAAACAGATGAATTTTCCTGTCACCATCACTCATAACCCCATTTTCCATAAACCTATAGATCATAATATAATTTATACTGGACAATTTCATATTTTTATGGTAAAATATATAAACAATGTGAATGTACTGTTGTAAGTTTCATATATTCTGTACGTCTGCGTTATAATATATGAATCTTACCATCGTGAATCTGAAATCTTGCGAAAGGAATTTAAGATAATCCAATGAAAATAAGAGGTTATGTATCCATTCTTGCCGGGGTTGCGCTGATTGCGGCGGTGATCGGTTCTATTGCAGCCGGAGGTTCCAAAAAACTTCCCGAAGCCACCGCTGCACCTTCCGCGACTCCTTCCGTGCGCACCGTTACCATCAGTGCCGCCGGAGATTGCACCTTCGGTACAGACGAAAATGCCGTACAGATTAAAAGCTTTACCGAAACGGCAGCTGAAAACGGCAACGCCTATTTTATGCGCAATGTCAAGAATATCTTTGCAAAGGATGATCTGACAATCGTAAATTTTGAGGGAACGCTATCCGAGAACGGCGAGCGTGAGGACAAGCAGTTTGCTTTCCGCGGCCTGCCGTCCTATGCCGGGATTTTGACCGATGGCAGCATCGAAGCTGCGAATCTTTCCAACAACCATTCCCGCGACTACGGAGAAATCAGCAACAAAGATACGTATAACATCCTCAGTCAAGCCGGAATCGCCGTATTCGACAGCTTAAATACCGTCATTTATGAGGTCAACGGTCTCAGAATCGGTTTATTGGGCATTAACCAGCTGAACGATATTGACCGAACCCGATTAGAGGCTGCCGTGCAGGATGTAAAGGCGCAAAATCCGGATTTGATTATCGCTTGTATTCACTGGGGCATCGAAAAGGAAACAGAGCCTAACGAGGAGCAGATTGCCTACGGACACAAGGCGATTGACTTGGGTGTTGATCTGGTATTGGGAACTCATCCCCATGTTTTGCAGGGCATTGAACAGTATAACGGCGGAACGATCGCTTATAGTCTCGGTAATTTCTGCTTTGGCGGAAACGACAGTCCGTCGGATATGGACACGATCATTTATCAGCAGACTTTCCGCGTGGAGAACGGAGCGAAATCCAGCGAGATCACGTTAATCCCCTGCACGATTTCCTCCGATTATCAGAATGGAATCAACAACTATCAGCCCACACCGGCGACCGGTGAAAAAAGAGAGAGTATCATCCGAAAAATGGATGGCTATAATGCCGCATTGGGTGGTGTTCAGGTGCAGTATCAATAAAAATCGTAAAATGTTTGGAGCCTATGGCTGCAATTCATTGATATTATTAAAGAGGAGAGAAAACACATGAAAATCACAAAAGCAGTTATTCCGGCAGCCGGATTCGGGACGCGGTTCCTACCTGCCACAAAGGCAGTTCCCAAGGAAATGCTTCCCATTATCGACAAGCCGACCATCCAGTATATCGCGGAAGAAGCGATTCGTGCCGGTATTTCCGATTTGCTGATTATCACAGCACGCGGAAAAGACGCACTCATCAATCACTTTGACCGCGCTTTCGAGCTGGAAACTATTCTGGAGCGCGAGAATAAGCAGGATATGCTTGCCGCAGTACGCGAGGTATCCGACAAGCTGGACGTTCACTTTATCCGTCAGCAGGAGCAAAAGGGATTGGGACATGCGGTTTTGTATGCAAAAACCTTTGTCGGAAACGAACCGTTTGCGGTTATGCTCGGCGATGATGTCGTGGACAGCGAGATTCCCTGCATCGGTCAGCTGATGCAGCAATTCGATCAATGCCAAAGCACCGTTCTGGGTGTACAGAAGGTCGGTATGGAGCATGTTTCCAAATACGGTATCGTGGATTGCGAATCGGTCGGCAACCGACTCTACAAGGTCAACGGAATGGTTGAAAAGCCGAAAAAGGAGGACGCACCCTCCGATATTGCCGTATTGGGCAGATACATTTTAACGCCCGGAATTTTTGATTGTCTGCAAAAAACCCCAAAGGGTGCCGGCGGCGAAATTCAGCTGACAGACGGTATCGTCATGTTAGGGCAATCCGAACCGATTTATGCCTATGACTTTGAGGGCAGACGCTATGACATCGGAAATAAGCAGGGATTCCTGCAAGCAACGGTAGACTTCGCGCTAAAGCGCCCGGATTTACGGGATGAGTTTGCCGCTTATTTAAAGCAAACAGCCGAAAAGCTGACAGATTAAGCCATCTTTTACGGGGTTGTAAAAAAACAAATACGATTGTTTTTTTACAACCCTTGTTTTATAGATTGAATGAAAAGAGGACGCTATGCAACGTATTTTTACTTATACTATCCATAAAAACTTTGCCGGAAAACCCGTCATCGCGGTTCTGCGCAACCATTTTCAGATGTCGTCATCCATCATAAAGACGCTGAAAAACACAGAAAACGGCATTATGGTAAACGGTTCAAGCCGCCGTGTGGATTTTATCCTTACTCCGGGCGATCAGCTGCGGCTGACCCTGGCGGACGGAAAATCCGAAAATATCATTCCGGCAAAAGTGGATTTCGAAATTGTGTTTGAGGATGAGGATCTTGTGATTATCAATAAGCCGTCCGGCGTTGCCACGCACCCCTCCCAGGGGCATTACGATAATACGCTTGCAAACGGGTTGATGTATTACTTTGCGCAAAAAAACGAGCCGTATACTTTTCGGGCGGTCAATCGTCTGGATAAAGACACCTCCGGGCTTTTATGCACCACAAAAAACAGCTACGCACACAGCCGTTTATGTGCGGAGCTGCACAAACGCTTTGAGCGGCGGTATCTTGCGATTGTTGAGGGCTCACTCACAAAGCCGGGAACAATTGATTCCCCCATCGCCCGATGCGCGGACAGTATGCTGGAACGCTGTGTTTCCCCGAAGGGACAGCCTGCCGTAACCCACTACCGTCCGTTAAAGACCTATCAAGATTTTACCTTAACCGAGCTGCGCCTTGAAACCGGGCGTACCCATCAGATTCGTGTGCATATGGCGTCCATCGGGCATCCCCTGCTTGGCGACTGGCTGTACGGGAAAGAAGATAAAACGCTCTTTCCGCGCACCGCCTTACATTCCTCTTATATTCACTTCCCCCACCCCGTAACCGGCAAGCCAATGGAATTTACTGCTCCGCCGGCGCCGGATATGATGGATTTTCTCAATAAATTGTCATAACCTCCGCCCCAAGCGCATAAGCTGATGGTGGGAGGTATCAGCCATGCATAAAAGAATCAATCGTCATTTTCAGCATTATACAATCTTTTCCACCGCCATTGCGGAAGTCACCGGAAGTCCGAAATATCCCGGCATCCGCGGCCGCGTTACCTTTAAACAGCAGCCGACCGGCGTTCTGGTTACTGCCGAAATGCGCGGATTACCTTTTTCCGACATTCAATGCAAAAACCGGATTTTCGCGTTCCATGTACACGAGGGAACCTCCTGCCGCGGTAATGAGGAAGATCCCTTTGCCGATGCAAAAGGGCATTACAATCCCGGAGGATGTCCGCATCCCTATCATGCCGGCGATATGCCGCCGCTGTTCGGGAATAAGGGTTATGCCTATCTTTCCTTTTTTACCGATCGTTTTACGGTGCATGAAATCATTGGCAGAGTTGTCATTATTCACAGCCATCCGGATGATTTTACGACTCAGCCGAGCGGCGGTTCCGGTGAAAAAATCGCCTGCGGAAAAATTAAATTGCTTCAGGCATAAATATTTGACTTGATTGAGGGGTGGCTTTTCATCCCTTTTTTTCTATGATTTCCATATTCTTTCTCAATGCTGAAAAAAATATAAATTTATTGTGAAAAATAAACCCTATCTATTGAAAAACATTGAATTTTATGATATGATGTTAGACGGATGTAAATTGTCTATGATTCAAAAAATGATGAGGTGAGAATATGCCATACAAAATTGTTACAAAGAAAATTCTCAATCCACAGATCTTTCTGATGGAGGTTGACGCGCCTTTAATCGCAAAAAAGGCTGAACCGGGTCAGTTTATCATTCTGAGAATTGACGAATACGGCGAAAGAGTTCCGTTCACCATTGCGGACTTCGATCGTGAAAAGGGAACGGTTACGATTATCGTTCAAATTGTCGGCAAAACAACACGCGATCTTGCCGAAGTACCGGAGGGTGCTGAGCTGCTGGACTTTGCAGGACCTCTCGGAACACCGACGCCTCTTGAGGGAATCAAAAAAGCAGCGGTAATCGGCGGTGGTCTGGGAACGGCAATTGCGTATCCGCAGGCAAAGAAGCTGCACGGAATGGGTGCGGATGTCACGGTTATCACAGGATTCCGCGATAAGGATTTAATCATTCTTGAGGACGAGCTGAAAAAGTGTTCCGACAAGCTGATTATCACAACGGACGACGGTTCCAACGGCTTGCAGGGGTTTGTTACGGATCGTCTGAAAGAGCTTTTGGATGCCGGAGAAAAATTCGATGAGGTTATTGCAATCGGGCCTTTGGTAATGATGAGAGCTGTCTGTAACGTAACCAAGGAATACGGAATCAAAACAACCGTTTCCATGAACCCTGTAATGATTGACGGTACGGGAATGTGCGGCGGCTGCCGTGTCATTGTCGGCGGCGAAACAAAATTTGCCTGCGTGGACGGGCCGGATTTTGACGGGCATCAGATTGACTGGGACAGCGCCATGAAGCGTTCCAAAATGTTCAAGGAATATGAGAAGCGTTCATGTGAAGAGGGTCATTGCCGCATCGGCAGAACCAATTCAGCTGAATAATTCATGGAAAGGAGCAAAAAATCATGCCAAATATGAGATTAGATAAAAATCCAATGCCGGAGCAATGTCCCAATGTGCGGAACAAGAACTTTCTTGAAGTAACGACTGGCTATACCGAGGAAATGGCAATCGACGAAGCACAGCGTTGTCTGAACTGCAAGCATCGTCCTTGTATGCAGGGATGTCCCGTTTCGGTAAAAATTCCGGAGTTTATCTCCTTGATTGCAGCCGGAGATTTTGAGGGAGCCTATCAGAAAATTAAAGAAACAAACGCTCTTCCGGCAGTTTGCGGACGTGTATGTCCCCAGGAAAAGCAGTGTGAATCCAAATGCGTACGCGGCATTAAGGGCGAAAGCGTCGGCATCGGTCGTCTGGAACGGTTCGTTGCAGATTATCACATGAAAAACATTGAGGAAAAAATAGAAAAACCGGTTCACAACGGTAAAAAGGTTGCGGTTGTCGGTTCGGGTCCGTCCGGATTAACCGTTGCCGGAGATCTGGCGAAAAAGGGCTATGACGTAACCATTTACGAAGCCTTTCATACCGCCGGCGGCGTGCTGATGTACGGGATTCCGGAATTCAGACTGCCAAAGGATATTGTTCAAAAGGAAATCTCCAATTTAAAGGAAATGGGCGTTGACATTGAAACCGATGTCATTATCGGTAAGACAATTATGGTTGACGAGTTGTTAGAGGATATGGGCTATGACGCAGTTTATATCGGTTCGGGTGCAGGACTTCCCTCCTTTATGGGAATCGAGGGCGAAAGCCTGAACGGCGTATACAGTGCCAATGAATTTTTAACGAGAATCAACCTGATGAAAGGTTATAAATTCCCCGAATATGACACACCGGTTTATGTCGGTAAAAATGTAGCCGTATTCGGCGGCGGTAACGTTGCGATGGACGCAGCACGTTCCGCAAAGCGTCTTGGCGCAGAAAACGTATACATCATCTATCGCCGCGGCAAAGAGGAGCTTCCTGCAAGAGCGGAAGAAGTGCATCATGCCGAGGAAGAGGGCGTTATCTTCAAGCTGCTCCAAAACCCCACTAAGCTGATCGGTGATGAAAACGGTTGGCTCAAAGGCGTTGAGGTCATTAAGATGGAACTGGGTGAACCGGATCAATCCGGCAGACGCCGCCCGATTCCGATTGAAGGCAGCGAAGAAACGCTGGATATTGATACTGTCGTTGTTGCAATCGGTCAATCGCCGAATCCGTTGATCCGCAAGACTACAAAGGGTCTGGATACCAACAAGCGCGGCTGTATCATCGCAGATGAAACAACCGGTCAAACCTCCAAAGCGCATGTCTATGCCGGCGGTGACGTAGTAACCGGTGCTGCAACCGTTATTCTTGCCATGGGCGCAGGAAAAGCCGCAGCCGAAGCAATTGATAAAGAATTAAACGCATAAAACCATAAGCATAAAGGGAATGTTGTCTTTTTGCGACATTCCCTTATTTTTTATGTTCCGCCGCCGAATTTTGTGTTTAAAAACTCTCGTTTCCGTCTATAATCCGATTATAAACTGTTGTGCTTTTCGAAAAAAATCAGCATAGAATATAAGAAAACGGCTGTTTTGGAGAATAGCGGAATGGAGGCTGAACATGCACAGAACAATGACGGACGACAGCGGATTGCGGAGAATTTTTATTCTGTTTGTCTTTCTGCTTTTGAGCGGAGTCACAGGGGGAAGCATTTACTTTATGCGTCATAGCGGCGGATATAGCGGTCTTACGGAATATTTGACCTCTTTTTTTCAAAATACCGCTTCCGGGATCGACAAATACGCTGTCTTTAAAAATACGCTCCGCTCCAACTTGATTTTACTGGGAATCATCTTTATCTCCGGCTTTTTTCGCCCCGGATTTTTGATTGCCGGCGCATGCGCCCTGCGGAAAGGTTTTATTGTAGGCTTTACAATCGCCTCTTTTATCCGCTGTTTTGGGCTTCGCGGAATGTTGGTGAGCTTTGCCTATCTGCCCGGATTTTTGTTGATTTTCCCGGCTTTTTTGGTATTTTGCTCCGTAAGCAGCAGATTTTCCCTGCAAAAAGACAGATTCCGAAAAAAAATAATATTTTCGTACATTTTTTTTGCAATTTTCATGGTTACAATATTTTGTGCCGCTTCATTTCTGGAGGGTTATCTGACCACAACATTTATGGCACGATTCGCCTCATGCCTTTAAAATGCGCCAAAATCCATGAAAAATAACTATTTACAAATTCAAAAATTGTGGTATAATAAGAGTATTGAAATAAAATTGCAACATTCCCGTAACAGAGCGGTGATATATGAAATTGTTTTGCAATATACATAAATGGAAGAAAACACAGGGGGAACGGATAGTATGCATGCATATGTAGATGAATATGCGAGTTTTATGACGAACGTACGTCATAAGGCTGAAAACACAATAGAATCCTATACGCGCGATGTAAATCAATACCTTACATATCTGGATGAAAGCGGCGTTGAGGATGTATCGCTTGCGACAAAGAAAACGATTCTGTCGTATCTGCTGTCCTTACAGCAGCAGGGGCGTGCGACCTCAACGGTATCGAGAACCTTAGCCTCGCTGCGTTCTTTTTATGTGTTTCTGATTCAAAACGGCGGTGCGCAAAGCGACCCAACCTCGAATCTGGAAGCGCCGCATGTGGAAAAAAAGCCGCCGCAGGTTTTAACGGCGGCGGAGGTAGAGTTGTTGCTCGCTCAGCCGGCGGATTCGGATAATAAAGGGATTCGGGACAAGGCAATGTTAGAGCTGCTTTATGCCACGGGGATTCGGGTTTCGGAGCTGATTAATCTGAACGTCACCGACATCAATCTGGTGATGAACTTCATCCGAACCTCAAACGGAAAGAAAGAGCGCATTGTGCCGATGGGACATGCAGCGGTAGAAGCGATTACGCATTACATAAGCCATGCAAGAGCCGCGATGGTGAAGTCGGAGGATGAAGAAGCATTATTTGTAAATTGCAGCGGTGTTCGGCTTTCGCGACAGGGCTTTTGGAAGATTATCAAGCATTATCAGCAGACGGCAGGAATTGAAACGGAAATCACGCCGCATATTCTGCGCCATTCATTTGCGGCGCATTTGATTGAGAACGGTGCGGATTTGCACAGCGTACAGGAAATGATGGGACATGCTGACATTGCATCAACACAGGTTTACTCAAAGCTGATGAACAGTCATTTACAGGATGTGTACGCCAAAGCCCATCCCAGAGCTTAACGAGGGAAATAAGCTGCGCATATTACGCTCAAAAGCGGTTTGAAGTATAAACATACGTCAGCACCGCTTTTGAGCGCAATCTGCTTGCTTCTTTCCCTCGTTAAATCGGGTATGGAAAACAAGCCGCACATCTCTCAATCGAAAGCAGTTTGAAGTATATACATACGTTGGCACCGCTTTTGAGCGCAATCTGCTTGCTTCTTTCCCTCGTTAAATCGGGTATGG
>CAUGRT010000014.1 GCA_959602045.1 uncultured Clostridia bacterium | reverse complement strand
CTTGACAGATTTCCGTTTCCGAATGGATTGTTAGTTATGCCGGTTGAAGAATTAAGTTGCAGCCGATTTTTGTATTACCTGAGCCAATGTTTGAATAAAGCCACAAATAAATGACCTCAAAAGCCCCTTTAGTTTCCCGACACAACCCCTCCGAATCCGATTGCTTAATAAATTCAAAAAGCATAGTTGTATCTATGTTTAAGTTCTTTAACTTATTACAAATAGTTTCCCAGGTTTCAATACCTTTATGCTCGTCAAAATAATAGTGATTTGAGTTGCAATCAATATTAAAAATATGAATATTTTTCAAATAAGGAGCCATTTTTTCTATACTCATCAAATTTTCATTTAATGACTCGCTCGGATCAAACTGATAATATAATCCGAAGTTTTCTCTATTGACGTCGTTAAGAAAACGTATTGCACTGTCTGCATTGCATGTTAAGGTACCGTGATGATATTCGGTTGCCACCGATATATTAAATCCTGCCGCCGCATCACATAATAAAGCAGTTTCACTCACACATCGGTTGTAGTATTCCTCATCAGATATGTCTGCATCCCGATCACCTGCCCAAATTCTCATAATGGGCGCCGAAACAGCATTTGCAGTCTTAAGATATTCGCTGAATTTCTTTACAGGTTCAGTATTCTCTCCAAGCCGATAATATGTCCCGTATGATGAAATGATTATTTCTGCCGCATCACACATCGCCTTAATTTTTTTTGCATTTTCGATATCACCCGGAAGTAAATGTACATCGCTGCCCCATTCAATTGTATTAAGCCCGGCAGACTTCATATTTTGTATGATACATTCCGGAGACCATTGTCTGAAAGTAACCGATGTTAATCCCAATCTCAAAACTCAATCACCCAATCCTTTTAATGTCATATTATGTATTTAAACAAATTCCCTATCATTTTTATATATTTTCAAACCTGCTCCTTTGTTATATACATCACCTTTCCGGTCAAAATATATGTCATATTTTGCATCATCAAAATACAATCCTTTCAAGCTGAAATAGTCCCATTTTTCCGAAATGATTGGTTTTACGGAAAGCTTGCCGTCAGCACATTTTGCTCCACATATCCCAGATATAACCAAATCACAGAACGTTGAATGATTATAATCCTTTCCTCTAAGTTTAGGGCCTGCAACAGTCTGAAGCCCCAACTGTTTAATATAAATAGGGGTAACCCATTTCTGTTCAAACGGATGAAGCATTTCATCTATCCATGGTATTTTGCTACCATCATCCAAAATCATAGTATGAGAAGCTGAATATACATGCATTAAATCAATGAAACTTTCGGCAAAATCACTTCGTCCATAATAATTAATAACATTTATTAACGCGGTCAATGTCTGCGATGTTGCAAAAGGCCAGACATATCCGTTCCACAAACACTCATGCTTAACCTCAAACATAAACCTTTTTTCACGCATATCAGCAGTCGTTATTCCTGTAGGTGCCTTGAAAATTTTGTCATCCTGTAAATAGTTAAAAACATCCTCTCTGCCCTTCGGAGGTATCTTGAACATCCATGGTATATAGCCGATTTCTTCTATCGGTATATGCTTCGGTTCAAAAGCAGTCTGATAGTTGTCATCATAATAATGAAATGCCTTATATATTTCTCCGTCCCACAGTCTTTCATTTATCAAAGCCGATAATGAATCTCCCTTATCCTTGTATTTATGCGCAAGTGCTGTTTTCCCAAGTTTTTCCGCTAATTCCGATATAGCATATGCATCGGCACACAGGTAGGAATTCAGTGTCGGTCTTATTCCCTTCATCATGACAAGGTTTTCATCTGTTCCCGATATCATATATTCCATTGCATCCCTGTCGTCAACAGACCAAAACATTCCGTTCGGCAGTAAATGACTCGACTCCCAAGTTTCATAATATTTTACCATCTTATCCAACAGTGAATCATCAAGCAAATCATATCCAATAACATCAAAACAATTTTTAATGGACGCAATCAACCATGAACTGTATTTATGTGTTTCGACACGACCATCCTCCGTCAGCAGCAAATCAATATAGTGCGACAGATATTTTTTACCATTTCTGAGCCAACGGCCTTCCGCCAAATGATGTCCCGCCGCCGCATTAATTATATTAAATGCATCACTCCATGGTACATCAGGCAAAAATTCTGAAATGGCATAACCGTCATCCGCACGTTTTATATGCTTGCGGTATGTCCACCAACGGAAATAATATGTCTGTTCAATTTCTTTATCCGGACATTCAAACAACGGTATTTCATTTTTTATCCAATCATAAACACGATTGTTTTCTACATCATTTTTGTAAATTTCATTATCATTCTCATTAAAAAAATTGATGTATTCTTCTAATTTTGTCACTGAATTTACTCCTTACTTTTATTGATTACACATCTGTTTCAAAAATAGTGTATCATAAAAATCTTAGTTTTTCAATTTGCAAAATCCGTTTTCTATATACATTTTCAATTCTTGTGGATTGAAAAGCCACTCACACCCTTTGATAAGCGGAATAAATATAAAAAATCGTCAAAAAAATCCTGCCGTTACATACGCTTTTGCATAATGTACGACAGGACATATTTCGCTTTTGATAAATTCATATACGAATGAATATTGTCACAGTATAAATTTTTTCCACGGCCGGACACAGGCAAAACATACAATACTTCCTGCCGCGGCAATGATAATCCACATAAATACGGTTGTATGCCATCCGAATCTGTCAGCTATTGCAGCAATCCCATATGTGGATATTGAGCTGCCTATATAGGTACAAGAGTTGAGCAAACCCGAAATTGTCGATACGCCGCCGCGGTTTTTGTAATATGGGGGGACCATACAAATGAGCAGCAAATTAACGCCATGCATACATCCTGTAAGCAATGCCGAGCAGAGCACCGTGAGTGCGGCATTTTTACCCGATGTGAAATAGAGAATCGCTGCCGAAACAGTTCCCAATGCAAAAATCATCCCGGAACATTTGACGGGATTATCAGGAACAACGCGGTATAGCATTTCTGCCGCACGAAAACAAATTATGCCAAAAATCGGCAGGACGACTCCGGTTAGAATCGACACAGAGTTTGACATATGGTAAGTGTCAGCAATCAGTGACGGCATCCATGTGGTCACTCCGTCACGAAGCATGCCCTGAAGCACTATGGCAAGCATAATAAACAATATAAGTGGAGAAAAAATCCCTCCGGATGTTTTTTCTCGATTACCGGTGACGGAAGTACGATTGATCGGTACATCAATGCACTTTTTGTTCCACAAAAATGCCGCACCTATCCCTAGAAATCCACAAGCCCAAAATATACTCTGCCAGTTCATAAAAGTTATAAACACAGGTGCAATCAGATACATAATGATAGTGCCGACAGAACTGCCCCACGATACTACAACGGTTGCGTGTTTATATTCCTCCTCTGTCATCAGTTCCGTCATAAGTTTTACAATAGGCGGCCACATAAACGCCTGGGCAAGTCCATTTATACCCCAAAACACTGTCATAAGAGCCGGCGATTTACACAGCGGAATGCAAAAGTTGACAATTCCGGTGGTTATAAGTCCCCAAAGACACAAAAGTTTCGGTCTGAACCTGTCACCGCAAAATCCGCTTATGAGCTGACCAAAACCATATGTTACAGAACTGCATGTAATCGCCGCTGCCAAAGCTGACCGTGTGTAGCCTGTATCTAATACCATTTCAGATATTACGGCACCGAAATTTATCCTTGTCATGTAACTTATCATATATGTAAATGCAAAAAGAACTGACATATTTCTTACATTTTTTTTGTGTTCCATCATTCTAACCTCAATCCGTGATAATCTTTAAACCGTTTTCGGCATACAGCTCTCTTATGCCGGACGGCAATGCATTGTCTGTTATAAAGCAGCGGCAAATCTTGGCATCATCAATTTTCATAAGTGCCTTTGTTTCAAATTTACTGCTGTCGGCTATAACATAAATACTATCGGAGCGTTCTTTCATTTTCTTTTGAATTGCAAACATTTCATTATGCCAGTCGCAAATACCGAATTTGATTGAGATTGCCGACGGACACAGAAACATTTTATTTATTGAAACATTGTCAAGCATACCCTCTGTAATCGGCCCAAAAAATGCCTTTTCATCGTCCAAATATTCCCCACCGCACAAAATAAGCCTTATATTGGAGTCTCCCTGTAGTTCCGAAAACACATCAAGAGAATGTGTGATCACGGTAAGTGACGAAAATTTTCCTCTTATCTCTCTTGCAAGGCAGACCGCCGTACTTCCCGAGTCTATGCCTATGACATCATTTTCATCGATATATTTCACGGCCGTCTGCACAAGCTGTCTTTTTTCGCTGTCATTCTCCTCAATGCGTCGAGGCAGTTTGTGAAAACTGTGCATCTGCTCACAGCGCACCGCACCTCCGTGAACTTTTTTTAAAAATCCCCCTTGTTCAAGAGTAAGCAAATCACGGCGTACCGTTTCAACAGATACGCCGAATTGTTCCATAAGCGCTGAAGTGGTCACAGCACCGTTTTTTTCTATTTCTTCTTTTATATATTGTTGCCTTTCCTGTGAAAACATCTTTATCATCACCCAATACACATTATATCACATATATTCACATAAGTCAACATATTTTCACATAATATCATATTTAAAAATCAAAAAGATATATTCCCCACTAATTTCAATAGTTTTTGTCAGCCTTATCATAAATGCATCTGATGCAAATACCATATCTATTGAAGCATATTACAGTTTGGTACGACCTTGATCGCCCAATACCTATTTATCCTCCAAATTTGTCAAGCCTTTTCACGCAGATTTACATATAGATGTGTTTCTCCCCCTGTCGGCAAAAATCTCAAAAGCTCTTGACAATTCCCAAAAAAGAATGTATAATAGCATAGAATCGAATCATATGGAAAGGGAGATAGAAAATGGCTGAACAAAAAGAATTTATTCTGACACTCGAAGGCAAGGCAGAACTTGAAGCAAAATTAGATACACTGAAAAACGTCACAAGAAAAGCTGTTTCGGAGAAAATCAAAGAGGCACGTTCTTTCGGTGACCTTTCGGAAAATGCCGAATACGATGAAGCAAAAAATGAACAGGCTGAGGTTGAAGCTGAAATCAACAAAATCGAATACATGCTCAAATATGCCCGCGTGATTGACGATGAGGATATTAAGTCCGACACCGTTACGCTCGGCTCCAAGGTTACGATCGAAATGTTTGGCGATGAAATGCAATATACCATCGTTGGCAGCTCTGAAGCGGATCCTTATAAGAACAAGCTTTCTTATGAATCCCCTGTCGGCGCTGCAATCATGAACCACTCGGTCGGTGAATCCGTTCAAGCGGCAACACCGGGCGGCAACGTTGATATTAAAATTCTGAAAATTGAACGCTAAAAGCTTGTTATTTTGAACTATCGAAAATCCATCCGTTTTTCATTTTATTTTGGCTCAAGTATCCGCTGCATTGCATGGAACTTGTCCCCATAGACTGAAAAACAGATGGATTTTTTAATGTATCTCAATTGAGCCATAAAAAATACGAGTTGACCCAACATCAACTCGTATTTTTGTTATCCTACTTTAGAACCGCTATTGATTTTTTCAAGCTCTTTCATACTGATAGTTCGCGTATGCTTTGTATGCGACCATTCCGTTTTGTTCTTGTCAATCATTCCTTGAATCGCAATCGGCACCCACGTGAAATTGTAAACCAGGTATCCCAAGTAATACAGAATCATAATCGGCTTAAATTCCCGACGCTCATACCAAATGACAAACGGCGTATAAAGGAATTGAACAATGACAATTGTATTCCAAATCCATGGATTGCTGAACAGATAGGACATCTGCACAAATCCAAGATCCCCTTGCGGATGGAACGTCTGCGCATAGGAAAAGAACGTGATAATTCCCAATGCCAAAATCCGGATAGGTTGTACCAGATAGGTTGCACAGTCCACGCAGGAAAGCTTTTTCTCTTTCATTCCCTTTTTCATAAGCGGGAAGAAATACCGTGATGCTACATCGCAATGCCCCTGCATCCAACGCTTTCTCTGCCGCCATGACTGAATCAGCGTCAGCGGCTTTTCATCATAGATTTTCGCGTCATAAGCAAATGCAACCTTTTCATCATTTAACGCAAGCTTCATGGTGAATTCCATATCCTCCGTCAGACAGGTAGCGCCCCAGCCTAACTTTTTCAGCGTATCTACCGCAATAATAAAGCCGGTTCCCGAAAGCTCACAGCAAAGTCCGAGCTTATAACGGGAAAGCTGAAAGGTTCTGTTGACGCACCAGAAACAGAATGAATATGATGCGCTGATCCATGAATCGTATGGATTCTTACTGTCCAAAAATCCTTGAACCACCTTGAAGCCTTGATTGGCTTTCCGGTTCATCGCCTTCAAAAATCCCGGGTCAACTAAGTTATCCGCATCAAAAATAGATATGTAGTCATATTTGGTTTCCATTTTGTATAGCTTTTCAAAAAACCATTCCAACGCAAATCCCTTGCCGCGCTTTTCTTTGTTGGTACGCTCATAAACAATCGCTCCTGCCTCCTGAGCACGCAGCGCTGTTTTATCCGTACAATTATCGGCTATTACAAAAATATCAAAATAATCGGGATCATAATCCAGTTCCTTTAAAGACTCCACCATATTGCCGATTACCGCCTCCTCATTATGTGCCGAGATGATCAGCGCAAATTTGTGCAGCTTATTGGAGATCTGGCGGTGCTTATCCGGAACCGGTAAAAATCCGTAAAGTCCTACAATAAAATAATAAAGACCGATTGAAAGCGAAAATACTTGCAATATAATGCTGAACACGGTCAAAAATGAAATATCGTTTGGCATAATAAAACCCCCATTGATTTCATGTCCTCTCGGACACACGCCTTTTAACTATTATTACATCCATCATTTTATTTTACTATTAATTCGTCCAAAAATCAATACCCATTTATAAAAAACTGCAAATACGCAAAAAAATTGTGCAAAGTCATTATAATTTCACCGATAGAATATAAATTTTTATGATTTTTATATGGGGTTTTCGTATAATAATAAAATTTTTATGAACATAATAAAAAAGGTCTTTAAAAATTTGGATAACTGTGGTATAATAAAACTTATAAATTGTAAATCAGAGGATTCGGGTATCTTCAATAAAGATGTCCCACCTGCACTGAACTTGAATTTTACAATTGGAGGGGCTTGCCCCTGCCTATGAAAGGAGCTAAATGAGTATTAACATGGAATTATGTGCAAGATGTCATAAAAATCCTGCGGTTCTTTATATTACAAAAATGGAGGGAGATAAAACCACAAGCGAGGGGTTATGTCTTTCCTGTGCAAAATCGCTGGGCATCAAGCCTTTAAATAATATGATAGAACAACTTGGCGTAAACGATGATGACATTGATACATTAAACGGTCAGATGTCCGAGTTTTTGGAAAACATGGGTGGTATCGAGGGACTCAACGATTTTAACAATCTGATGGGCGGTATGGATGGCATGGACGGAACGAACCCGGAGGATGAGGACGATGAGGGCGGTGCTGCAACAGCTCCGCTTGAAAAAATGTTAGGCGGTCTTTTTGGCAACATTCCCGGCTTCGGTTCTGCCGAAAATGCCGACTCCCACGCCGCTGATGGCAATTCTCACCGCGAAAGCGAAACCACCAAGAAAAGCGGGAAACCAAACAAAAAGCGGAAAAAGAGCATGCTGGAAACCTATGGAACGAATCTTACGGCAAAGGCAGCAATGGGTAAGGTTGACCGCGTAGTCAACCGTTATGCCGAGATTGAGCGTGTGATTCAGATTCTGAACCGCCGTTCGAAGAACAATCCGGTTTTACTCGGAGAGCCGGGCGTTGGAAAAACCGCAGTTGCGGAAGGGTTGGCATGTCGGATTTTCGAAAAACAAGTACCGCCGAAGCTTTTCGGATACCAGCTGTATCTGATTGATTTTGCCGCATTGGTGGCAGGAACACAATTCAGAGGTCAGTTTGAAGCACGTCTGAAAAGTCTGCTGAAAGAAGCCGAGGATGAGGGCAACGTGATTCTGGTAATTGATGAAATCCACAATATCGTTGCTGCCGGAGATGCCGAAGGGGCGATGTCCGCCGCAAATATTCTAAAACCGGCGCTTGCCCGCGGAGAAATTCAGATTATCGGCGCGACCACCCTAACCGAATATCGGAAACATATCGAAAAAGACAGCGCATTGGAACGGCGTTTTCAGCCGGTACTGATTGACGAACCATCTATTGAAGAAAGTATCGAAATTCTTGAGGGAATCAAGGACTATTACGAAACCTATCATCATGTGAAAATCAGCCACAGCGTTATTGAAGAAGCTGTCAAGCTCTCCGAGCGCTATATTACCGATCGTTTCTTGCCGGATAAAGCGATTGACGTGATTGACGAGGCAGGTTCACGGGTCAATTTAAAGAACAAGGTGCTTTATGAAGTAAAAAATCTGGAGGAAAAAGAAGCCGGAATGGATGATGCCATTACTGAAGCCACCGAATCCGGAGATTTTGAAAAGGCAGCTAATTTAAAAACCGAAAAATACCGGATTGAGGAGGAATTAGGCAAAGCAAAGGAGGAAGCCGCAAAAGCTGAAATTACCTTTGATGATATTGCCGCCGTTGTAGAAGGCTGGACAAAAATCCCGGTACATCGTCTGACGGAGGATGAATCCGTCAAGCTATTGGATTTGGAGAACCGAATCCATCAGCGCGTTGTCGGGCAGGATGCCGCCGTAGAATCCGTGGCAAAAGCAATCCGCCGCGGCAGAGCCGATATTACCACGCGCAAACGCCCTGTATCCTTTATTTTTGCCGGGCCGACAGGCGTGGGAAAGACGGAGCTTGTAAAAACACTGGCAGAAGTCATGTTTGGCAATGAAGAAGCGTTGATCCGAATTGATATGTCCGAATATATGGAGAAACACGCCGTATCCAAGCTGATTGGCTCTCCTCCGGGATATGTGGGTTATGACGATGCCGGACAGCTGACCGAAAAAGTCAGAAGAAAGCCATACTCCGTCATTCTGCTGGATGAAATCGAAAAGGCGCATCCGGAGGTATTCAATATCTTCCTGCAAATTCTGGACGATGGCAGAATTGCCGACAGCCATGGAAAAATCGTCAATTTTGAAAATACAATTATCATTATGACGACCAATGCCGGAACTGAATTTAAGGCAAACGGTTTGGGATTCCTTTCGGATCACAGTGTACAGATGGAGGATAACGTTCAAAAGAGTCTGAAGCAGTTCTTTAAGCCGGAATTTTTGAACCGAATTGACGACATCATTACCTTTAAACCACTCGACAAACCGGAGCTGCGGCAGATTATCACACTGCTGCTCAAAGACATTACCGAAAAAATCCATGAAAAGGGTGCGGTATTTACAATTACCGACGCGGCAAAAGAGGTTATTCTCAATCAGGGCTACGATGTGAAATATGGCGCAAGACCGCTGAAACGTGCAATTCAGCGTCTGTTGGAGGATAAACTGTCGCGGCTATCGCTGACCGGGCAGATCACCGCAGGTAAAACCATTACCGCCGATGCGGAAAATGATGACATTGTTGTTTATGTACAGTAAGAAAGAATGTTAATTTACTATTAACTTTCAGAAATATTGCTTGATTTTTTGAGCGCTGTATGATAAGATACAAGAGAAAACAAGCTATGGTTTGCGCCGCCACCGGCGGCGGAATGGAGGATTATTATGAAAAAAAATATTATGATTGCGATATTGGCTTTGATGCTTGCCGTATCCGCGGCAGGCTGCGGTCAGAAGAAAAATTCAAACTCGGCTTTGGTTGACGGTCAAACGACTACCAATACAACGGAAAGCGCTTCCGCAACGCCGACCGCCGGAGCGGTTTCTTCGGGAAGTGAACAAAAGGATTCGTCCACTTCGCAAAGTGAGCAGAACAATTCTTCCGGCAGCTCAGACAACTTCGCCGAGGATTCGGATAAGAAAGTCAACATGAACAAAATCGAGGGAACGAAAGCCAAGACCGACAACAGCGGTAAAAAAGGCGATGGCAAAATGACAACCTGCCAGGTTGCCATTGATGAGGTAAAAATCTTACCGTTTGAGGGGGCGTATATGATCGTTGTACAGTACAACTTCAAAAACACATCCGATTCGGAGCTGAACTTTGCCGGTGAAGTCTATGCGGAGGCTTATCAAGACGGCATGGAGTTATCCCCTGCGGTTTTCCAGGGAACGCTTGAAGGCTTTTCACCCGAAACCACCATGCAAAAAGTGGAACCCGGAAAAAGCATTAAGGTTCAAAAGGGTTATGTAACCTCTGATCCGAACACCCCGATTGAGGTTTACGTAAGAGATACCTACGATCAAAGCGGACAGGCTTATCTGTCACAGGTTTTCCGTCTGCAATAAGGATTCATAACAGGCGATTGTAAAATATCGAACGAAGGTTGCATCTGTTTTTATTCCGTTTCGGCTCAAACCTCCGCCCCATTGTGCGGAGCTTATCCGAACAGAGCAAAGGCAGATGCAATTTCTTAGCCGCCAATTACAATTGCCGAACCATCAAACAACAAAGGAGTAAAAGAACATGGCATTGGACGCAGTATGTATCAACGCGGTCTGCAAAGAGCTTTCAGAGAAAATCATAAACGGCAGAATCGACAAAATTCATCAGCCGGAAAAGGATGAAATCATTTTGCATATCCGCACCTATAGCGATAACTATCGGCTGATTCTGTCCGCAGGAGCAGCACATCCGCGGATTCATCTGACCGAATACCAGAAGAAAAATCCAATGACCGCTCCGATGTTCTGTATGCTGCTGCGAAAGCATTTAAGCGGCGGAAAAATCACCGGTGTGGAACAGATCGGGTTTGAACGGATTGTGAAAATCTCGGTCGAAAGCTACGATGAGCTCGGCGATTTGACCGTAAAATATATTATCGCGGAAATCATGGGCAGAAACTCCAATATTATCTTAGTCAGCAGTGAGGGAAAAATTTTAGATTCCATCAAGCACGTGGATTTTACGGTCAGCTCCGTCCGCCAGGTCTTACCGGGACTGGAGTATGTTCTTCCGCCGACCCAGGCTCGCACGCCGCTCAATGAAGTCAGTGCGGCAACAGTATTGGATTTTTCCTTGCCCCGAACCGCCGATCGGATTTTGATGGATGCCGTTTCAGGAATCAGTCCGCTAACCGCACGCGAGATTGTATACCGCGCCTTTGGCAGAGTGGACGTGAACTCCGATGAACTGAATCTCAATAAGCAGAGCGCTTTAAAAGCAGAGTTGATCCGATTTGCGCAGGAGATTGCAGCAGGGGACTTTTCACCCTGCGTCATTCGCGAGCAGGATACCGGAAAGCTGATTGACTTTTCCGCCATACAAATTCAACAGTATGAAACGCTTGCCGAGGTCGTTCCGGCAGCAACATTGAGCCGGGCGATGGATGATTTCTATCATATACGGGATATGCACGAGCGCATGCGGCAAAAAAGCGCTGACCTTGTCAAACTGCTGAACACCGTATCGGAGCGCTTTTCAAAGAAAATCACGATTCTTTCAAGAACGCTGAAAGACGCTGAAAATAAGGATTTATATAAAATCAAGGGCGAACTGATTACCTCCAATCTGTATCGGATTCAGGATGGGGATCGGGAATTAACGGCAGAAAATTATTATGATAATATGAAAGAGATCAAAATTGCTCTTTCCCCTGCCCTCTCCCCCTCACAGAATGCGCAGAAATATTTCAAAAAATATAATAAAGCCAAAACCGCCGAGGTTGAAGCGGCAAAGCAGTTAAAATATGCGCATGAAGAATTGGATTATATAGAAAGCACCTTATCGGCGGTGGAAAACGCCGAAAACGAAACGGACTTAAACGAAATCCGGGCGGAGCTTGTTCGGGAGGGGTATCTGAAACGCCGCGTAAATCCCAAAAGGCAAAAGAAAAAGGAGACCGTGCCGATGCATTTTATTTCATCAGACGGATTTGATATTTATGTCGGGAAAAACAACACGCAAAATGATTATGTAACGACAAAACTGGCGAACTCATCGGACTTATGGTTTCATACCAAAAACATCCACGGCTCGCATGTGATTATTAAATTGGGTCTGGATAAAGACGTTCCGCCCCGAACGATTGCCGAGGCGGCAGGTCTGGCGGCATACTATTCCAAAGCCAGAGAATCTTCCCAGGTTCCCGTGGATTATACCCGAATCAAAAACGTAAAAAAGCCCAATGGCGCAAAGCCGGGCATGGTGATCTATGACGGTTATAACACCATCTATGTCACACCGCGGTTAATCGCGAACGATTAATCCCCATAAAAAAACGAGCGCAAATACGGAATCGCTCGTTTTTTCTTGCGGAGCAGAGACAGCCTATAATTTTTTTCAAAAAACGACTTTTGGCTGTTGCATTTTGCTAACAAGAGTGATACAATAAAAGCTGAACAAAAATTGGAGGGTGATGAAGCTTGAAATCCAAAATGCGTGAAATGGATATGTGTAACGGTCCTTTGACCGGAAAAATTTTAATATTTGCCTTACCGCTGATGCTGTCAAGTATTTTACAGTTGCTTTTTAATGCTGCGGATATCATCGTGGTCGGGCGTTTTGTAGGACATCAGGCATTAGCTGCCGTTGGCTCGACTACTGCACTGATCAATCTGCTTATTAATCTTTTTATCGGATTCTCAGTCGGTACCAATGTTATGACTGCTCGGTTCTGCGGTTCCGGGAATCAGCGTGATATTAGTGAGGTCGTACATACTTCCATCGCTTTCAGCGTTTTATGCGGCGTGATGCTGATCTTTATCGGCATCTTTTTATCCAAACCGCTGCTGGCTTTGATGGGGACTCCGGAGGATGTTCTGGATCAAGCAGCATTATATATGAAAATTTATTTTACTGGTATGCCAATTATCATGCTCTATAATTTCGGAACGGCGATTTTCCGCGCAATCGGTGACACACGCCGTCCGCTGTATTATTTATTGGCAGCCGGAATCTTGAATGTCATCATGAATCTGTTCTTTGTCATTCAGCTGCACATGGGGGTTGCCGGTGTTGCTCTGGCAACAGTATTGTCCGAGATTTTGTCTGCTGGATTAATGGTTCGGGCGCTGATGAAAGCTGACGGCGCTTATAAATTGGAATTGAAAAAGCTGAAAATTCACCCCCGTAAGCTGTGGCTGATTATCAAAATCGGATTGCCGGCCGGGATGCAGGGCGCGATTTTTTCAATTTCCAATGTACTGATTCAGTCCTCCATCAACCTATTCGGTTCCGTCGCAATGGCAGGAAGTACCGCCGCGGCAAATATTGAGGGTTTTGTCTACATGGCAATGAATGCATTCCATCAAACGGCGCTTTCCTTTACAAGCCAGAATTACGGTGCGAGAAAGCCCGAACGAATCCTGCGGATTATGTGGATTTGTCTTGCAAGCGTCACCGTAACCGGCTTGATTATGGGTGTTTCGTCTTATGTATTCGGTCATCATCTGTTAAGAATTTATTCCTCGGATGCCGATGTTATTCAAAACGGAATGATGCGTTTAAAGGCGATTTGCGTACCGTATTTCCTGTGCGGTCTGATGGATGTCATGGTCGGTTGCATCCGCGGATTGGGGTATTCATTCCTGCCGATGATTGTTTCCCTTGCCGGAGCATGCGGTTTGCGGATTGTATGGATTTTTACAATTTTCCAATGGCAAAAAACCTTGCCCGTCCTGTACCTGTCCTATCCCGTAACCTGGACGATTACAACGGTTTGCCACGTGATCTGTTTCTGTATCCTATATACCCGGCTGATGAAGTCTTTTCGCGAGAATCCCTCCGCGGCAATGACCCCATAAAAAAATTGAAAAAGACTTTACTATCTCATTAAAATATGCTATAATAGAACTAAGAAAACAAATAAGAGGTTAAATTGCATGGAAGAAAACAAGAAGGTTCCCGCCGTAGTGATTAAGCGGCTGCCGCGTTATTATCGGTATTTGGGTGAGCTTTTGAAGCAAAATATCACGCGTATATCCTCAAATGCCCTCAGTCAGAAAATGAACGTGACCGCCTCTCAGATCCGGCAGGATTTTAATTATTTTGGAGGCTTCGGACAGCAAGGCTATGGCTATAATGTAGAGTATCTTTATAACGAAATCGGAAAGATTCTGGGCTTAAATGACGGCGATACGATGATTATTGTCGGCGCAGGAAACTTGGGACGCGCACTTGCCAGTCATTCCAATTTTGAAAAGCGCGGTTTCAAGCTGGTGGGCGTATTTGATAACAATGCGCATATCATTGGCTCGACCATTAACGGTGTTCAGGTCAAGGATATTAAAGAATTAGAATCATTTATGGCAAATAATCGTGTGGATATTGCTATTTTAACCACGCCGAAGCATGCAGTGCAAAGCGTTGCCGAACGATTGGTGAAATGCGGTATACGGGGTTTATTGAATTTTTCCTATGCGGAGTTATCGCTCCCTGCCGGCATTGCCGTGGAAAACGTTCATATTTCCGACCCGATGATGACGCTGTCTTATAAAATCAAGCAAGCGCGCGAGGGCAACGCAATATGAGAACGATTGCATTTGTCGGCCCCAGCGGCACAGGAAAAAGCTATCGTGCTACCATGGTTTCACAGGCAAACGGCGCTGACGCTATTATTGATGACGGAATCTTAATCTCGCACGGAAAGCTGATTGCCGGAACCTCCGCAAAAAAAGAACCCACTCGTCTGGCTTCTGTCAAGCACGCATTGTTTATGAACAATGCCCATGCGGAGGAGGTTCGGAAAGCCATTCAAAAAACGCCGATCGAGTGTCTGATGATTCTCGGCACCTCCGATGGTATGGTTGAAAAGATTGCCGCCCGATTAGGAGTCGGACCGATCGAAAAAACCATCCGGATTGAGGACGTTGCCACGCCCGAAGAAATGGAAATGGCAAAGGATATGCGTCTGAACCAGGGGAAACATGTTATTCCGGTTCCCACCTTTGAAATCAAGCATGATTTTTCGGGATATTTTCTGCATCCGCTGCGGCTTTTCAGAAAAAATATTGACAAAGAAATCGTCAGTGAATCCGAAAAATCCATTGTCCGCCCTACCTTTAGCTATATGGGCGACTATACCATTTCGGACAATGCGCTGATTTCGGTGGTGCGCCATGAAGCGGAGCTGATTCGCGGCGTTCGCGTAACAGCGGTTGATATTCGCAAGACAAACCATGGATTACATATTGACATCACGTTGGTTTTGAATTACGGAATGGATATTCACGCCGTTTCCCGTACCATTCAGCATAGAGTGAAATCACACATCGAGTGTTATACTTCATTGAATGTGCGGCGCGTACATATTCTGATAAAGTCCCTGCGCCTAAAAAAATAAGAATACCCAGATCTCCGGATCATTTTCTGAATGATTCGGAGATTTTTTTATCCATTTACTTCCGCAAAAAGGCTTGATTATCCGATTATTCTGTGATATAATACCAGTATTCTGAACGGTCAGAAAAGCACCGTTCAATGAACAAAAAAGAGGGAGAAAAAAATTATGGACTTTAAAAATGTACCAAAAAAATACCGTCCGGTTCCGTTTTGGTCGTGGAATGAGAAACTCGATACCGCGGAAACCGACAGACAAATCCGAATCATGGATAAAGCCGGTATGGGCGGCTTTTTCATGCACGCGCGCGGCGGTCTGCAAACCGAATACATGGGCGAGGAATGGTTCGATAATATCGAACAGGGCGTTAAAACCGCCAAAGAATTAGGCATGTATGCATGGGCATACGATGAAAACGGTTGGCCGAGCGGCTTTGGCAGCGGCAAAGTCAACGGCAAGGGGATTCAATATCAGCAAAAATATCTTCGCATGGCAGACGATAACGCACACGATCATATCATTTGCGAAATTGATGGAAAATGCTTTTATTATGACATCAATCCTTTTTACGTTGACACCTTGGACGGGGACGTAATGGCTGATTTTATCCATGAAATCTACGAACCGTATTATGAGCGTTTCCAAAATGAGATTACCGGCTTCTTCACGGACGAGCCGCAAATATCCCGAAATGGAATCCCCTGGAGCTTAACCTTGCCGGAGCAATATGAACAGGCATACGGCGACGCACTCTATCCCCATCTGGAGGAGTTGTTTGTCGCAAAGGGCGATTATAAAACTACCAGAATACGTTTTTGGAAGCTGATTACGGAGCTGTTCTCAAAGAACTTTATGAAGCAGATTTACGATTGGTGTACCGCACACGATTTGAAGTTTACGGGGCACTTGGTTTTGGAAGAAACATTCGAATCACAGCTGACCTCAAACGGCGCGGTAATGCCGCATTACGAATATTTAAGTATTCCCGGAATGGATTGTCTTACCCGACAGATCATCACAGACTTAACGCCGTATCAGTTGGGTTCAGCCGCACAGCAACTTGGGAAAAAGCAGGTTTTGTCCGAAACGTTTGCGTTATGCGGTCATAATGTCAGCTTTGAGGAATTAAAGGGAATTTATGAGCATCAGATGGTGCATGGCGTGAACCTCCTCTGCCAGCACCTGGAGGGATACAGCTTAAGAGGAATCCGCAAGCGCGATTATCCGCCTGCAATGTACTATCAGCAGCCGTGGTGGGATAAATACAAAATTTTCTGTGACAGCATGGCAAGAACCGGAATGATTCTTGCAGAGGGAAAATACGAATGTGACACCCTGTTGCTGCATCCGCAGTCCAGTGCCTGGATTTTGTTTGACAACGATAAAAATGAGGGCTTAGATGACTTCTATGCACGCTTTAAAAAGGTTGTCAATGACATTGACGCAAAGCATGTGCCGTTCCATCTGGGTGACGAAATTTTAATCGAAAGACACGGAAGTGTTCAGGGCGATCGGTTTGTTATCGGAGAAATGTCCTATTCAACGGTCATTGTTCCGGAGCATATCGCGTTCTTTGAAAATACCGAAAAGCTTCTTGCGGAGTTCAGGAAAAACGGCGGCAAGGTGATTACTCCCGATGAAGTCACTGCAAGAAATGACGTGGTGGATAACCCGAACATTCTTTACACAAAACGCCGTTACGAGGGTTTTGATGTATACTATCTGATCAACCCTACCCCCGACACCCAAACTGCAAAAATCCCTGTCGGCGGTCAGTACATAGATCAAACAACCGGCGAGGTTTATCCGTTCTGCGGAGAACATACCTTTGCACCGTATGACAGTCTGATGGTATTGGACGACGGCAAAGCGCAGACAGCTTGCGTACAAAAGGACTTAAAAACATTGGATTTATCCGAGAATTGGCATTTGGATCAGGCAACGCCGAACCTCATGACGTTGGATTTCTGCGATTATTATTTTGACGGAGAGCTTCAGGAAAAGCACGGTTATGTGTTAAATATCCAGAACAGAGCTTGCAGTCTGAAAAGACCGGTGCAAATCAAGCAGGATTATTTTGTGAATGTCGAAGCAGTGCCGAGTGAACTCTATTTGCTATGCGAAACACCGGAAATGTTTGAAATCAGCGTGAACGGTCAGCCGATCAGCAATGAAATCTGCGGATGGTATATTGATACGGCATTCAAAAAAATCAATATTCAAAAGTACATTGTTGAGGGTGAGAACAAAATCAGCTTTGCCACGAACTTTAAGCAATCCGCTGAAGTCTACGAAAATCTTGAAAAATCCCTGATTTTCGAAAGTGAAAAGAACAAGCTGACTTACGATACCGAGATTGAGCCTTGCTATTTAATGGGGAATTTCGGTGTTTATACCGACGGTCAGATCACGAATCTTGACCGGGATGCATTCCGTTATCATGGTGATTTCCGCATCGGAGCGCCTAAAAACGAGCTTACTCTTTCCGAGATTGAAAAACAGGGGTATCTGTTCTTTGCCGGCACAATCCAAGTGTCTAAAAAATTCAGTCTGGACGACACGAATTATAGAATCGCCTTTGATAAGACCGGGGTCAATGCCATTACTGTTGATGTCAACGGTCAGAAAGTATGCGATATGATTTTCGGTTCTTATTCGGCAGACCTTTCAGACTATCTGCATCCGGGAGAAAACGAGATTACCATCAGTTTCCGGAACAATCTGCGGAATATGATGGGGCCTCATCATTTGAAAGAGGGCGAATGTTATATAGTGGGTCCTCATTCTTTCTTCAAGGAAAACTGCGTCTGGAGTATGAACGCAGAGAAAAATTGGGATGAAGATTATTGCTTTGTCAACATGAGTTTAATAAAAGAATAAAAAACTTAAACAGGGACTGTAAATCACTTTTACAGTCCCTGTTTTCTACTCACCCAGAATCAAATAGTTCATCGGTACTTCCAGCACTTCTGCCAATGCTGCCGCCTGTTCCAAAGAAATATTCGGAGTATCGCTGTCCAAAATCCGTTCCAACGCTCCAATCGTCATGCCTGCTCTTTTGGCAAGTTCCCGTTTGCTTAGGTGTAACCGATAAGAAAGATATTTTATTCTTTGCTGATACAGCATTTCGGTATCGTCCCTCTTCTCCACCGCGATCATTCCCTTTCTGCAAGCTCATCCGGCTTTTCAAGCGTGATTTTTCCGATTTTTGCGGCGCGCAATTCATCCAAAATCATGTTTGCAGCGCGCTCCATATCCACTTCGCCGCCGGAAATAACAAAGCCGCGCTTTCTGCCTATCTTTTCTAAGATTTCATATCCTTCCAATCCGTCAACGCTATCCAGCTTATATCGCGCACATAGAAGCTCCGGATAATGCTTACCCAAATACGCGCAAAGAGAATACGCCAGAAGCTCCGTATCCATAATCTCATCCTTAATCGCCCCGGTATAAGCAAGGCGTTTCGCCATTTCCTGATCCTCGAATTTCGGCGCAAGAATCCCCGGTGTGTCCAGTAATTCCACATCACCTTTAAGACGAATCCATTGCTTGCCGCGCGTAACGCCCGGTCGATCTCCTGTTTGTGCGCTTGCTTTTCCGGCAAGACGATTGATTAAACTGGATTTTCCTACGTTCGGAATCCCGACCATCATAATTTTCAAAGTGCGCGTCCGTCCTTTTTCCTTATCCCGATCAATTTTATCTTGAATCAGCGCTCTGGCTTCTGCGGTGATTTTATTGACGCCCTGTCCCGTAGTACAGCTAATGGGAATGACCGTAATTCCCTGCGCACGATACCACGCAATCCATTCACGCGTCAGCTCCGGATCGGAAAGATCCGATTTATTCATCACAATCAAGCGCGGCTTATTTTTGATAATATCATTAAAATAAGGATTTCTTCCGGAATAAGGGATTCGCGAATCCAATATCTCCACTACAACATCAATCATTTTCAAGTTATCTTCAATCAACCGGCGTGTTTTTGCCATGTGACCGGGAAACCACTGTAAATTTTGCATAGACTTTTTAATCTCCTTTGAAATGATAATATTTTAAAGTAAGTGCTGTGAAATATCCTATATTTTTGAGTCTATTTGGGCTCAGACATCCGCTACGTTGCGCGGAACTCGCCTACATAGGCTCAAAAACATAGGATATTTCACATTTTCCGAAGTTTTCCAAATCCCACCACCCGAATATATCGACAGGAATTTTCATATATTCTTCATTCTATTTTGACTCAAACATCCGCTACGCTGCGCGGAACTCGCCTACATAGGCTCAAAAACATAGGATATTTCACATTTTCCGAAGTTTTCCAAATCCCACCATCCAAATATATCGGCAGAAATTTTCATATATTCTTCATTCTATTTCGGCTCAAACATCCGCTACGCTGCGCGGAACTCGCCTACATAAAATGAAGAATATATGAAAATTCATTCAAAATTTATTTTAACCAGGATATGATGCAGGGCAATATATTAAAAACGGGTTATCCCGAAAATTCGGGATAGCCCTTTCTTTTTAACCTACAAACCCCAAATCGGAAAGAGGCCAGATTCGGATTTTTGCCTTGCCTAAAATCGCCTTATAAGGTACCTGTCCCAGCTCTGAGGAACGGCTGTCCTTACTGCGCGTACGGTTATCACCCATGACAAAAACCATGTCCGGCTCTACCGTAATCGGATATTGCACCGATGAGTCAATCGAGGTGGTAAGGCCGTCATAATACGGCTCATCCAAAGGCTTATCGTCAACATAAACCTTGCCGTCACGCAAATCCAATGTCTGCCCCGGCATCGCGATGATTCGTTTTACATAATAACGCTTCTTTAAGCCCTCGGAAAGAGAACGGCTTTCAACCAACTTTCCAAAGAATCCGAGCTCATCCTTGCCTTTCTCCTGTGCAATGGTTTTGTAATATTCCTCACGTCTTTTATAAGTACTGTCCAAAATAATAATATCGCCCTGTTTCGGCTCATAACCCAATTTCGTTACAATCAACCGGTCATTATTGATAAGGGTCGGAAACATACTGGAACCGTCTACTTTTACAACATCAAAAAGGAAAGTCTTAATCAGCAACGCAATTGCCAGTGCGATCGCAATCGTATAAACCCATTCCCATATTTCTTTTCCCCAGTTCACTTCTGCTTTTTTTTCTTCCATGATGACACCCATTAACTCCCTTCACAAAGCTCAAAGATAAACATGCCGCCTATCTTTGCTATTATATCTATGAGCATTATACCATATATATGTTAAAAATGTATTAACAAAATATAAAATTTTTATCTTAAAAATCATCAGAGAAAAACCGCTCCTCTGATGATTCGTTTTTTCGGGAAATAATCAATAAGGGGCTGTAAAAGCCCCTTATACAATCAGATTCTTTCCTTAACCTTAGCAGCTTTACCCACTCTGTCACGCAGATAATACAATCTTGCACGTCTGACTTTACCTTTTCTTGAAATTTCAATCTTTTCAATGTTAGGTGAGTTAACGGGCCATGTCTTTTCAACACCTACACCGTAAGAAACACGTCTTACTGTGAAAGTCTTAGCAATGCCGCCGCCTTGAACCTTAATAATGGTTCCTTCGAACATCTGAGTTCTTGTTCTTGAACCCTCGACGATTCTCTGATATACCTTTACATTGTTACCTACAACAAGCTCCGGTAAATCTGTTCTGATTTGGTCTTTTGTCAAAGCGTTAATGATTTCTGTTGTGTTCATCATTAATTCCTCCTTAAATCTCTGGATTTTCGTGCCGACCAAGGCAGAGGACTATCCGTAATAACTTTACAAGTATATCATACTTTTTTCCAAAATGCAAGTCTTTTTTGAAAAAAAGTCTATAACTTTACAAAATTTCAACATAGCAAAACCATAAATCAGTGCTTCCGCTTAACTCAGCACCTCATATAACGAGGACGCGTCATTTTTCAGAACATGCTCCGCAACATTCACAACCTTTACCCGAATCACGCGCTCCCCCATTTTAATCTCCATGACATCGCCTTCTTTTACATCATAGGACGCCTTAACCACTCTGCCATTGACAGTGATTCTGCCTTGATCGCACGCTTCATTCGCCACCGCGCGGCGCTTAATCAGACGGGACACCTTTAAATATTTATCAATTCTCATATGCTTATTCCTTTCCTATGGCACGACAGCATTTACGGGATTCTGCGATCCAGCTTTCCCGAATTTTCCTGTCGAAATTCCTCAAAACGATCCTCCTCAATCGCTGTCCGAATCCTCGCCATCAGCTCATTATAAAAATACAGATTATGCAGTACGCACAAACGCATTGCAAGCATTTCCTTTGCCTTAAACAGATGATGAATATAGGCTCTTGAATAATGACGGCACGCCGGGCAGCCACATTCCTCATCAATCGGATGCATATCCCGCGCATGCTTCGCATTCATCAGATTCAGCGTTCCGTGACGTGTGAAGATAAAGCCGTGACGGGCATTTCTGGACGCCATAACGCAATCGAAAAAGTCCACGCCGCGCGCAACGGATTCGATAATATTGGTCGGCGTTCCGACTCCCATCAGATACCGTGGACGATCCTCCGGCATAAACGGCTCCACCGCATCAATGATATGATACATCTCCTCATGGCTTTCCCCGACAGCCAAGCCGCCGATCGCATAACCCGGCAAATCCAGTTTTGCAATCTCTTTCATCTGCCAAACACGCAAATCCTCATAAATGCCGCCTTGATTAATACCAAACAGCAACTGACTTTTATTGATGGTATCCTCCAAGCCGTTCAAGCGATTCATCTCATCCTTACACCGCACCAACCAGCGATAGGTACGCTCGCAGGAAGCCTTGACATATTCATGCGTAGACGGATTTTCCACACATTCGTCAAACGCCATCGCAATCGTCGATGCCAGATTGGACTGAATCTGCATACTTTCCTCCGGCCCCATAAAAATCCGATGTCCGTCAATATGAGAGCTGAAATGCACACCCTCCTCCGTAATTTTACGCAGAGATGCCAAAGAGAATACCTGGAATCCACCGCTGTCCGTCAGAATCGGGCGATCCCAATTCATGAATTTATGCAGTCCTCCCAGATCGTGAATCGTCTTATCTCCCGGCCGCAGATGAAGATGATACGTATTGGACAGCTCAATCTGACAGCCGATTTCTTTTAAATCAAAGGTATCCACCGCGCCCTTGATTGCGGCAGCCGTTCCGACATTCTGAAATACCGGCGTCTGAACCGTTCCGTGAACCGTCTGAAACTCACCGCGGCGCGCTTTTCCGTTTTTGTGTAGCAGTTTAAACATCTTGTTCTCCCGTCCGCCGCGCTTTGACGCGGCATAAAGCCACAAAAAAGCCGTGCACCAATAAACCGATGCGGCTTTTTCATGAATGCTTTGATTTTTTATGATTGCAGAAACTAAATCCTACGATCCGTTATTTATAGTATATACGAATCTTTTGAAATTGTCAAGTCATTATAAACAGGCTCTGACGCCGCCGACAATCGTCTTTGCCACAACATCAGAAAATTCATGCGGATCCGTTTCAATTCTGCCGCGGAACCAGTCCTTATAAAGCGATATATAGCCTCCGGCAAAAAAGCGTAAATTAATCACGATCGACTCTTCCTTTTTGATTTTTGCCAGTGTAACCTTATCCTCCAGCATCCGCTCCGTAACCACGTCTTTCAGCTTCTCCAGAAAATCCCCTGCACCTCTGGCATTGATAATCATACAATAAAAATCCTTGCGTTCGGTGACAAAATCCGCAATTTTATCCATCAGCGGCTTCGGATTGGTGAGCAATGAGTCCGCCGGAACATCGTCCAAGAAATTACACAGATTATCAATAATATCCTGCTCTATGTAATTGACAATATCGGACGGACGGTTAAAATGCGCATAAAAGGTACTTCTGTTCAAGCCTGCCTTATTCACAATACTGGTAACGGTGATTTTTTCCGGCGGCGTATCCTGAACCAGATCCACAAAGGCATTAATCAACATCTTTTGTGAACGCAGTGCATTGCGATTTCTTTTTTCTTTTTCCATCTTTGTAATCATGAGCTCCTTTCGCAAACTCCCGGACTGAAAGAAAATCAGTCTTTTTCCTTTTCAAATAGCAAATCTTTGCGCACCCTTATTCTCCCTCGATGAGCGGTGTTTTTGAACCTTCTTCCAGCTGTGCGTTCGCCTCCGCCGTTTGAATCAACTGCTTTCTCTTCTTTCTTTTCTTAATCAACGTCAGGAGCAGCAAAATCAGAATCAATCCTCCGGCAACCATCATGCATAGAGCAATGACGCTGTTTTTCTGCCGAAGCACAATAAATTCACCCGGCTTTGTCATCTCAAACTTGATATAGCTTCCGTCACGCTCCGCATCGGTAACCACTACCGCGCCGTTTTCAATGATACCAATCTTTGTATTCTTACCGTTATCATCCCGTACACGCACAGTAATCGTATCGCTGTATTCCTTTTCCCCTTCCGTGATCTTGATTTGATAGCCGCACTTCGGCTCGTAAACCTTATCATTGACAATGGATTTAGCGTTTAGCTCCTTAACCTCCAGAACTGCACTGGGGCTAAAATTCCCCTCGGTCAGCAGAACCGGCGGCTCTCCGCCGTAGCTTAACGCTGAGGTAGATTGGCTGTATACCGCAGTAAATACCGTATTTCGCACGATTTCCTGCTTGGTATCCTTATCCCACACGCCATACTGCCCTTTTCTCTTATCCAAAACAGGAATCTCATTTTCGGGGATGGTATCGCCGTAGTTGAGCTTTACAGTTTTGATCTCTTTTCCGTTCAAAATAAACGTTGCCTTGAACTTAAACTGTGCCGCATCCGCAGATTTTGCCTTTAAGGCATTACCCAGGCTCTCCGCTGTATTTTCGGTAAATGCTTTCAGCTGCGGCATATACAAATCGCCTTCACTCGCCGCATAATGATCCTTGCTAAAGCCTTTCAACTCATTCGAAATCGTTCCGTTCTGCGCCAGAACCTCTTTCGATACGCCCTGCGCTTTCTCCTTATAGTCCACGCCGTTGATACCGCCCAGCTTTTCTTTCAGAAAATAATTGTACTTGATTGTTCCCGAAGAACTTCCGGCAATCGCACCGCACCGCTCTCCCTCGGAGGTGGTTCTCGCAAGCGCATAACTCCCCTCAATATTCGTACCTTTTCCGACAATACCGCCAATATCAGAGGTTGCTGACAAATCTCCCGTTGAAATACATCTTGTGATATTATTCAGGTGATAACCCGTGATACCGCCGGCATATGAACCTTCCGTCACCGTAATATCACCGGTATTCAAGCTTTCCTTGACGCTGCCCAAATCGCTGAATCCCGTAATACCACCGGCAGTCGTATTCTTTGCCGTAATCGTCCCCTCATTAATGCAGGTTCCGATAACCGCCTTAATCGCCGTAGACGGATTCAGTGAAATTCGTCCGTTTTTATTAACATTATCATTAATCGCAATTTCAAAGCCTACCGCTCCGGCAATTCCTCCGGCATCCGAAACGCCGTTTACCGGGCCGCTGTTGATACAATATTTAATCAACGCACTGTCAAATTCCTCACCGGCAATCTTTCTTGTGACGGGGATATCCATATCATGAATATCCATATCCGCCAGGCGCTGCAATGTTGTCTTATCGTTTTTATCCTCGCCGTCCTCCGCATAAGCTGTCGTTTCCAATTTGGACACCAAATCCTTTAACGACTTTTTCTTCGGCTGCTCCGTCACCAACGGAAGCGTTGTTTCCGACGGCTGATTGGTCGGCTTTGGCGTGCCTTTCGGCGGAAGTGTGGGAACGTTCTGTTTTAATTGCTCCAACAGCTCCTCTAACTTCTTTTTCGCGTCTTCAATCGCCTGATGGCGGTCATTCAACTTTTTAATCACATCTTTAATCGCGTCACTGATTTTCAAAAGCGGATCAAACAGATCGGCTATATCATCTCCCAATAATTCGCTGATTTCCTCAATCGCTCTCGACAGCTGATAATCCGTTTCGCTCAGATCAATACCGCTGATGTCGATTCCGCCGACATCGACTCCGCCCAAATCCATATTCAGACTGGTATCCAATTCTTTTATTTTTTTCGTAATCGTATCTGTAAGATCGCTCCGGTCTGTATTTCCGTCCGCAACCGCCTTGCTCAATTCCTGCACCAGTGCGTCAATTTCCGTATTACTGCTTTCCAGGCTTGACGATATAGTATCCATATTATCCGCCAACCGGGCAACCGTGCTATCGGTGCTGTCAACCAAATTCTTTAAAGAATCCATACCGCCGCTTAAATCCACGCTTTCAACCTGACCGCCCAAAGCATTGTTTAACGCCGCCAGACTATCCGCAATGGTCTGCAGACTGCCGCCCACAGAGGAGCCGCCCCCCAAAAGATCCAATAAGCCTGCGCCATTACGCAGCTCCGGGAATAAGCCGTTTCGAAGCGCATTATAGTTATCCCGTACCTTCTGTGCATCATTTTTGATATCGGAATGAATGGAATTTAAGTCGCTTTTAAGCTGTGCCTTTTGCTCATCAAGTTTTTTCCCCAACTCATCCTGCTTAAAATCAATATTGATATACGGCTCAAAACGTCCGCAGATACCGCCAGTCTCCTTTTTGCCGTAGATCTGCGCTTTATTTTCACATTCCGAAACAAACCCGCTCTGACTTCCGACAATACCGCCTGTATTGGTTCCCGTATTCGGGTATCCAATAACGCCGTTATTTTTGCTCTGCAAAATCGCACCGTCACTCGTTCCGGCAATACCTCCGGTATTCTTCGCCGTTTCATTCGGTTCACTGTTGATTTTTCCCTCGTTGGTGCACCACTTCAAAACACCGCTGTTTTTTCCGCATACGCCGCCGGTATTTTCATTTCCGGTGATAGCGCCCTTGTTTGCGGAGGCTTCGATCCGTCCCGTATTTTCGTTGATACCGCAGATTCCGCCGATATTTCTGTCTGCCTTAACCGTTCCCGTAAAGGTGCATCCCGAAATCAAGCCCTTATTAATGCCGCAAATACCGCCGATGGTATAAATTCCGCTCGGACTATCCACCAGACGTTCCGCCGCCGGGGCAACCTCCTCTGCGATGGAATCAATAATTTTCAGCTTTTTATCATTCTTTTTTTCCGTATGCTCTTTAATATCAGCTTTGATGTTCAGATTCTTGACCTTCCCATCTTTGCCAATAATGCCGATAAATCCTCTTTCGGGGTCGGAAACCTCCAGTGTTAAGCCGCTGATTGTGTAGCCGGCGCCATCAAAGGTTCCGTTAAAATACCCGATTGAATTAAATTCCGTTCCCGAAAGATCAATGTCCTGCTTCATCACAACCGTTCTCCCTGTGGAGTAGGAATCAATCATACAGTTATTCGCCAGCTCTACAAGATCTGCCGCACTGGATAGATAAATATATGCCTTATCCCCCTCGGCAAATGCAAACGGAACAAAAAGATTGAATATCATCGCCGCTGCGGCTGCAAGAGCAATACTATTCGTCTTGATTTTCTTCTTCATCTTCCTCACCCTCATTGTTGTCACTCTCCATTTTTGCGTCAACCTTACCTTTTATGACTCCGCGCACAATTCCCTCAATGTGGCCTTCCACATAGCCGGATACTCTTCCGTTGACAAGAATCGTACCCTCGCGCTTCTTCGCGGTTTTCTTCGTCTGTGTTTTGAAATAAGTCTTTTCAATAAACTTGTCACACATAATCAGTATCTGAGGCAAAACCAGCATAACCAAAATAATCGAAATCAGCGTACCTTTTCCCAGTACCTTACCCAAACAGGAAATCGTCGGGTCGGTTGAGATAAAGCCTACCAAAAATCCTGCCATTGTCAAAATGGAGCCGGAGGTAAAGATCGTCGGGAAAGAACTGTTGATTGCCTGTACCGCCGCCACTTTGCGATCCGGATACTCCGCCTTTAATGCCTCATAACGGTTCGTCATGACAATTGCGTAGTCAATCGTCGCACCCATCTGAATCGAACTTACCACCAGATACGCCAGGAAGTAAATCGACACGCCCTGCAAATAGGAAATCGCAAAATTAATCCAGATACTTCCCTGAATCGTTGTTACCAACAGCGCCGGAATCCCGAACGATCTAAAGGTAAAGACCAGAATCACAAAGACAAAGATAATTGTCAGCAAACTGATTTTATTATTATCACTCGCAAAGGAACTGGACAAATCATAGCTTGACGTCGTGTTGGACGCAACCAATACCTTATCATAGTACTTTCCGGCAATCTCTTTCATTTGCTTCAGCAAGGTATAGCTTTCCTCGCTTTCAACCGCGCCCTTATATTCAAAAACCATTCTGGAATATTCCTCGCCCTCCAGCTGCTTCTTTGCCTCCTGCAGGTCGTTGTATGTATCATTAAAATCGTCTGTTTTATCCTCAAGGTCGATAACTTCCTTATCCATTTCCTCCTTGATAAATTCCACCAGATCAATCAACGCGATTTTACATTCATCAATATCCCGGAAAAATGCGCCATATTCTTCATTAACCAGTCCATACGCCTGATATAACAAGCACACGGTATCATAATCAATATCCATAAACTCGCTAACCTCACGCGGCGTCAGCTTTTCGGTCAGAATATGCTTTTTTCCGTTTTGCTCAACCTCGACATTCGCCAGTCCTAAGGCGTCGCTTACATTATCCAGCTTGGAGATTTCATCCAGAATCTTTCCTTCCTTGACATAATCCCCTTTCGGAACAATAACCGCCATTTGATTGGTAATACCAAAGGTATCGTTAATTTTATTTTTCGCAATCGTCTTTTCCGTCTGCATCGTCGCTTCAATCGTTTCGGTGTCGTATGCATACTGCGATTTTCCGCTGAAATACGCGCCGAAAATAATAACCGCCAAAAAGACAAACGGAACAACATATCGTGTCGATACAACCAGCTTACCAAATTTCTCAATCGACGGAACAAAGGAACGATGCCTTGTTTTTTCGATAAACGAATTGAGCTGATATAACAATCCCGGCATCAGGAAGAACACCGTCACCATACTGAACACGATTCCCTTGGATAAAACAATACCCATATCGAATCCGATTTTCAGCTGCATGAGCGCAAGCGTAATCAATCCGGAAATGGTCGTCAGCGAAGATGAGCTGATTTCCACAATTGCTTTGGAAAGCGCAACGATGATCGCTCTCCGGGTATCCTCTCCGTAAACGGCTTTTTCTTCATCAAAACGATGTGCCAGAATGATCGCATAGTCAATCGCCAATGCCAATTGCAGCACCACCGCCACCGATTTGGTGATACTGGAAATTTCACCCATCCAGTAGTTTGTTCCCATATTCAGCAACGCCGCCGTTCCGAACACCGTCACATAAACGATAACCTCCGCATAGGTCTGCGAGGTGAACAGCAGTACCAGTAAAATTACAACCGCCGCCAACAACAAAATCTGTGTCATTTGCTTATCCAGGGCTTTGGCGTCCTCCGCCTCCTGCGCTACCGCAGTTGAAATGTAGGTATCGTACGGCGAAAGCAACTCACGCAAATTATTCAGTGCCGCCTCACTCTGATCCGAATCTCCCTCATCATTAAAATCCACCTTGAACAATGCCGAAGCGTCCTTGTAATGCTCCTCGGTGTTGTCATACTCAACCCCCTTGATTCCATCAATCTTTTCTATCTGCTTCTGCAACGCTTCTCCGTTTTCATAGGTAATGTTGGCAACCATTACTTTCGCGGTTCCGTAGGTGGTAAATTCCTTATCCATAATATCCAGACTCTGCCGCGTTTCCGTATCGTCTGGCAGATAGGATGTAATGTCACTGTTGACCTTAACCTTCGGAATCGAAATCAAACAGTAAATCAGTGCAATCGCAAAACACATATAGACGATGTTTCTTTTATCAACAATAAAAGTCGCAAGCTTTATCATAAAATTATCAGAATTTTGCTCGTTCAAGTCCATGTCCTCCTTGACTATAGTGTATGAATTTATACATCTGTTGTTTTTTTGCATTATTATTGTACGATAGTTTTCCCAAAAAATCAACCATCATTTTCAATATTAATGTATAAATTTCGACATTTGTATTATTTTTATCTGAAAATTATTTCACAAATTTTTTTTGAATTTTGCGTATAATTTCTACTGTTTTAAATCGAATCTGAATCTTATCGCCATGTGCGGTAATCAGCTCATAGCTTTGGGGCGTCAGCGTGCGTTTGAGAATCTCGGCGGAGTCCTTTTCCAGTGCCATTTCCCGGTCATTGACCATACACATCGGCGGATACAGGATGCACCACCAGTTCTTTCCCGAACCTCTCCCCAATACCAGCCGCACGCCGTAATATTTCCCGGCAGGCAGCGTGATGTTTTTATATTGCTTGGTCGGGAAATAAAAGCGACCGTAATACGCCTTTGCCCGATAATCCATGCCATTTTCGGCAAGCACCCGATTTGCGGCGGTTTCTGCGCTTTCCAAAAAATTTTTATCCTCCGGATGAACCTGTGTCAATACCGCGTCCCGAACCTTTAATTTCACAGCCTGCGCCTGCACCTCATCGCTGTCCGCAACGATATGCAGCCGCAGCAAACCGCTTTGCAAATCATGATCTACGCTCTCATCCAGTGAAACGGCTCCGAGTGTCATCACCAGTACAATAATTAATGAATAAATAAACGCTTTCATCCAATCCTCTGCTCCTTAATCATTTTTAAAATCATAACAATATGCGCTCTCCCAATAGAACTTTTATTCGTTTTTCGATCTGCGTAGGCGAGTTCCGTGCAGCGTAACGGATGTCTGAGCCGCAGCGGAGCGAAAAATGAATAAAAGTTCCTGCGCCCACACTTGGACTATGCGTTTTCACACGCACAACCCCCAATAGAACATTCATCCGTTTTTCAGTCTGCGTAGGCGAGTTCCGTGCAGCGTAACGGATGTTTGAGCCGCAGCGGAGCGAAAAATGAATAAAAGTTCCTGCGCCCACACTTGGACTATGCGTTTTCACACGCACAACCCCCAATAGAACATTCATCCGTTTTTCAGTCTGCGTAGGCGAGTTCCGTGCAGCGTAACGGATGTCTGAGCCGCAGCGGAATGAAAAACGGATGAATGTTCCTGCACCATATTGGGAATATAAGAAATGCTCATGCGAACCATTCAGACAGGGCGCTTTGAAAAATCATCTGTTTTTGACTCGATTCCGGCTCAAACATCCGTTACGCTGCACGGAACTCGCCTCCATCCATTCAAAAACAGATGATTTTTCATTTCAGAGTTGTAATCGACCGCTATTTTATGATTTCTTTACCTTGTAAAAAATATTGCCTGATTTGTATTTTTTGATACCTTGCAGTAAATAATAACTAAAACAGCAAGGAACGGCGATTCAAATGATCGTTTCTTGTCATCAAGTCATTATAATGACAAAAAATACCGAAAGGAAACCAATATCATGAAAAAATTTATTGCATCTCTGCTGTGCCTTACGCTGCTCGCGTCATTTCCGCTGTGCGCATGGGCGCAGTATTCTTCCTCGGATAAGCAGCTTCTGGCGCGTGCGGTAAACGGAGAAGCGCGCGGAGAGCCTTATGAGGGTCAGGTTGCTGTTGCGGCGGTTATCCTAAACCGTGTGCGACATTCATCCTTCCCCAATACCATCTCCGGTGTTATTTATCAGCCGGGCGCATTCACCGCGGTATCGGACGGTCAGATTAATGTCGCGATCTCCGAAGGCTCTACCGTATATAAAGCATGCGAGGACGCTATTAACGGCTGGGATCCGTCCGGCGGAGCAATCTACTATTTCAATCCGGACACTGCGACAAACGCATGGATCTGGTCACGTCCGCTGATTGTAAAAATCGGAAAACATAGATTTTGTAAATAATTATGCCGCGTTTGGCGGCGGAATGGAGGATTCCTATGGAAAATACGGAAAAATCAAAACGAAGTATTCACCCCTGGCTATATGCAATTCTCGGTGCATTGCTGGTAGCCGTTCTGATATGGGGAATCAACACCCAAAAAAATGCGCAGGCATTGGAAACCAATGTTGAAAATTCCTACAACCGCGCATTTTCTGACCTGGTAGGATATATTGATAATATTGATGTCAAGCTGACAAAAGCGCAGCTCGCCCACACCCCGGCGCAGCTTGCCTCAATCTCAAACGATATTTTTTCCGAGGCAGCAGAAGCAAAATCGTGCCTGGGGCAACTGCCTACTGCACAAATACAATTGGATAATACCTCAAAATTCCTGTCACAGGTGGGCGATTATACCTATGTATTGTCGCAGTCTATGATCAAGGGCGAGGAAATCTCCCAGGAACAGTATAAGACCTTATCCGATCTGAATGACTTTGCTGCCTCGCTTAAGGAAAACTTAGTCAAAATCCAAAATGAGATTTACGCCGGCAATATCAAGCTTTCGCAAATGAATCAAAAGCAAAAGAGGAATGTGGCTTCTGCCGATGAAAACGGAATCCTGGAAAGCATGGAAAATGTCGAAAAGGCATTTGACGAATATCCGGCACTCATCTATGACGGCCCCTTTTCGGAGCATATCGAAAACCGCAGTCCCGTTATGCTGGAAAATGCCGCTGAAATTTCCGAGGAGGACGCACTAAAACGCGCCCAGGAGTTTCTTGGCGATAAGGGCAGAGGATTAAAGAAAGAAAGCGAAACCGAAAACACGCAAATCCCTGCCTATAACTTCACCGCCGCCAACGGAAGTGAACAGATTTCCATCAGCATTACCAAAAAAGGCGGACATGTGTTGTATTTCCTCGATAATATTTCCGTAGAAAATGCGAATTTAGATGTTGCAAATGCCACTGAAAAGGCACTTGCTTTTCTGGAAAGCCGCGGAATTTACGATATGACCAGCAGCTACTACGAGAAAACCAATAATGTCGCGACCATCAATTTTGCTTATTCACAGAACGGCGTCATCTGTTATTCGGACTTAATCAAGGTTCGCGTTGCATTGGATAACGGCAGTATTGTAGGCTTTGAAAGCAAGGGTTATCTGATGAACCATTCCCAACGTCAGCTTAATACTCCGCAATTGGATGAAAATGAAGCCAAAAGCCGTATTGCTCCCAATTTACAAGTTACTTGCAACGGTCTGGCACTCATTCCGAAAGACAGCCTAAAGGAGGTCCTTTGCTATGAATTTAAAGGAACCTTTAAGGATAAGAATTTTATTATCTATATTAATGCCGATAACGGCAGAGAAGAAAATATTTTACTTCTGCTCGAAAGCGATGAAGGAATATTAACCATCTAATATAAAAAAAGACCGTAAAAATCATCCTACAATTTTTACGGTCTTTTTTATTATTTATATAATCCGACTTTGCACAACAGTCCGTATAATTTATTTCCGCCGGGCAGCGTTTCAATCTCCTCCCGATTCAAAATCTTAAAGACCATCACCAGAACAAAATAAACACATGCCGCAATGCCGATTGCCAGTACGGTCGCAATCAGATTTCCCTTAAATCCGCTGCCAAGAGCCAACACGGCAAGATGATAGACACCGATTGCCGCAGCGCCCATCAAAACGCCGGCACAAAGCGGTTTTACAATATATTTCATCAACGTAATTTTCAGCGAAATATATTTTACCATTACCAGAAAGCTAATCAAGAACGCCACAAACTGACAAACAATTGAGCTGATTACCGCACCGTAGATATTCACTGCCGGAATCCGAATCAATACCAAATTCAATATCAGCTTGATCGCACATCCGACCAACAAGCCGATTGCCGGAACATAAACCTTGCCGATTCCCTGCAAAATCCCCGACATCGTCTGACTCAATGCGCTGAACAGCAGCGACACCGCCGTCCATGCCAACAAATCATAGCCATACGGCGCATTAAAGTAAATCACCTTATAAATCTGCTTCGCCAGCGCGATATACCCTATTGCACAAGGCAAAATCAAGATGATCGAAATCAAAAACGAGTATGATGCCTTGCTTGACGCTTCTTTTGTATTTCCCACCGCCAATGCGCCGGCAATTGTCGGAACCAACACGGTTGCAAACGCAAAATTCAGTGCCAACGGCATATTAATCAACGTATCACTCTTGGAAAGCATACCCGAAAGTCTTGTTGCTTCTGCATTCAGCTGCTTTGCGGTCGGATTCATAATGGCGTCAACCCACTTTCCGGCTGCGTCCACATGCCCCGGAATCCCGTTTGTGAATGCCGCTTCTATACCGCGGATGATGGTTGCGGTATCAATAACACGGTTCAGCGCCGTAATAATGGATGCCAGAGAAATCGGGATGGAAAGCATCAAAATTGCCTTCATCAGCTTGCCCGTTCCCATTGAAAGCGATTCCACAGCCGTTTTGCGAACCTCCTCGCGGATTCCGCTCTGGCGTTTTTTATAGAATACCACCAGATAAGCAAAGGATAACAGCGTTGCAATCGAGGACGCACCGTTTGCCCATGCCGCCATAATCTCCGGCGGCTGTCCCACTGCCAGCATAACCAGAATAATCGTAATGGAGCATTTAAAAATCTGTTCCAGCATCTGCGAACGGCTTGTGGCGTTCATATCGTTCATTCCCTGGAAATACCCCCGGACAACCGATGAAACGCAGACAAAGAATATCGACGGCGCTAATGCACGCACCGTATAAACCGCCCCCGGCATTTTGATGATAGAATTTGCATAAAATCCTGCCGCAAAATAAAGAATTGCAGAACATACCAAGCCGATTCCGGCAAACAGTAAAAATGCCGTTTTAAAAATCCGGTGCGCTCCCTTATAATCCTCCAGTGCAATCCGCTCCGAAACCATCTTCGCCAGTGCATTCGGAATACCGACCGATGAAATCGCCAAAAGCACCGTATAAATCTGGAATCCTGCCGTATAATAGGCATTTCCCATATCCCCGAAGCCGTCAATATTGGTAATAACAATCCGGTAAACAAAGCCTAAAATTTTCACCATCAGCTGCGCCACCAAGACAATCGCAACATTCCCCATAAAGGAATGTGTGACATTCTTCTTTAAATCAGACATTGATTCTATTTCCTTTCATATTTATATAAAACAGGTTCTTGATTCATCTGTTTTGGAATATCACCTTTTTCATTTTAGGGCGGTGAGTTCCGCGCAGCGTAGCGGATGTTTGAGCCGGAATAGAATGAAAAAGGTGATATTCCAATTTTGCTTGTCCTGCAAAAATGATCTGTTTTTTCACACAACGTTCTTATTATAATATGATTCTTTACATTTATCAACCCTTGTCACAAAAAATTAATATTATTTATTACATTTGACTAACTCGCCGAAATGGTGTATACTGAAACTATCATTATTTTATAGAAAGGCGCTGATTGGATGAATTGGTTCAAAAGCTTTCTTTTGGCATTATTGCCGGAAGATTCCGGTGTTTGCGTTATCTGCGACCGAAAAATCAAAGGAGATTTCTTTGTCAAATCGGGGCATGCCGGAATTTGCAGCGACTGCGCCGATCAGCTCACTTTCACCCGTCAAGGCTCCAGTTTTCCTGCCGTTGAACCGCTGTCCTATCTTTTATGCCCGTTCGAATACAGCGGCTCGATCGAAAAGCTACTTCGCTCCTTCAAGTTTGGCTCTAACTTCAAAAACGGCGAAATTCTGAACATTCTCCTGCGGAATTTCTTTGAGGGCTATCCCCATCTTCGGGAATTTGACTGTGTGATTCCCGTACCGCTCTCGGCAGAACGTCTGAATGAGCGCGGCTATAACCAATCCGAAATCATCGCGCACAGCATCGCCGAAGTCATCGGGATTCCGCTGAACACCGACACCTTAGTCAGAATCCGGCATACTGAACGTCAAAGCTCACTATCCGCCGCGGAACGTATTCTGAATGTAAAAAACGCCTTTCTTTCCAAAAGGCGTATGGATCATCAGCGTATTTTACTGGTAGATGATATTTATACCACCGGCAGCACGATGAAAAACTGTGCCGAAGCCTTGAAAGAGGCCGGTGCTGCTGAAATTGCAGGCATTGCCGCGGCAACGACGATTCATCCGGAGCGTCCCATTCTCCTATAAAGCTCCGGACGAATCCGCTGCCTTTTACCGAACGGCACGATAGCCCAAAAGCTCCACCTTTCCTGACATATACTCATCCTTGACTTCAAAATCCTTTGCATAATCCGTTGACAGATATTTTTTATTATCATCCGCAAACACGGTCACAATATTCGAATTGCCGCCCAGTTTTTCCTGCGCTGCAATACATCCCAGGAAATTGGCTCCCGAAGAAATTCCCACGCCGATTCCCAATTTTTCCGAAAGCATCCGCGCCATCAGAATCGAATCAATATCGTCCACAGAAATGACATCATCCAATTCGTTCAGCTTGCAGATACTGGGGATAAATTCATCGCTGATTCCGGCAATCCGATGGTTTCCAGTCTTGTAACCCGTGGAAAGCGTCGGTGAATTGAGCGGTTCGAGCGGATATGCCTTGCATGCCGGATTAACCGCTTTAAACGCCTTGGAAAGTCCCATAATCGTACCACCTGTACCGACTCCGGCAACCACACCGTCGGGAACGATTCCCAGACCATGCAGCTGACGAAGCGTCTCAGCGCCCGTATCCTCAATATGCGCCTGCACATTATCATAATTGGAGAACTGCCCCGGCAGAAAAACGCCGCCTTGCGCCGCAAGCTCCTCCGTCCGCGCGATTGAGCCTAAAAAACCGCCTTCTTCTTTGGACACCAGACGAACCTCTGCACCAAAGCTTTTCATCAGATTAATACGCTCCACGCTCATCCAATCGGGCATATAAACCACCATCGGATGCCCCAGATAAGCCGCCATTGCCGAAAAAGCGATTCCGGTATTGCCGCTGGTTGCTTCCGCGATCGTTTCCCCAGGTTGAATCGCACCGGTTTCATAAGCGCGTTTCATGATAAAATAAGCCACACGATCCTTGATCGAACCGCTTAAATTATAATACTCCGCTTTTGCAAAAAGTCTGCGCTTCTCCCCCCGATAGCGAAACTCGATTTCCAGAAGCGGCGTATTGGAAATCATACTTCTGATTTGTTCAAATTGATCAGTCAAACTAAAAACTCCTTTTATTATGAATTTTTAAGGGATTGTAACATGCAGTGTCCGGGAAATTCATCTGTTTTTCGATTTATGTAGGCGAGTTCCGCGCAGCGTAGCGGATGTCTGAGCCGAAATAGAACGAAAAACAGATGAATTTCCCGGCGAGAATCTGCCTATCCAAATACCCTTAATCTATCTACATCATTTCATAAGATTTATTTTACTACTTTTTGGGGATTTCGTCAAGGATTTTCCCGATGATTCGTCCGTTTTTCACCTCGCAAAGCCGAACCATGCGGAATTGACCGGATAAATCCTCATCGGACGGAGCATGTACCGTAATATAATTTGCCGTTTTTCCCTCAAACATCCGATCCTTTGCACGCTGTTCAAACAGCACCTCCATCTCGCGCCCCAGATGCCGATTCAAAAATTCCTCATGCGCCTTTTGCGTTTCGGCAAGAATGGTTTTTGAACGCTGTTCCTTGATCTCCGGAGCTATTTGATTTTCCATCTCCGCCGCCGGTGTTCCCTTACGGCGCGAATACTGGAAAACATGGGCGTCGGCAAACCGAATTTCTTTCACAAAGTCCACCGTATGCCGGAACTCCTCCTCGGTTTCCCCGGCAAATCCCACCATAATATCGGTCGTAACCGCACAATCGGGAAAAGCCTCGCGCAGTCCGTCCACGACTTCTTTAAATTGCGCTGTGGTGTATTTGCGGTTCATCCGCTTCAAGGTTTCATCGCAGCCGGATTGCAGCGAAATATGAAAATGCGGACAAAGCTTTTTGGACGTCTTTATTTTTTCCACAAAATCACGATTCAGGGTCATCGGCTCAATCGAGGAAAGGCGCAGCCGGCGAATCCCGTCAATTTGCTCCGCCTTTTTCAAAAGCTGTTCCAACGAGGTATTTTTCAAATCCAATCCGTAAGACGCAACGTGAATCCCGACCAGAATAATTTCAGTAAAGCCATTCGCCGCCAGCTCCCGCATCTCAGCAAGAACCTCCTCCTCATTGCGGCTGCGGATCGGGCCTCTCGCATACGGAATAATGCAGTAAGAACAAAATTGGCTGCACCCCTCCTGAATTTTGATAAATGCTCTTGTTCGATCCTCGTATTTGGTGATTTTTAGCTCCTCAAATTCATGATTATGCATAATATCCCCGACCATATTCAGCTTTGCGGTATGATCCAGACTCTCGGCAAGCTCCGCAATCCGTCCCCTGCCGGCTGTTCCGATCACCAGATTCACGCCGTCAATACTCAAAACCTCCTCCGCAGCGGTTTGCGCATAACAGCCGGTCACAACAATAACCGCTTCGGAATTGGTTTTGCGCGCGCGGCGAATCATTTGCCGGGATTTCCTGTCCCCGATATTCGTAACGGAGCAGGTATTCACCACATAAACATCCGCCTGTTCCTCAAACGGTACAATCTCATATCCGCGTTCGGAAAACAGCTCTGTAATCGCCTCCGTTTCGTACTGGTTCACCTTGCAGCCCAACGTATGAAATGCTGCCTTTTTTATAGTATGATTCATGAAAAACATTGTTCCTTTCTGCTATCCTCATTTTAGTCCTTAAAAACTTAACTATATTTAACAATTTGGATTTTTATTTGTTAGCACTATTATATAAAATTTTTTCGAAAAGTGCAATAGGTCTTGACGAATTTCAAAAAAAGATGTATTATATACATGTAATCAAGAATGATACATAGGTGATTACACATTATACAGTAAGCTTTTGGGGAAGCTATTTAAAGGAGGATTATTATGAGAACATTTAATTTATTATTAAGCTCGATCAATGATGTAAAAGATTTCGTAAACATCGTAAGCAAGTATGATTTCGATGTAGATTTAACCTCAGGAAGATATGTTGTTGACGCAAAGTCAATTATGGGTATATTCAGTTTGGATCTTTCCAAGCCGATCAAGGTTGAAGTTCACTCCGACGACTGCGACGAATTTATGGATGAATTATCAAGATTTATTGTAAAATAATCATACCGATTGAGCAGAAAAGTATTTTATAGGCAGGAAAGACGGATGTTGTCTTTCCTGCTTTATTTATGCGCTGCTATTTTACAAAACAACAAAGAAGTACCTCTTATTCAAAGGTACTTCTTTTCCACGGATTGCATGAATTTTAAACTACTGTTCATTCGGCTTTAATATTCTGAATGCATTTGCTGCTATATCATAGAATACAAGATCATCATCATTCGTTAAAAACATCCTGCCGTAAACCTGCTCATAAAAATCAATTTTAACTCTGTCAAATACGGCAATATCATCATACGGAATGGTCTTTAATTTCTTACCCTTAAAATTATACGTATTGATTCCGTCTGAATTTACTCCGACCACCGTATCTTTCTTCAGCGCGGCACAATATAAATTATCATCCCATAATGTTGATGTTTCTTTGTAATCATTTACGACTATACTCCAATAACGATAATAGGTACTATTATATCCAGTCCACATATACAGTTTTGTATTGTCATCATATGCAGAATAAATTCTTCTGCTTGTATTTATTTCTGATGTTATGATATTGGTTTCAGAACTTACTATAACATTGGCTGTTGTATTCCCATATTGTTGACTATGATAATGTTCCATATAACATATATAATTCCCATCATCCAATACCTTTACCAAGCGAGCGTCACTTTTTTCCAAAAAATTATCCGTAAGAACCTCAAAGCCATCCTCCGACACCGCGCACAAATAATAGTTGTTCACGCTGCCCACTGCATTGATGTTTTTGAAGTTACCGGTGACTAAAACTCTGTTTTTAAAACCATCGTAACAAACGCTGGTTATTTGAAAATCTGATAATGTCATTTCATCGGTATCAATCACAAAATCTTTTCCGCTTGCGATTTTTTCTTTATTTTGATCATAAATATTGACCTTATATACTGTGTTGTTTTCTACATAATAAATGTTATCGTCCTTATCATCGCTATACATCAAATAACCGCCGACACTGGCTTTTACTACAGTATCAACGGCATACGGTTTCGGAGTTTCGGTTGGTTCGGGTGTGGGTTCTTCTGTCGGCTCCGGAGTCGGCGCTTCTGTCGGTTTAGGTGTAGGTTCCTTGGTGGGTTTTGCAGTCGGCTTTTGAGTCGGTCTTTGGGTTGCTTTTACGGTCGGTTTGGCTGTTGGCTTGACGGTAGGCTTTGCCGTCGGCTTGGCGGTGGGCGCCGCCGTGGCAGGTTTAACGGTTGCCACGGCAGATGGTGTATTGACTACCTTGTTGTCGTTCCCGTATTGAAAAGCTCGCCATAACAGCGTTGTGGCTTCTGCACGGGTCAATGTTGCCTGTCCTCTAAAGGTATTATCCTCAAAACCATCTATCAGTCCTTTTTCCACTGCTACGGCAACATAGGCTTTCACGTTATTGGATATACTGTTTTGATCTTTGAATTTTGCCAGATAAGAATAATCTACATTATCTATGCTATACCCCTTAAGCCGTACCAAAGCCATCGTGACATCCTCGCGCACAACCGCTTGATCAGGACGGTATGTATTATCCGAATAAGCGGTTAAATACTCGCTTGCCGCATTCACATACGGAACAGCCCAGTGCCCCTCCGTATCCTTGAAATGCACGCTGCTGTCATTCGTTGCGATTCCCGCTGCACCCACCATGATCTTCGCCCATTCGGCACGGCTTATCGTCCCCTCCGGCTTAAACGATCCGTCACTGTAACCGTTTATAACCCCTCTGTCCGTAAGCTCCGCGATACATTCAAATGCCCAATGGCTCTTTTCCACATCCCAAAACTTTTGCGTATAATCTTTTGCCAATGCTGTGCCGGCTGTCCAAAGCATACTGACCGTTAAGATAGCTGATATTATTTTCTTCATTGTCTAAAACTCCTTTATGATATTCATGCGCTTAATTTTCCAAACTCAATAAAAAACTCCGGGCTGACATTTAATGCAAAACATATCGCTCTCAAATCGTCAGCATACATCGTGCGCTTGCCGTTTAAAATAGCGTTAAACGTTGAGATGGATATACCGCATTTTTTAGCCACAACGGTTTGTTTGATTCCGTGGTCAATTATGTAATTCCGTACTTTTTCATATACCTGCATTTCGCACCTCTCCTTTCCTGTTTACAGTATAACTGTATTTTAGATTATTATATATCAGCTTTACTGTATTGTCAAGGGATTTTTCAATAATTTCTGAAATTTTATTGACGGCTTTAAGATTTTCTGCTATAATATACAGAAGGAGTGATGTTAATGAGTTATGAAATAGGTAAGCGTATCAGCCTATACCGGAAGCAAAATAAAATGTCGCAAAAACAGCTTGCCGATAAAATCGGCGTATCAAATTCCCGTGTATCGAATTGGGAGCAGGGTTTAAATCGCCCCGATGTGGATTTGCTTGCCGGCATTTGTATTGCTTTAAATGTATCACCGAGCGAGCTTCTTGACATTCACCTTGATAATAACGAATTAACCGCTCATGATAAAAAGCTGATACAGGCATATCATGATCATGCCGACTTACAGCATGCGGTAAATATTTTATTAGGTCTTGAAAGTAATTCATCTCAAACAAATTAAAAATTCACGGTATAAATATAGATAAAAAATCTCCTGTGATATCATAGTAAATGGTTTATTAACCCTAAAATATCAAGGAGATTTCAAACAAACAGAATTAAAAGGATTTACATAAAAAGTTTCTTTCCCGATATTCCTTTGGCGGCATATGTTTATATCGTTTAAACAACCGGTCAAAATAATTCAGATTATCATAGCCGACGCTTTGCGCTATATCCGAAATGCTTTCATCGGTATTCTTTAAAAGTATAGCCGCTTTCCCAATACGAAAACAGTTTATGTACTCCAGAATTGTCATACCCACAGATTGCTTGAATATACGGCACAAATGACTCTCGGTAACATAATACATCTTTGCCAAATTCGATGTTGAAATCGGTTGGTTGTAATTTTCATGGATATAATCCAAAAGCATATTGATCTTTTTCATTCTGCCGATTCGCGTTTCATATTCAAATTCGGACAGCTGCATAGCGGTATAATTTTCAATAAGATATGCCATGAGCAGATAGATCTCCCCTTTTATGATCATATCGGAGCAGCTGCCGGCATGAGTCGCTTTCTCCAAAATACGCCCAAACGCTGCTGTTATCAATTCATCCTCCGCTATTTTCGACTCTAAGATAATATTTTTACATTCCGTATCATTAAATATTGACGGATTGATAATGGCGCATATATATTCAACCGATTTATCGGACTGCATGGAATGAAGCTCATTGCTATTCACAATAATCGTTTCGCCCTCCTGCGCCTCAAAACGATTCGAGTTACAAAAAAAGCTGCCGCTGCCCGAAAGGATATGCAAAAGTTCAATATGCTCATGCCAGTGCGGAGAAAATTCCGCGGCATTGTATTTTCGTATTTTAATCGGAAACCCCTGCTCAATTTCCGAAATATCTTCATACAATAATATATCATTCACAATATCACCTCAAAATCGTGCTAATTATAATCAAAACTGTTCATTGCTTTTCTCTCACTTTAAGTATATAATAAAAGCATCAAAAAGTCAACGAAAATTTAAAGGAGATGATTTTCATGAAATTAGGTGTATTAATCAATCTTGATAATGAGCAGATTGAAGAAAAATTTGCAAAGCTTCGGGAAATGGGTTTTAATTCCTGTCAGTTGTGCTGCTGGCGACAAAGACTTATGACAGAAGAAATGGCAGAAAAAATAAAGGGTTACTGTCAAAAATATGACGTTAGCATTTCAACCTTCTGGTGTGGCTGGAGCGGTCCTCAGGCTTGGAATTTTACTGACGGCCCGTTAACGCTCGGACTGGTACCTGCCGAATATCGTTTTAAAAGAATGAACGAGCTTAAGCACGGTTCGGATTTTGCAAAAATGCTTGGAGTAGAAAACATTGCAACGCATGTAGGTTTCTTACCCGAAGTCCTCGCAACTGAACAATATCGTGCAATTGTTGCGGCATTAAAAAATGTGGCAGAGCATGTAAAAGAAAACGGGCAATACTTCCTTTTTGAAACCGGTCAAGAAACCCCGGTCACATTAAGAAGAACCATCGAGGATATAGGGACAGGAAATCTTGGTATCAATCTTGACCCTGCAAATCTGATACTTTATGGCAAGGCAAACCCAATTGACGCGCTTGATGTATTCGGCGAATATGTGCGTGATATTCACGCAAAGGACGGATGCTATCCAACAAACGGTCACGAACTCGGTGAAGAGAAGCCCCTCGGTGATGGAAAGGTGAATTTTCCGATGTTTATTCAAAGATTAAAAGAAATCGGCTATAATGGTCCGCTCACAATTGAACGTGAAATTTTGGGCGATCAGCAGATTGAAGATATTAAGCATGCAAAAGTGTTATTGGAGGAATTGATATGATAAAGGTTGCATTGATCGGAATCGGTGGAATGGGCGGCTACCATTTTAACTGCTACAAGAATATTGAAAATGCCGATGTCATTGCAGTATGCGATGTACGTACAGATATGGCAAAAGAAAAAGTTAATAATGAAAAAATCCATATTTATTCAAGCTATGAGGAGCTTCTTGAAAATGAAAATCCCGATTACGTGGATATTTGCACGCCGAGTTATATGCATCGCGAAATGAGTATAAAGGCTCTCGAAAAAGGTATCAACGTATTATGCGAAAAACCGATGAGTCTTACAACCGCGGACACAGAAGCCATTTTATCGTCTGTGAAAAAATCGGGTAAAATTTTTATGACTGCGCATGTCGTACGATTTATGAAAGCGTATATATATCTGAAAAATGTGATTGATTCCAAAGAATTGGGCGATTTACTGCGCCTTGATATGAAGCGCATTTCGTCGATTCCCGACTGGAGCTGGGAGGATTGGATGCGTGATCTTGAGAAAAGCGGAGGCACTCCCATCGACTTATCTATCCATGATATTGATTTTGTTCAATATGTGCTTGGTGAACCGAATGAGGTCAGCGGTGTATATCACAAATTGAAGGATAACAATGATTTTATTGTGTCGGAGTTGGTATATGACAACTGCATTGTAACGGCGGAAGCAACCTGGTATAATTACAATATTCCGTTCGAAGCAAGCTTTAGCGCAGTATTTACAAACGGAGCACTCAATTACAGCGGTGGCAAAATGCTGAAAAACGGTGAAGAAATTGAAATAACAATAGAAAATACAAATACCGATACCGGAATCAATATTTCCAATACGGACGGCTACGGCGGTGAAATCGAATATTTTGTTTCGTGTATCGAAAAGAACATTCAGCCAAAAATTGTAACACCCGAAAGCTCTCAGGCAAGCGTTAAACTGATTGAAAGAATCCTCGAAAATTCCGTTATGCTATAGCCGCGATTGAGGTGTTCTGCCGATATTTTGTCTGCAATCTAAATACGGGGTGACGAATATGTCACCCCATATTTAGATCCTTATCTCTGTACTCGACCCGAACCATCGCCGCCTGCAAGATTCTCAACATCTGCACGGCTGACAAGGTTGAAGTCGCCCGGAATGGTGTGCTTCAAAGCCGAAGCCGCAACACCAAACTCCAACGCATCCTTAAAGTTCTTGCCATCCAAGAAACCGCAGATTGTACCGCCTGCAAAGCTGTCGCCGCCGCCGACACGGTCTACGATCGGATGAACTCTGTATTCCTTGGAATGATAAAATTCCTTTGTATCTCTTGAATAAATACAAGCTGACCAGCCATTATCCGAAGCTGACTTTGAAACTCTCAAGGAGGAAATCACATATTCAAAATTGAACTTGTCCACCATCTGCTTGAAAATGCTCTCATAACCGGCAAGCTGTAAATCACCGGAGGTAACGTCTGTTTCGCCCGGCTTAAAGCCCAGAACCTTTTCAGCGTCCTCCTCATTTCCGATACAAACGTCAACATACTGCATCAGATTCGTCATAACCTTCTGTGCCTTTTCTGATGTCCAAAGCTTCTTTCTGAAATTCAAATCTACCGAAACCTTAACGCCGTGCTTCTTTGCAGCCTTTAATGCTACCTCGGTCAATTCTGCCGCAGCGTCGGAAATTGCCGGTGTGATTCCGGTAAAATGGAACCAGTCCACGCCCTCAAAAATCGCGTCAAAGTCAAAATCTGCCGCTGTTGCCGTTGCGATTGAGGAATGTGCACGGTCATAAACTACATTGGAAGCACGCATGGACGCACCGGTTTCCAGGAAGTAAATTCCCAGTCTTTCGCCGCCCTTAGCGATATGCTTTGTTCCGACATTCATTTTTCTCAATGCTGCAACCGCACATTCACCGATCGGATTCTCCGGAACCTTCGTTACAAATTCTGCGTCATGACCGTAGTTTGCCAATGATACCGCTACATTTGCTTCTCCGCCGCCATAGCATACGTCAAATTCATCTGCCTGAATAAATTTTTCATTATTGGGTGTGGAAAGTCTTAACATGATCTCACCCATTGTAACAACCTTTGCCATTGTTTCGTTCTCCTTTATATGTAATTAAGCTCTTGCTTCTTTAATCTTTGCGATAAATTCCTTAGCGGTTGCTGTGATTGCCGCATAATCACCGGTCTTAGCGCCCTTTGTCAAGGAAGAACCGGCACCAACCGCAACTGCGCCTGCCTTAATCCACTGATCTACATTGGAAACATCCACACCGCCTGTCGGCATCATCTTTGCCTGCGGAAGAGGACCCTTAATATCCTTGATAATCTTCGGACCGAACAAGTCAGCCGGGAAAATCTTAATAATATCCGCACCGGCTTCCATTGCGCGAAGCACCTCGGTTACTGTCATGCAGCCCGGCATATACGGAACTCTGTAACGATTGCAAAGCTTTGCTGCATCCTCATTAAAGCCGGGGCTTACTACAAAATTTGCACCCGAAAGAATCGCCATTCTTGCCGTTTCACTATCCAAAACCGTACCGGCACCCAACATCATTTCGCCGTTTGTATATTTATTTGCTAAAGCCTCAATAACCTTATGTGCGCCGGGGACAGTAAATGTCAATTCAATTCCTGTACAACCGCCCTCTAAGCATGCGTCTGAAATTCTGATTGCCTCCTCGGCATTATTCGCTCTTACAACCGCTACCAAGCCGCAGTCCGTAAGAGATTTCAATACTTGTTCTTTTTCCATAAAAAATCTCCTCCTTTAATTTGAATCCGCAAACGCGAAAAACTCACAAGTTATTTTCATTGTATCACAATCAAATCGTTTTTTCAAGATATTTCATAAAAAAAGCCAAAGAATTTCTCACATACGGAAACAAAATACTCAATAATATTTCGTTTTCCAATCAGCATAGAATGTTTCCCCGTAAAGATTGAAAATCCGCAAAACCTCAAAAATCGAATCCGCCGATCCGTCCGATTAACGCACGCCGTTCATGCCGAGCATCCGGTTCATTTTATTGGAATGGGCGTGGCATATCGCAAGTGCCAGCGCATCCGCCGCGTCATCCGGCTTCGGAATCGCATTCAATCCCAAAATCGTTTTCACCATCTGCTGAACCTGTCCCTTATCCGCCCGACCATATCCGGTAACGGATTGCTTCACTTGAAGAGGCGTATATTCGCTGATCGGGACATTGGCATTCGCCACCGCCACCAAAAGCACACCCCTCGCCTGGGCAACATTGATTGCCGTTTTCTGGTTGGAGTTAAAAAATAATTCTTCAATCGCCACTGCGTCCGGATCATAGCGAACCAGATAGCTTGTCATCTCTGTATAAATTTTTTTCAGCCGCTCCACCGTAGGCATGCCTGCCGGAGTTGTAATCGCATTATATTCGAGGGTTCTGAACCGATTTCCGGTATACTCCACTACCCCAATCCCGACAATCGCATAGCCGGGGTCAATTCCTATGATAATCATTCTGTTAATCCTTTCCCATTCCGCCGCCGATGGCATACGCGGAAAATTTCTCTATTGCTTCTTATTATATCACAATCCGCTCCTTTTTGCAAATCTGCAAAATTGATAAATTTTACTCATTCAATGATTGACAAGCACTCTTTCCCGTATTATAATACTATCGGAAAGGACGGTTAAAACGATCATGGCAACAAGCAAAGAATATTTAGCGTTTATTATCAGTCAGTTATCGGCGCTTGACGGAATCACCTCCCGTCAGATGATGGGCGAATATATCCTTTATTATAACGGAAAAATTGCCGCTTATCTGTGCGACAACAGGCTTTTGGTAAAGCCGGTGCCGTCAGCATGCGCCATGCTGCCCGACACGGTATATGAACCGCCGTATGACGGAGCAAAGGACATGCTTTTGGTGGAGCAGGTTGATGATAAAAATCTGTTGACCGAATTATTCAAGGCAATGTACGATGAATTGCCCTTGCCGAAAAAGAAACGGTAATGAAAAAATTCTCATGCGAATTGAATAATCTGCACGAGAATTTTTTCATATTTTCAACAATCCGACTTTTTTTGCGAATACTATCGACAATTCCTCTCAGCTTCTCTATAGCTGAAATCGCACCACGGTTTCGGATATGAGGATACCCCAACCGATTCCGCCCAAAATATCACTTGGATAGTGAACAAACAGATACATCCTCGAAAAAAGTATCAATAAAAATAACGCCGCACCAATAATTCCAAACCAAAGATTCGTATGCAAAAGGACACAAACGCTGATTACGGAGGAAAGCGTATGTCCCGACGGAAAAGAAAAGTCCTTCGGTTCTTTTATCAAAAGGGATTTTGTGCGGTCAATCTGAAAAGGGCGAGGACGCGCAAACAAATGCTTTAGTAATAAATTGCCGAACAGAACTCCGAAAATGAGTCCCCACAAAATCTCCTCGCCCATATCCTCATATTTGCCGCTTGCCAGAAAAAGAACCGCGCACACAATCCAAACGATGCCGAAATTTCCGAGCATGGATATTTTAGGCATCATGCAGTCCAAAAATCTGCACCGCATTTTTCTTTGTATCAGATTCAGAATCCGAAAATCAATTGCCGTAATCATGATAAATCACCCGAACTTCATTTTTCCTTAATCTTATAAAGACTTGATATTTTGATACTTTTGGTATGCTCAATCTGTTTCCATTCCACTTTAGTAAAAAATGCTGAAATACAGATCGGAATATAGGTCAGCATGAATAGCGGAAAGGTAAAAGCATAGGCTATTTTCTTCATCGCAGGGCAATATATTCTGCGCCATTCCGTGATCAGTGTGATCATTCCCAGCAGAAAAAGCGTGATATACAAATTGCCTACGGTTTGAAGCAATGAAAACAGTATGATTTTTATTCCGGCGGCATCAAAAATATTGACGGACATAATCAGTAAATTGATAATGATGCTGATGATCGTCAATACCGTTGCCGGCATGATATTCATCACCATATCAAAGCACGAAAAGCTCCCCTTAACAGCGCCGCTCAAAAGAGCTTTTCCGTATTTTGATAAAACCTGCAAATACCCCTTTGCCCAGCGTTTGCGCTGTTTCCATGACTGTGAAAACAACGTCGGCTGCTCGTCATACAGGATAGCGTCTTGGCAATAACCGATTTTAACGCCGTTGACAACATTATGTATAGCAATACTTTGTGATGGTATCGTCAAATTTCAAGCCGATAACGGCAGCCGGAACAACCGCCGCCAGTACCTTGAACCACATATTCCATGTCTGACTTTTTTCCTGCGGATTCTTGCTCGGGCTAAACGGATTCAGCCGTCTGAAATACATCGTTACCACTGCAAAATAGAACCGAATTGGATAACTACCATTCAAACACCGAATCCCATGCAAGCTTGGTGTCCTTTGCGGAATAAACAACAGTATTCTTATCGTCCAAAAGCAGCACATCCACAATATCGCCCGATGAATCGGCAAGCTTGTCAAGGCTTTGTCTGCGCTCTGCATCATCCTTTCCTTTTTTGAAGGCTTCGCCTGCCTTTTCATATTGAAGTGCCAGATTGATTTTATCCCGAAAGACATATCCCACCGCACCTGTGCTTGCGATACCGCATATGATTGCCGCAATCAGATAAATGATAAAAATCTTTTTAAAATTTCTTTTCTCAATCCATGCATTAAACTTGTTCATAACTTTCAACTTCTTTGCTTATTAAAATCGGTGACGCTGCCAAAAATACCGCCGATACAAACAGAATCGGCACAAAGATTGCAAACAAGCTGATTCCGAAAAAGATCAGCACCGCCGGGATCACGAGCAGCAATGCTGCCACTGCCAGAAATACCCTCGTCAAAAGCTTCTCACTTTTTTTCTCTCGGATTTCGGCACATTTCATATCAATTTCAGGCTCTAAAACCCGAATTAAAACATCAACCTTTTCCATACCAAACTACTCCTCCATTCTGCCGTGAAAAAGACTTCTCAGCTTTTTTGTGCCCTCATGGATACCGCTTTTGACCGTTTTTTCCGGGACACCCGTAATCGCTTCAATCTCCTTTAATGTATATTCATCAATATACTTCAGCCGTATCACGCTTGCCTGATTGGGCGGCAGGTCATCTATGTATTGCACGATTTCCTCATACCGCATGCCGGTAATCACCTTATTTTCAATATTATCGCCACTCTGAATTTCCGCTTCCGACAGTTCCGAAAATACCGCCTTGTTCCGACGGGTATAATCAATCAGTGTATTTTTTGCAATGGTGATAATATAGGTTGCAAAAGACGCTTTACCGTTGATTTTGTAATCCTCCATCGTTCGGATCATTTTCAGAAAAACATCCTGCGTTAAATCCTCCGTCAAGGCTTCATCACGCGTCAGCTTCAAAAGATATTTGCTAACATACGGGTAAAAGGCTCGAATCAGCTCATCAAACGCGGCTCTGTCACCGTTTTGACAACGTTTGATCACTTCTTTTTCATTCACATCTGACCGCCTCCTTTTTCCTTTCTGCTTTATTACACGCAAAAAAACCGATTTGGTTGGAACTTTTTTATACAAATTTTATACAAGCAGCAGCAAAGTTCCGAGAACGAGCAAAGCCAGTCCGAAAAATGCTTTCTTGGTGAGCTTTTCTTTTAATACAACATAGGAAAAAGCGACCGTCACCAATATACTCAGCTTATCAATGGGAACCACGACGCTCGCCGGCCCATCCTGCAAAGCCTTGTAATAGCAAAGCCACGAAAGTCCGGTTGTCACACCGGATAAAACAAGAAATCCCAACGTTTTCCCCGTGATATTTTTCATTTCCCCCTGGCTTTTCGACACAAAAACAACCACCCAAGCCATAATTAAAACAACAAAAGTCCGGATTGCTGTTCCCAGTGTAGAATCAATATCCGAAATTCCTATTTTACCCAAAATAGAAGTCAGCGCCGCAAAGACTGCCGACAGAATCGCCCAAAGAAGCCAATCCGATTTTTCGTTCCGGATTTCCGGCAGATCGTGCTTTTCAATCATCATATAGGTACCGCCGCCGATCAGAACCATACAGACCGCTTTCAACAGTGTAATGCCCTCATGCAAAAACAGAAACGCCAGAATCATGGTTAAAATCGTACTGGATTTATCAATCGGCGCCACCTTATTCACGTCCCCGTATTTCAACGCCCGGAAATAACACAACCATGAAGCGCCCGTTGCGAACCCCGACAAAACAAGAAATACCAGTGTTTTTGTGCTGATTGAGGTCATGCCGCCTTGCACTCCTGCCACAAAAACCATCAACCATGCAAAAAGAAAAACAATGATTGTCCTGATTGCCGTTCCCAGATTGGAATTAACATCCCGGATTCCCACCTTTGAAAGAATCGCCGTTACGCCGGCAAAAAAAGCCGATAAAATTGCAAATATAATCCACATAAAAAACACCTCTTTCCCCTAGTCTATCACATGATCATCTTTCTGTAAAGTATTCCGGGCAGGTTCCTGCAATCAAATTGATGTATCATTTGTGATTTTTGAGGGTCAGCATACATTTTGACAATTGACTTAACAGATCAGATATGATACAATATAATAATGTAGGAGGGATGAAGCATTATCATCCCACAAACTTAAAAAGAGAGAGAGGCAATTTTATGAAATTAATCAAAACAGCAAAATGGATTCGCCCCAAGAACGATTACGGGGACGCCTGCCCGGTCTTTTTCCGCAGTTTTTGCTGCGAAAAGCCGATTGCAAAAGCAGTTTTACAAATCACGGCAATGGGCGTTTATGAAACAACGCTGAACGGTCAAAGAGTCGGCGACTTTATCATGGCGCCGGGCTGGACAGCCTATGACGCACGGCATCAGTATCAAAGCTACGATATTACAGAATCCCTTCAAAAAGAAAACCGTTTATCGGTCAGCGTTGGTTCCGGCTGGTATCGCAGTGAGCTGGTCGCGTGGCGCGATAAGAATATATGGGGCGGTCTTGCCGGCTTGATTGCGGCGATTGAGATTGAGTACACAGACGGAACGACCGAAACAATCGTAACCGACAAGCAATGGAAAGCGGCTGAAGGTGCTGTGAAATTCAGCAATATTTATGATGGTGAAATCTATGACGCGCGGTGTGTACCGGAGGAACAGGATGAGGTTGTTTATCTTCATGCCCCGAAAACAAATTTGATTCCTCAAGAGGGCGAAATTGTCCGCGAACAGGAAACGCTTTTGCCGATTGCAATGTTTCAAACGCCCAAAGGCGAAACGGTCATTGATTTCGGGCAGAACATGACCGGATACGTCAGCTTTACCGTCAACGCCCGCGCCGGAGAGCGATTGGTGTATTCCCATGCGGAAATTCTGGATGCGGACGGAAATTTCTATACCGCCAATCTGCGCAGCGCAAAGCAAAGAATCGAATATACCTGCAAGGACGGCGTGCAGACCTATAAACCCCATCATACGTTTATGGGATTTCGTTATATCCGTTTGGATGAAGCGCCCGAAAATATTTCAATTGACGCTTTTAAAGCCATCGTAGTCCATTCCGATATGAAGCGAACCGGATTTTTTGCCTGCTCCAATGAAAAGGTGAATCAGCTGTTTCATAATGTCATCTGGGGACAAAAAGGCAACTTTCTGGATGTTCCCACCGATTGTCCGCAGCGTGACGAACGTCTGGGCTGGACGGGAGATGCGCAAATTTTTGCCAAAACCGCTTCTTACAATTTTGATGTGCTGAAATTCTACACCAAATGGCTGCATGATTTGGCGGCGGAGCAAAATCCCGACGGCGGTGTGCCGATTGTGATTCCGAATCTTATTCCGGACGCTGTTCCGGGCGCAGCATGGGGTGACGCTGCAACCGTTTGCCCCTGGCAGATGTACTTAACCTATGGCGATCGCTCAATTTTGGAGCAGCAAATCGAAAGCATGCGCCAATGGGTGGACTATATGCATTCACGCGGCGAAGAAGAATATTTATGGCTCGGCGATACACAGTTCGGCGACTGGCTTGGCATGGATGCTGAGGACGGAAGCTTTAAAGGCGCGTCTGATTCTGATTTTATCGCGTCCGCATATTTTGCATATTCCACCGAAATCCTCGTAAAAGCCCTAAAGGTTTTGGGTATGGATTCCGCTTATTATGAAGAATTATATACTAATATTGTCAATGCTTTTCAACAAAAGTACACGGCATGTAAAACGCAGACGGAATGTGCTCTGGCGCTGGTGTTCCGATTGGCAAAGGATCGGCGGGCAACCGCGGCAAAGCTTGCGCAGCTGGTGCACGATAACGGAAATAAACTGACAACCGGATTTGTCGGGACGCCCTATCTGCTTGAAGCGCTTTCCGAGAACGGATACCCGGAGATAGCCTATTCCCTGCTACTTCGGGAAGAGTGTCCCTCATGGCTGTTCTCCGTCAACATGGGCGCAACCACCATATGGGAACATTGGGACGGCATGCGCGCGGACGGAACGATGTGGAGCACGAAAATGAATTCGTTCAATCACTACTCTTTCGGCGCAGTGGCAGCATGGATGTATGAAACGATCGCCGGGATTCGGATTGACGAAACTATGCCGGGATTTGAGAACGTCCTGTTATGCCCTCAACCGGACGAGCGTTTAAACTGGGCGGAAGCCTCCGTTGAAACCCGATACGGTAAGGTCTATTCAAGATGGGAAAGAAACGGGGATTCCATTCGTCACTTGTTTGAAGTTCCCAACAAGGCAACCTTAACATTGAACGGTTCAACCGAAACGCTGTCTGCCGGGAAATATGAGAGAATCATCAAACTGTAAATGACATAAAAACAGCCGTGCAATTCCACACGGCTGTTTTTTAATTTTATTCAGTTTTTACGGTGATGAAATTCAATCCGCCATGAAAAATCCCTCGGTGCTTTTGAGCTTTTTCGGCACACGCGGCGCAATGACAAGCTCTTGATATGCCACGGAGGACGTTGTTTGACGAATCCCCAAAATATCCTTGATGCAACATACCGCGCACGCCCCGAACATCGGATGATCGTGGGACATCGTTCCTTTCCAATCCTCCCACAGGGTCGTTGCGCCCCGATCCATCATATACGGGAACGATCCCAATTCATGGGTTGTGAGCAGCTCATACGCCAAATCTTCTTCATGATTTTGAAACAAAATCCGGCACAAAAGCGCCGTTGCCAAAAATCCCGTATCAAAATGCAGCAGCTTTCGATACCGCTGTACCAACGCCGCCAATGTTTTTTCACCGCCGATTCCGGCAAAAATCGCAAACGCGTCCGCGCCCTGGATTCCCTTGGCAAAACTGCCCGTCACCGGTATATCCCAACCGCTCCCGATGCGGACAATCGGACGGAACACCGCCGTGCATATTGTTTAACTGCGTTCGCAAAAACGCGTCAAAAAGCCAGTTTAATTCCGCCGAGGAAGAATGAAATGCGGCAGTTTTCGGCACATCGCTATGAACAACCGAAACCGAAACTGCCTCTCCTACTCCCCGTACTTCGAAATAACGAAACGCATGCCAGACAAACATCGGCTGAAACTCATGCCGCTCTCCATCGCCGATAAAAACATCCTCCATAATCTGCGGCTTGCCCTCCGGATTTTGATAATCCGAACCGGTTGAAACGAAATCCAACTGTCCCTCTTTCAGATTTTCCGCAAACCGCACCACGACCTTTTCACCGCGCGCCGCATAAACCGACAAAGTCGCAAAACCGCTGATATTTTCCATCGCGTCATAAAGCTTGCGATTGCCATCAGAAAAGAGCAATTTCGGCGTAATCTTTCTGATCACTCTGTCCGGCGCCGAATCCTCCGGCGACAGCTTTGTTTCCGGCAGGGATAAAATATCCACCCCAAATTCTCCGCTTTCGGCAGTCGCGTCATAAATCTCGCCGTAAAAAAGCTGACTGTAGACAATTGGGCTTTTTCGGCTGCGCTCCGTTCCGTCCGAAAGAATCGTATGCTCACTCGTATCATCCGTCAGCCGCATTGCATAAATCGTCCCCAATGCGTCCCCAAACTTCATCGTTCCCTCGGCAATTCGTTCTTTCTGACGATACCATCCATCTCCAAGATGGATTTCAATCGTGTTTTCCCCCTCCCGAAGATAAGGGGTAATATCATATACCGAATAATAGCATCGGTATGTAAACTCATCCGAGATCGGATAGAGCAAATCCTCAAAATCCCGTCTGCAAAAAAGACTGTTTGACGGCAGAAAATATTCGTTTCCAACGCGTTTTCCGTTGACGAACAAAACGAAAAATCCCAATGCGCTTAATGCAATCTCTCCCCGCTGCGGCGTTCGGAGCGAAAAGGAACGCACAATGATAGGCGCTGCAAGCTCTTTCGGTGCCGTCACCCATTTTGCATGCTGCAAATGCGATTCTATATTCATATTCCAACTCCTTTCTATTGTTATAGGAAATTCTATCTGTTTTTCGTTCTATTCCGGCTCAAACATCCGCTACGTTGCGCGGAACTCGCCTCCACAGACCGAAAAATAGATAGAATTTCCTGAATCCTGCTTTGTAAAATCTCTGGCTGTAATCTTAAAAAGGAGCCATAAGACCCGGCTCCTTTTTAAGATTCTTTAGTTCTTATCATAGGTATCGTATGCCGCCTGATAAATTTCAATTGCTTTTTCGATTCCCATTTTCTTCATCTCGTTTACATAATCATCAAACTCATCAATAGAACGTGTTCCCATGATGAATTTCACCATTTGCTCATCCTGATAGGTTGTAATCGTACTCATAATATCAGCCAGCTCCGAGCTTTGGTCTGATGAAAATGCCAATGTCGGCAGGATGTGCTGTTCTGCGTCGGTATCCATCCAAAGCTTTAATGCTTCCTGCTGCTGCGGCAGTGAGGAATACTGCTCAATATAGCGCTTATCCTGTACAAACGCGCCAACCCAGTTCGAACGCACATATTTTGACATAACATTTGCCATTGCCAATCCTTCCGGATTCTTTGTAATCAGCTCGGTGTACTTCGGGTATCCGTCTACCATTTCATAGCTTTCGCCCTCAATACCGAAGTTGTTGAGCATTGTGCCTTCCTTGGAATAGTTATAATCCAGAACTTTTGCCGCAAGATCAACATTTTTGCAGTTCTTGCTGATTGCCGCACCGAATCCCGAATACTGATTCTGTCTTGCCGAGAACATCGGACGGTCGCCCTTGTTCTTTACCGGATATGTCGTGCCGCACAAATCAAACTTGTCGTCCGGCGCTACGCCCATATATTTTCCGATACCGCCGCCCAATCCGGCAACAGTTGCGCCTGTTTTGCCATTCAAAATAGAGCTATCCAGTGCCTTGGAGTCTACACTCATAAAGTTCGCGTCCAGAAGTCCCTCCTGATACCATTTTGACATTTCCTGAAGAAACTCCTTATATCCCGACTCCATCGGTCCGTAATGAATTGTCTTATCCTGCACAAAGAATGTGTTATTAATTCCATAGGCTCCGATAAATGCACCATAGTTGAACATTGCGGAATAGTTCATGAATGACAGCGGTGTGGACGCACCCTTTTCATTCTTGAATCTTGTCAGCATGGTATGCCAATCATCCATCGTTTCGGGAAGCTCCATGCCCAGATCATCCAGCCAATCCTTACGCACAATCGGGCCGGTCGATACCAGCAGTTCTTCATCACCGCGGATAAACGGGAATACATAATAATTGCCCTCGTCCATCTTAACCATCTTGTCAATCTCCGGATGCTCTTTCAGATAAACTTTGATATTCGGTGCTTTATCCTTCATCACGTCATTCAGATTCATAATGTATCCATCAGCGATAGACTTTTCCGGACCGCCGTTATAAGTCGCCCAATCGGCTTCAATAATATCCGGCATATCCCCCGATGATAACATCAGCGCAAACTGATCGCTGCTGTTGGAGTGGATAAATTCAATCTCCGTCCCCGTTGCTTTTTGCAGCTCCTGTCCGAACGGCGTTTCCCCCAGATTGGACGCCAACGAATTAAGCTGTGAGTTTAACGGCAGCCAGTACCGCAGCTTGTTTGACGCGGTATTTTGCTGTTTTCCGGAGGAGCAGCCCCCTGCCAATGCCAACAGACTTACTACTGTCATGACCATTGCAATTTTTCTTTTCATTATCTTCATCTCCTTAAAAATTTAAAATACTAATTCATAACATATCGCATTGCATTGAGCAAATCCGCCGCCTGTGCACGGGTAAAGACCGCATCCTCGCGTTCCGTCTGCTCAATCAGCTTCAGTGCTTTCAAAACATCCGCCGATGTATGTACATTCTCCGTTCCCTTGATTTCGTACAAGGTAATATTCTTTGTGCCGTTCTTCAAGGTCACAATTCCGTTTTCGTCCACCGTTTCATTGTCACTGATAACCCATGCAATCTTTTTATTGTCGTAATAGCTCGGCAGATAAATACTCTTTTGCGCATACTGTCCGAACATTAGGCCATTGCTGTCATACAGCGGTGATGTTAGGGTATCCTCCTTAACAAGCTCCGCACAATCAATATAATCAATTCTGAAGAGCCGCGTACCGCTTTTGGCTGTCGGCAAATACACCACATCCACATTTTTAATCTCCGGCACAGTTTCACGGAAATTGAAATTCTCCGCAATCATCTTGCTGCTTTCGCCGTCGGGTGTTACAAAAACGCTATACTTTTTCTGACTCAGCGAAACTGGAGTGGTATAATATAAATAGAGTCGACAAACACCCAAAAATCTGATATAA
>CAUGRT010000013.1 GCA_959602045.1 uncultured Clostridia bacterium | reverse complement strand
GGCTTGTAATCGAGAATGCGTGGTTTAACGAGCTGACGCTGCAGAAGTTTGAAAACGCAAAAATGATTGACGAGGAATACAGCGGCGGATTCACCGATTACTACTTCCCCGACCTCGTCAAGGTACGATAAAGCGGTCTTAGAAAGGATGGAATTATGAATAAAAACACAAAAATAACACTTGCGGAGCTTATCCGCAGAAAAGAGCAGATGCTTGAAAGCAAGAAAAAACCGAAAACCGCAACACTGTATATAAAGTCGCTCGGCGGCACCATTACAATTGAAAGTCCGACAGCGGATTTGGCAAGGGACGCACAGGATATGGATAACGGCGACGCATATATGGTTTATTCATGCGTGACGGAGCCTTGCCTTAAATCAAAGGAACTGCAGACAGCTTTTGAATGTGTTGAGCCGATGGAGATTGTCGAGAAAGTATTTGACCCGGGTGAGATTCCGCAGATTGCGGTTGAATGCTTAAGGCTTGCCGGATATGTTGACGGAGTAAAGGCGGTTGACGACATAAAAAACTAATCAGAGGTGACGGAGAGCTTGCCATGCTCTGTCACTATCTGAACCGAGGCATTGAGCCGCATAAAATCATCAATCTTCCTCTTGCCGATAAGCTGTTCTATAAGGCTTGTTATGAGGTTTATATGGAAGATGAGTACAAAAAATATGCAGCATTAGTAGGTGGTGATAGTTAATGTCAAAGAAAAACATAGGAGCAACACTTTCAATCAAAGACAATAACTTCACCGCCGGAATAAGAAATGCCATAACGGGTGTAAAGAACCTCAAAAACCACACCACCAACGCAACGGGCGGACTAAAGAAAATGCAGTCGCAGAGCAAACTCACAGGCGAAGGCCTTGCATCGCTTGCGAAAAAGGCTGCCGGAGTTGTGGCGGCTTATGCAGGGTTTAGTCAGATGATTTCGTTTGGCAAGGAATGCATCACCCTGTTTGACACGCAGGCGAGGTCTGAACAGAGACTCGAAACCCTTATGATGAATGTTAAGGGTACAACGCTTGAGAATGTAAATGCAATGAAAAAGTATGCAGGAGAACTCCAGGGTATCACCACAATCGGTGACGAGGCTACCATCCAAGGCGCATCACAGCTTGCAACATTCCAATTGCAGAGCAGCACGATTAAAACCCTGCTGCCGTCATTACAAGATTTGGCGGTATCGCAGTATGGTGTGTCGGTATCGGGAGATCAGATGCAGTCAATGGCAAACCTTATGGGTAAGGTTATGACAGGCTCGGTCAGTGCATTAACACGATACGGTGTAACATTAAGCGAGGCGCAGAAGAAAACCTTAAAAGAGGGTAACGAAACCGAGCGAGCCGCTATGCTTGTTGAGGTGTTAAAGCAAAACTTCGGAGGACTTTCCGAAGCAATGGCAAATACACCGGAGGGCAAAATCGTTCAGATAAAAAATGCCTGGGGCGATATGCAGGAGGTAATCGGCGGCAAGCTCTATCCTGTTGTCACAACTTTTTTCGGATATGTTGCGTCCGCAATGCCGAGCGTACAAAATGCTGTTGTTTCGGCAATAGACGCAGTTTCCGTTCCGCTTTCGTGGATTAAGAGCAATGTTCTCCCGCCGCTCATAACCGCATTTCAAAATGTATGGAATTACGGTGTGTCGGCATTTGACAGCATAAAAACAGCCGTCATAGAAAACAGTGAGAAGTTTTCCGGCATTATCACGATTGCCGGCGGTGTAAAAGATGCGCTGTTTAATGCGTTTGAATTTTGCAAGCCGGCGCTTAATTGGATAAAGGACTCAGGGCTTCCGCTTGTTGTAAACGCTCTTGCAGGTGTTGTGCAAAAGGCAGCCGATGTATATAACTTTTTCGTGAATAACTGGGGCTGGATTGCTCCGGTTATATCTGGCATTGTCGGTGCGATTGTAGCATTTAAGGTTGCCGTATTTGCGATAAATACCGTCATGAACGCATGGGCAATCGTGCAAGGCATATGCACCGCTGCGCAGTGGGCGCTGAATGTGGCAATGACAGCGAACCCTGTCGGTATTATTATTGTCGCAATCGGAGCGCTGATTGCCATAGGTGTTGCGCTTTGGATGAATTGGGACAGTGTGTGTGCCTGGTGCAAGCAGGCATTTCAGGCAGTCGGAGATTTCTTTGTTTCGGTCGGCACAAGCATAGGTTCATTCTTTGTCGGACTGTGGACGGGAATTAAAGATACGGCTGTCGGATTTTGGAATGGTATAACGGGATTTTTAAGCGGTGCGTGGAATACCATATCCTCTGCCGCTGTTTCCGTATTTACGGGAATCGGAAATGCGATAAAGAATGTGTGGAACGGTATCGTCGGCGCTATCAAGGGCGCAATAAACAGCATTATTTCCACGATAAACTCTATGATACGCGGCGCTGTCGGTATCCCGGCAATTCCCACATTCACCGCACCGCAGATTCCTATGCTTGCAAACGGCGGTTTAATAAGGACAGCGGGTACGGTTATAGTTGGTGAAAAAGGACCTGAAATGCTTTCACTTCCGAGCGGTGCAAAGGTATCGCCAATTGATAAATCAAGGCGGAGCGAGAATAAATTTTATATCAATATTTATGCAGACGGCAAGAGTGCAGATGAGATTGTTGATGAATTGATACCCAAATTGAAATTAGCATTGGCTAATTTGTAGAAAAGCAAGAAAAAGTATTGAAAAATACAGAAATTTGGTGTATAATATGTTGGTCGGAATAATCCGATGTTAAAGGTAAGACTGAAAACAGTGTAAAAGCTGGGCGGTTATGCCATCCATAACTCCATTTACATAGTAACCACTTTTAAAAAGTTGGAATCTACGAAAGGAGGAGGATGCGCTGTGGAATATGATATCTTGATATTAGCCTTAGTGCTATTCATAATACTATCCATAAAAAAATAACACGCCCCCGTGCTAAGGATAGCGTGTTATTTTAACATAAATCTCTTGGCATAACCGTTTGAGGTCTTGCCTTTTTCTATTATCATTATACACCTCATCTGCAATTTTGTCAATCACTTTGAGAAAAATTTTTGCGGCTTGAAAGGTGTTTTTTTATTTTATGGATATATATTTAAGCGTAAATAACAGAGCCGAGGTTTTACGGCTCCCTGTTCTGCCGCCGGAGTTTACGGTTTCAAAAGGCAGAAACAATGAGGTGTTTGAAACGGTATCGCAAGGTCAGCTGAACCTTATCGGTACGCAAGCCTTGAAGAAAATATCGTGGTCGAGTTTCTTTCCGTGCCGTGACTATCCTTTCCTGCGTGACAGGAGTGACACTGCTTTCGGATACCTATATACCATAGATACATGGTATGAAAGAAAACTCCCTATTCGGTTTATCATCACCGACACACCGATAAATATGGCGGTTACGATTGATGATTTCTCGTATACAATCGGCAGAAACGGAGATATGAAATATTCAATAACGTTGTCGGAGGTGAAGTTAATCTGATGGGTGCAGTGATTGAAAGCACCGTCAACTGGGCGGTTAAAATTGCAAATGATAATAGTTACGGCTATGACCAGAACAGCCGATGGGGTCCGAACTATGATTGCTCCTCTCTTGTTATCTCGGCATTTGAACAAGCCGGGTGCAAGGTAAAGTCAGGCGGCGCTACCTATACCGGAAATATGAAATCTGTATTTTTAAGTACGAATTATGTGAATACATACACTCCGCAGCTTAGAGATGTTGTGAACTGCTATACCACGTATTAAATAATGTAGTGCATTATGTAAAGTGGGGACTGAAAAAATTCATATGATATGTCAATGGACAAATGAGTGATTTTGTGGTATAATAAAAAAATAAAGTTGTTAATCAAAATCAGGAGGAATAAAACATGAATAAGAATAATGTTGTAAATCTTGTTAATTCGCATCATAAATTCTTCTGCTTATGTTCGAAAATATATAATAATATGTCACCGAAAAATAAGCTGCATGCAAAAGGAAGCAAGGTTTCAATTGGTGTTTCTCTATTCAGGGGGTTAAAAATCATTAATTATGGTAGTGATAATGAGATTATTATAGGGGATTTTGTTAGAATCAATAATAGTACAATTATTTTGCATGGTAATCATAATAAAATTATAATTAAGGATTATTCATATCTAAATTCAATTCAACTATATACTGAAGATTCAAATAATGAGATTGTAATTGGTTCACATACAAGTCTTTGTGGAAAAGCACATTTTGCTGCAATTGAAGGCACAAAAATCCACATTGGTAATAATTGTTTGTTTTCTGGTGATCTGCATTTTCGAACAGGGGATTCTCACTCGATTTTAAACATGCAAGGAGAACGTATCAATGAGTCAAAAGATATTGTGATAGAGGATCATGTATGGGTTGGAACCAAAGTAACATGTTTAAAAGGTGTGCATGTATCAAGAGATTCCGTTGTTGCAGCAACCACTACGTTATGTAAGGATTATGCTACATCCAATGTAATTATTGGTGGTGTTCCTGGTCGAATTATTAAAACAGATGTAAATTGGTCAAACGAGAGAATTTAATTAGTTATTTTAATTTTAACTTTCAAATTTTGAATTAAACATGCTTAGACGAGCATTCGTGTTCGTCTTTTTCTATGCGCATTTTAGGAGGTACACATGAACGGCATAACAGAACTTGCAAAATTACTCAAAGAGCGTGAAAACAGTGGCGGTTACACGCCGATGTTCGGAACGGTTATTGAACTGCCGAACACGAAAATACGCATAAACGACAAGGTTATTCTGACCGACAGCCACATTATGCTTTGCACAAACCTAAAAGAACAAAATGCGGACGGCGAGTATATAAACCTCGGAAAAACTGTTGTTCTGCTCCCGTATGCAAACGGTCAGAAATTTATTGTGATTGGAGTGGTTATCTGATGTTTCCGAATTCAACTGATATAACGATTAACAATGAAAGCAACACATCAAGCGGAACAAAATCATATTTATTTGATTTTACCACAGGCGATTTTATTGTGCGTGACGGAAAGCTGATCGAGTGTGACGGAATTAGCGCAACTAAAGTATGGATAGAGAAAATACTCCGAACCGAGAAAGGCAGATACCCTATCTATGATAATACCGAGTACGGCTGTCATTTGGAGGATTTAATTATCGGCAACAGCTATACCGCCGAATTTATCGAGGCTGAACTAAAGCGTGAGATTGAGGACGCACTAAAACAAAATCCGCAGATTAAATCTGTCACAAACTTCAAAATCACACGAAACAAAAACGCAATTACGGTAAATCTGGAGGTGGTGTTAAATGACGAAGGACGAAATACTGTCACGGTTACTGTCTGACATATCCGATGAGTTCGACAAAGATGTCGGCTCATTTTTTATGATGTGACGAAGCCGACATCGGGGGAATTTTAAACGGCATATGCACGGCTTGAGGAAATCTTAAAAAACGGCTTTGCATTGACGGCAACAGGCGAATATCTCGACTATAAAGCCGCCGAGCAAGGAATTACACGAAAGTCCGGTGTTGCATCACAAGTAGAGGTGACAATAACAGGTACTCCCGGAAGCGTTATTTCGGTTGGTGACAAGGTCGCATCGGACAGCCTTATCTTCTCTGTTATCGAAAATGTTGAAATCGGAGAAAGCGGAACGGCTGATGTTACGGTTATCTGTGATACGGTCGGAACTGTCGGAAACATTCCGCAAGGCGCAATAAACCGTTTTCCCGTTACCCTTTCAGGGATTGTATCGGTTACGAACAAGAAATCTGCAACGGGCGGTTTTAATGAAGAAACGGACGATGAACTGCGTGACCGGTATTTTGAAAAGGTGTCGCTTCCGGCAACAAGCGGCAGTAAATATCACTATGAGCAGTGGGCAAAGGAGATCAGTGGTGTCGGGGACGCTAAATGCTTACCACTTTGGAACGGCAGCGGAACTGTTAAGGTTATCATCATAAACTCCGAAAAAGGTGTGGCAAGCGAAGAATTGATTTCAGAAGTGGCAAATCACATTGAAGAAAATCGTCCGATCGGAGCGGAAGTTACGGTTGAAAGCGCCGCGCCGCTGACAATCAATGTTTCGGCAAAGCTTACCCTTGCAAACGGCGCAAGCCTTGAGTTGGCAAAAGAGAAAATCAACGGGAGCATAACAAAATATCTGCAAAAGAATGTGTTTTCTGTCGGATATATCTCGTATGCGCAAATCGGCGGTTGTATTCTTGCCTGTGATGAGGTTGCCGATTATAGTAATCTGAAACTGAATAACGATACGCAGAATATCGCCGTTTCGGAAACGCAAGTGCCTGTCTTGGGGGTGGTTACGGTTGATTGAGAAAATGCCGGGATATTACCGAAAGTCAAAGGTTATGAATGACCTTGTTCGCTCTATCGAAAATGAATTTAACAGGCTGAACGCAGAAACTACACTTACCGAAAATCAGTTTTTTGTGATTCTATCGGACAGGGACATAAAACATCACGAGGAAGATGTAGGACTTGTTCCGGACACCACAGCTAACCTTGACACACGCAAAGGACGCATACTGTCAAGGCTGCGAGGCACGGGAACGGTCACAAAAACCATGATGAAGAATGTTGCAAAATCCTTCATCAACGGTGATATTGAAATTATAGAATATCCGTCAAAATACTGCTTTGCGGTAAAATTCACATCAAAAACGGGTGTGCCGTACAATTTGGAAGATATAAAGTCGATGATTGAGGAGATAAAGCCTGCTCATTTGGCAGTGGAATACATCTTTACCTATCGGCTTTGGCAAGACATACTTGATGAAATACAGATATGGACGGCGGCAAAAAACTATTCATGGGAATGGATGCTGACATTCGAGGTTAAGTCTAATCTTAACATATCGGATGGCGGCATTTTTTATTGCACGGACGGAAACGGAAATGCAAAGGTTATATGGAATCAAAACAAAGCATACGCAAGGAGGAATACATAATGGCAGAAATACATCCGAACGACATAGGTCTTGCCACATTTGCCGATGTGGGTGACGTTGAAAAGCTCAAAACCTCGGCTAAAAACTTAGTGGACGCATTAAACGAAATTTATCAGAACGGAACGCAGGGCGGCGGCAGCGCTTTCGGAGAGCAATGGTATGTTGACGGTGAAAACAACATCATATTGGGCGAAAACAATATTGTCTGCGGCAATAACAACTTCATCATCGGCTCGGACAATATCGTTGTCGGAGATAACATCACCATGATTGCAAGCGGAAAACAAAAGTACAACTCCATCAGCATCAGTTACGAAACTTTTGATGCTGAAACAGGCAAGATTTTTTACTATGCATATTCGGAAGAACCAGTTGACATTCCGCTGAAAGTCGGAGATAAGATTCTGTTCAGCGTGGGTATTAATTGGACTGATTCCGAATGGAACGATTGGGTGTACACCGAATCTCCAAAGAAGATAGTAGAGATTTTAGAGGTAAATACCGATGAAAACTATGTACGAATTACAACCGATGTAGGCATATCGACAGATCCGCCGGACGAAACACACACTGTAAAAGATTATCAGTTTATAAGCACTTGTATTCCTCTGATTGATGCATACAAAATAACTGCGGGTTCATCAAGCATCTCCTTCGGTGGAACATCAAGCGGTGCGTCAAGTTTTACGGGGTGTGCCGGAACAGCACCGGGAATGTATTCTTTTGCGGTAAATTCGGCAAATGCAAAAGGGAAATATTCCTCGGCATTCGGAACTTCATCCGCAAGCGGAGATTACGGATTTGCGGCAGGCTCATCAACCGCCGGAGGCGAGAAATCCGCAGCATTAAATTTAAGTCAGGTATATACGCCGTATTCGTTTGCTGTTGGGAACTATTCAAAGGTTTATGCACGTGCCTTGAAATGCACAAATGTTAACTGGACAGACAAAACACTTACCATAGACTCAAAATACAGTCTTGCCGGAATTAAAAGCGGAGATATAATAATTTTCAGATGCTTTAACAGCATCAATACCATAATATTTTCGACTTTAACGGTTAAATCGGTCAGCGGAAACACAATATATCTGACCCATGATGCAAGTCCCGGCGGCGCGGGTCAATACGCTCATCAGCTTTTTCCGGACGGCATCATATTTGTGCAAAACGGGAATTCATCATATGCGTCCTCATCAGTCGCCGGAGGGTGCTACGGCATGGCAACGGGCAAGTATTCGCTTGCTGACGGTTATCATGTCATTTCTGCCGCTGACAATGCTGTCACATTCGGCAAATACGGAATTAACGAAGATGCCTGCTCCATTGCACTTGCAAACGGAACGGCAATCAAAACACCCGGACTTGCGTTTAAGGTGTTATCTGATGGCGGTGTTCATGCGGATAAAGAGTACACCTCTCCATGTGCCGACTATGCGGAGTATTTCGAATGGGCAGACGGAAATCCCAATAATGAAGATAGAGTCGGATATTTTGTAAAGCTGAAAGACGGTAAAATTGTATTGTGCGAAGATTTTGACACACCGCTTGGAATTGTGTCGGCAACCCCGACAATCATCGGTGACAGCGGTGAGATGCATTGGCAAGGAAAATATGTAACGGATGATTTCGGAAGAATACAGTACCACGATGTAACCGTTCCGGCTGAAATTGATGAGAACGGCAATATTGTAACCGAGGAACATATCGAAATTCAGCCGATATTAAATCCCGACTGGAATCCGGAGCAAGAATATATTCCGAGAAAGGACAGACTGGAATGGTCGGCTGTCGGTGTTCTCGGCAAGCTGATCGTATACGATGACGGAACACTCCAAAGCGGTGATATTTGCCGATGCGGAGCGAGCGGTAAGGCGGTGAAGTCAATTGAAAACGGATACACTGTTCTCAAGCGTATATCCGATGATAAAGTCTTAATCTGGTTTAAGGGGTGATAATATGCCGAAGGAAACAACAAACCATAAATTAAAAAAACCGCTGTATTCGGATAATGCCGACATTGCGGTTATAAACGAGAATTTCGATGCCATTGATGAACTGCTCACACCAAGCGTCTATGCGCAGACAGCGCCCGACAGTTCCGCCTCAAAGGGCAAGCTGTCGGCTGTTCTCGGCTGGCTTGCAAACAGGATAAAAGCAATCACAGGGCAAAATTCGTGGCAGGCAAATCCGCCTGTCACGCTCTCTGAATGTGCAAACCACATCTCAAACGGAACACATCAAAATGCTACGATAAATTCAAATGGATTTATGAGTTATACCGATAAACAAAAGCTTGATAATTCTACAGCTGAATATACCGCAAGCCGTATTATGATGAGAGATAGCAATGGCAGAGCAAAGGTTCAAAGTCCGTCCGGCAGTTATGATATTGCCAACAAAACATATGTTGACACCAATTTCGTAAAGAAAAGTTCCGATACCACAATGTCCGCAAAACTGACGGCACAGTCCAACACAGCTTACACCACAAAACAGGTGCGAAACATTGTACTGTGGACGAGCGGTTCAACACCACCGTCCACAAGCTACGGGGATATTGTTATCAAAACTTTCTGAGGTGTGATATGGCAAACATTAATTTTAAGTATGATTATCCGTACGAGAGCTACGGCGAAAAAGGCAGATTTCAGTATCAGTGGTCGGAATCGAGAGTAACTATTAACCGATGTTATACATATCCGCTGTTGTTTAACACGGCTGTGCCCGGCTGTTCGCACATAACAATGGATATTGAGATTGAGAACACAGGCTCCGGTACTGTTCTCGGTCGGTCGTGGGATTTCTATATTTACCGCCAAAACTACGGTTGGTATGAGGTATGCTCGTTCACTCTGCCGGACGATGGCAAATATACGATTGACACCGATATTTCAAACTATACCATAACGCAGATTGCGTGCGTTCCGTCCTCAAACCCGGGTTCGAGCAGAACATGGAACACTTGGTACGAAATCACAAAGCTGACCTTGACGGAAAATATCACACTTTCGGAATTTGAAATCGATAAATATTTCTATGGTATCTTTCCGAATAATTACGGTATCGAAAAACGACCGTCTGAGGCCTTTGTAAATATAGACGGTACACTAAAAAAGGCAACGGCTGTGTATGCAAATGTTGAGGGTTCACTGGTTTCCGTTCCGACATTGCTTTCAGCTGAAATAAAGACGGATTCGGAAACAATGAAGGTATATAAATTTACACCAATCACCGACGGCAATTATACAATCAAAGTAAACCGTAAAAGCGGCGACCACGAACTACGGCTTTATGACAGTGATTTCAAACCAATGACCGATTCATATTTTTATGAACGAAGTTTTGCGCCTACCGCAGGCTCTGTTTTTTATATATCGGTAACACACTATTACAACGCAGACGCAAGCGAAAGCACTCTGCAGATTTTTAAGGAGGAATGATATTCATGAAAACGACATGGAACTTAATTCAATTTATTTTTACGGCAATCGGCGGATGGCTCGGTTGGTTTTTGGGAGGTGTGGACGGTTTGATTTACGCATTAGTCGGATTTGTGACCGCCGATTACATAACGGGACTGATGTGTGCGATTGTGGATAAAAAGCTGTCCAGCGAGGTCGGGTTCAAGGGGATTTGCAAAAAGGTACTTATCTTTGCATATGTCAGACTTGCAAATATCCTTGATGTCTATATCATCAAAACCGGCTCGGTATTGAGAACGGCAACATTGTTTTTCTATATATCCAACGAAGGACTCTCGCTTTTGGAAAACTCTACATACTTGGGACTTCCCGTGCCGGATAAAATAAAGAGCGTACTGCATCAGCTGCATGACCGAGATGTTAAGGAGGACTCAAACGATGAAGATAAATAAAAAACAGATTGCATATAACAAAACCGCAAGGACGAAAAAGCCTGTGTATATCGTAATTCACGATACGGGAAATACAGGAAAAGGTGCAAACGCAAACGCACACTTTAACTACTTTAACGGCGGCAACAGAAATTCATCTGCTGATTTCTTTGTGGACGATACGCAGGTTCTGCAGGTCAATGATTACACAAAATATTACACTTGGCACTGCGGTGACGGTAAGGGAAAATACGGAATAACAAATTCCAACTCCATCGGCATAGAAATCTGTATAAATTCGGACAGTAATTACAATACTGCATTTCAAAATGCGGTTGAACTTACAAAACATCTTATGAAAGAACTTAATATTCCGCTTGCGCGCGTGGTTCGCCACTATGACGCAAGCCGTAAAAACTGCCCGGCAAGCATGAACAAAAACGGCTGGGCATTATGGAGTACATTTAAAAAGAGATTAACTGAAAATGAGGAGGATTTAACGATGGCACAGTATGATGAACTGAAAAAGGAAATCGGCAGTATCCGAACCGATGTAGACAAGCTGAAAAACAAGATGATTTATGCATGGGTAGATGATAATATGCCCAACTGGGCAAAGCCTACCGTAACCAAGCTTATGCGGAAGGGTTATCTGAAAGGCGATGACGAGGGAAAACTTAACCTTGACGATAATATGCTCCGTATTCTTGTAATCAATGACCGTGCCGGAATTTACGGTGAATAACGATTATTATGACCTGTGAGGATTTATTTCCTTGCAGGTCTTATTTTTTTGTTTAAAAGAGGTTATGTCTACAATATAGAACAAACCAAAATGTAATCGGTTTTTATGAAAATGTAGACGGCGACACTCAAAACTCCTTGTTTTATCGGTCTTTTGAGATTTAACCAATTCTGAAATTCAGACTTTTCACTAAAAGTTTTTTTGAATCTTTTTTGAAAACCACTTCGGATTTTCCAAAATTCATTTGCCTATAGACACAGACAATAACAAAAGGAGAATCCGAAAATGACCGATATTCAAAAACAAAAAATTAAGCTTCTTCGTTCTTCCGGAAAAAGCTATAAAGATATTGCGGCCGAAATGGACCTTAAAGAAAGCACGGTTAAAACATACTGCAACCGCAGCGGACTTACGGATAAAGATATATCGTTAATGCGCTCAAAGCAGAAAAACAAATGTCTTTATTGCGGCGCTGAAATCCATCAGATACCAAAGCAAAAACCTAAAAAGTTTTGCAGTGATAATTGTCGGTTTGCCTGGTGGAATAAAAATCGTGAGTTAAAAAATAAAAAAGCGCCCTGTACAATAAAATGCTGCGGCTGCGGAAAGGAGTTTACAAGCTATGGAAACAAAACGAGAAAATACTGTTCACACCTCTGCTATATCAGCGCAAGATTTGGTGTCAAAATTTCAGCCGATGACAAGAGAACAATTTGAGTCGGAGAAAAACTATCATATATCTGTTTCTATAATTCGTATTTTGAAACAAAACGGATTTATAACAGCTGATGAATTTAAAAAAATACAGAAAATAATAGCCGGTAAAACGGGCTCATATTTGTACAGTTTACTATAGAAATATTACTTGATTTATCTTCCCTTCAGAGTTAATATGTGATACTGACAAGGAGGTGTAATCATGACACAGCAAGAAAAATACCGCATTTGGGAGCTGCGGCAAGCCGGATTTGGGTATAAGAAAATAGCCAAACTCTTAAATCTAAATGAGGATACCGTCAAATCATATATGAGGCGTACATCGAAAAAAGAACCGCCAAAACTTGTCTGTGAGGAATGCGGAAAGACTTTAATTCAAAAGCCAAAGACAAAGCCGAGGAGATTTTGTTCCGACCGCTGCCGATTGCAGTGGTGGAGTAAACATCCGAATGCCGGCAACAGAAGCGGTTTTTCCTTTATATGCGAATATTGCGGAAAGGAGTTCAAATCATATGCTTCAAAAACGAGGAGATACTGCTCAACGCATTGTTACGCACAAGCACGGTGTGAGTCCAACGAAAAAGAAAGGGAGAAACTTATCGCAGAAAAAACACCGTGCGGAACGGAATTTTCGAATTTGCCTGCGGATTGTCAATGTACTGCTTGCAAATGGTTTGCTGACGGAAAAAGAGGCTGTCCGTGTAAGAAAGAAATTGATAAAAATATGTAAATCCGTTACAGGTTTTTTGTATGACAGTAAAGAATGGGGTGACTAACTAATGAATGTGAATTTTTTGCCTGCCAAGCAGGATATTCTGCCCGGTAAAAAGCGTGTTGCGGCATACGCAAGAGTATCGGGCGGCAAAGATGCAAGTCTGCATTCGCTTTCCGCACAGGTTGCTTTTTATAGCGGTTTGATACAGCAAAATAACGAATGGGAATATGCCGGGGTTTACGCAGATGAGGCGACAACCGGAACGAAAGACAATCGCCGTGAATTTCAAAAAATGCTTAAAGACTGCAAACAAGGAAAAATAGACTTGATACTGACAAAATCCATAAGCAGATTCGCAAGAAACACGGTTACAACGGTTCAAACAATACGAACCTTAAAAGAATATGGCGTTGATGTATGGTTCGAAAGAGAAAATATACATTCCATGAGCGGTGATGGTGAGTTTATGCTCACCATTCTTTCATCGTTTGCGCAAGAAGAAAGCTTGTCGGCAAGCGAAAATCAAAAGTGGAAAATCCGCAAGAATTTTACCGAGGGTATTCCCACTCCAACGAGAATGTATGGTTACAAACAAACCGGTGATAATTTTGAAATCATTCCGGAGGAGGCGGAAATTGTGCGTTATATTTTTAATTCCTACCTTTCCGGCATGGGACTTAATTTGATTGTAAAGGAACTGATTAAACGAAAAGCGCCTACCAAAAACAACGGTGAATGGCGGGAAAATGTACTGAAAGGGATTCTTCAAAATGAGAAATATGTCGGAGCGCTGCTTTTACAAAAAACTTTTGTTGTTGACCATATTTCCAAAAGAACAGCTGTTAATAAAGGAGAGTTGCCGCAATATTATGTTGAAAATAATCATCCATCAATTATCGACAGGGATACATTTCAAAAGGTGCAGGATGAAATGAAACGCAGAGCAGAAAAATATATACGTACCCCTGCACAAAAGCAGACATATGAATTTACAAGTAAAATCAAGTGTGAACAATGCGGTAAAAATTATCGCAGAAAGGTTCTTTCAAGCGGAAAAGTGGTGTGGATTTGCAGTACCTTTAACAGACTGGGAAAAGCGTACTGCCCGTCACAGCAAATTCCGGAGGATATTCTAAAGCGTGTTGTCGGTGATACGGAGTTTTGTGAAATTCACACTCCTTGCCGCAATACCATAAACATAGTTTTAAATGACGGAACAGTGATAACAAAACATTGGGAAAATCCATCCCGTAAAGAAAGTTGGACCCCGCATATGCGTGAAATGGCACGGGAAAGGAGCAAGTCTGAATAAAATCGCCCATAGCACTACTTTTTGCTCGGGGCGGTACCGGCGTACAGCACCACTCGCTGCAAAGCAGCACTCCGGGTGATTTTCTTTCAGACTTCAGTTTTGTGCCTTACGGCACGGAAAGGAATGAGTATAAAAATGACTAAGAAAATAACAACAATACCTGCGATAAAACCTATGTTTTCATCGCAAGCTACAGTGGAAGGACGGAAAAGACGGGTTGCGGCATATGCTCGTGTTTCAACAGACAGTGATGAGCAATTCACAAGCTTTGAGGCGCAGGTGGACTATTATACAAGGTACATAGCGGAACATAGCGAATGGTTATTTGTCAAGGTTTATGCAGATGAAGGAATTTCCGGCACAAGCACGAAACACCGTGTCGGGTTTAATGAAATGATTGAAGATGCGCTTGCCGGTAAAATAGACCTTATTGTGACAAAATCCATAAGCCGTTTTGCAAGAAACACCATAGATACCCTAACAACCGTCAGGCAGCTGAAGGAAAAAGGCATAGAAGTATTTTTTGAAAAAGAAAATATTTATACCCTTGACAGTAAAGGTGAGCTCTTGATTACCATTATGTCGTCCATTGCACAGGAGGAAAGCCGAAGTATTTCTGAAAATGTCACATGGGGGCAAAGAAAACGGTTTGCTGACGGCAAGGTGTCATTGCCTTATAAAAACTTTCTCGGTTACAGGCGCGGAAAGGACGGAAAACCTCAGATAGTTGAATCGGAGGCAAAAATTGTTCGGAAGATTTACCGATTATTTTTGGAAGGTCTTACACCCACGCACATAGCACGCACATTAACCGAAGAAGGGATACCAACACCGGGCGGAAAGGTTATATGGCAAAATTCCACAGTGGAAAGTATTCTCACCAATGAAAAATACAAAGGTGATGCGCTTTTGCAGAAGAAATATACTGTCGATTTTCTTTCAAAAAAGCAAAAAATAAATGAAGGCGAAATTCCGCAGTATTATGTTGAAGGCAGCCACGAAGGCATTGTGACAGCCGAGGTATTCGACCTGGTTCAATATGAGCTGCATCGCCGAAAGAGTCTAAATACATCTTACTGTTCAAAAAGTCCGTTCTCAAGCAGATTGATTTGCGGTGAATGCGGCGGTACATACGGAGCAAAAATATGGGATTCCAATAACAAGTATCGGCGAGAAATTTATCAATGCAATCATAGACACGGCAGACACTCCGGTGACGGTCTTGGCTGCAAAACCCCGCATCTCACGGCTGATGAAATTAAAGGCGCATTTATCGGAGCATTTAACAGCTGCATAAAAAACCGGAGAGAAATTATCAATAATTGCATCACGGCAATTTCTGAAATACTGGACACTTCAAAATTAGAAAAGCAGGAGCACTTGATTACAGAATTTGATACCGGACTTTGGAATGCGGTGATAGAAACAATGACGATATACTCCAAAGAACATATCGTTTTTAAGTTCAAGGGCGGAACCGAAATCAAGTGGTCTATTGTATAAACAAGAACCCCACAGAGAAACCAAAACGGTCATTTATTGCCTATACATTGCTGCCGAAAAATGCCTGAATAATTTTTGTGCAAATGGGAGAAAGCAGTCGGAATGTAGGTTTGTCAATGATGTGTTACAAAAATTTTCGAAAAATTTCGCCGTCCTCTAGAAAAGCTTTTGTATAATCGGCAGGAGCTTTCCAGTTAAGCGGACGCATACACGGGTTGTCTTTTTATATGTGCCGAACATATCAATGTTCCGTGACACTTTCAACGCTTGATATTGAATATTTGTTATATTTCATCTTGACATTTTTATCTGATTATGATATAATCGGTATATACCGAAAATAAAGGAGGCTTATCTATGCCAAGACCGCAGCGATGCAGAAGAATTTGTGTTTTGCCGAAAAATGACACCTTTAATCCGACAAACTGCAGAAATAACGAGCCTGTTGTACTTACATTGGACGAATATGAGGTTATTCGTTTGGTGGATTTGGAAGAAAAAACACATGAACAATGTGCCGTACAAATGGATATATCCCGTTCAACCGTACAGGAAATTTACGAAAGTGCAAGGCGAAAGCTGGCAGCCTGTCTGGTTTACGGGCGAAAAATAGTTATTTCCGGCGGGAATTACCGCATTTGTGGCGGCAAAGAGCATGAAAGCTGCGGCAGCTGTTGCCGACAAAGTTTCGGTACAAGTAAAAATGTGTGCAAAATCGCACAAAAAGGAGATCATATCATGAAAATTGCAGTAACTTATGAGGACAGACAGATTTTTCAGCATTTTGGACATACCGAAAAATTTAAGATTTATGAAATCAAGGAAGGGAAAATTGAAAACACACAGGTTGTTGACACTAACGGCAGCGGACATGGCGCTTTGGCAAGCTTTTTGATGAAAAACGGTGTCGATACGCTGATTTGCGGCGGTATTGGCGGAGGAGCGCAGACGGCGCTTGCCGAAGCCGGAATTAAACTCTACGGCGGAGTATGCGGAAATGCTGACGATGCGGTCAAAGCGCTCCTTGACGGAAATCTCGGATATAACCCGAATGTTCATTGCAGCCACCACAATCACGAACACGGCGACGGTCATTCCTGCGGTGATCACGGATGCGGTAATCACAAATGTCACGAATAACAGACTTAACCGAAAAGCTGCCGTTTTGGGACAAACTATCGAAAGAAGAACGAGAATATGTAAATAGCGTATCGTTTCTTCGGCGGTTTGAAAAAGACGGTTTTATTCACGGTTCAGGAAACGACTGTCTTGGTATGTTCTTGGTAATTTCGGGCGAAATCCGTACATATCTGCTTTCCGAGGAAGGCAGAGAGATTACATTGTTTCGGCTATATCCGAATGATATTTGTGTGCTTTCGGCATCCTGCGTAATCAGCCAGATAACATTTGACACCTTTATGACGGCAAAACAAGAAGCCGAGGTTCTCATTGTTCCTGCTAATGCGGTTGCGTTGTTGAAAGAAAGGAATATAAATATAAAATGCTTTTTGTATGAGCTTGCGGTAAAACGTTTTTCCGATGTAATGTGGTCTATGCAGCAGATTATGTTTAAGAGCCTTGACAAACGCTTGGCAGAATTTCTTGTTTTAGAATCGGAACGCACAGGCAGTAACACGCTCCGAATAACCCACGAGCAAATCGCACAGAATATAAGTTCCGCAAGAGAGGCGGCAACTCGTATGCTTAAATCTTTTTCGGCAGACGGCTTGGTCGAATTAAACCGAGGTACAATTATAATAAAGGACTTATCATCATTAAAAGATATATTGCAATAAAAAAATCCGGCATTTGAAAATTTGCCGGATTTTTTTATTTTGTGTGACTTAGTCACAGAACATCTCAAAACTTTATGATAAAATAAACATATAAGAACGGAGGCGATTGCAATGAAAATAACAGTGAATCAAGATGAAGCTGTTGTAAAAACAGTCAGGGAAGGGCTTAAACGCACAGGCGGATACTGCCCGTGCAGATTGGAGCAAACCGAGGATACAAAATGTATGTGCAAAGAGTTCAAAGAGCAAATTGCAGATCCTAGTTTTGAGGGATTTTGCCATTGTATGCTTTATTATAAGTCAATCTGAAAGGAGTCTTTAAAAATGAGTGAGGTAATAATCAACAAATCAAATTTTGAAAACGAAGTAATAAATGCGGACAAGCCAGTTTTGCTGGATTTCTACGCCGACTGGTGCGGACCGTGCAAAATGCTTTCTCCCGTTTTAAGCGAAATTGCGGACGAATATGCGGACGTGATTAGGGTGGCAAAGGTTAATGTTGATGATGAACCTGAGCTTGCAATGAAATTCAAAGTTTCATCAATTCCGATGCTTGTGTTTTTCAAAGACGGCAGGATTGTTTCAACTTCTGTAGGCTACCGTCCAAAGGACGAAATCTTAAACGAATTGAAACTGTATAAGAATCAGAGGTGATGAATATGAAGAAACAATTAAGAATAATAATTGAAAACTGTCCGCAAAATCATAGCTGCCCGGCAGTAAAAGTTTGCCCCGTAGGTGCGCTTGACCAAGAAGGTTTCAACGCTCCGACTATCAATTATGATAAATGCATCGGCTGTGGTAAATGCGCAAGGTTTTGTCCGAAAAAAGCATTGGTGATGTAACTTGAAAAAGCTGTTTATCATAAAATAATCCGCCCTGCATAATACAAGGTGGATTATTTGTTTTAGCAGATTAAGTGCTTTTATCAAAAAAGCAGTTCGTTACCAAATTTAGTGGCAATGAATTGCTTTTAATTTTATGTATTAAACAGTTCCAAAAATAATACCCAGTGCTGCTGATAATATAATCATTAAAATCGGTGACGGTGTTTTCTTTTTAACTTTTTTGAAGATAATATGTATACACCAAAGCGATGCAAATATAATAACCGATTCAATATCCGGCTCAGCGGCAGTGTTTAAATCAACAAATCCCAAAAGCGATGACAATGCCATAACGCTTGCCGTTGCAAGAATCATCCCCACAACACAGGGGCGTACGCCTGATAAAAAAGCATTTACCGCAGAATATTTCAAAAGATTTTTCAAGACCGCCGAGATTAAAAGGATTATAATGAACGATGGCAAAACGACGCCTGTTGTCGCAAAAAGCGATCCTAAAATACCGCCTTGCGTTGAGCCGATAAAAGTTGCCATATTTATCGCAAGCGGTCCGGGGGTTGATTCGGAAACCGCTATAAAATTCATAAATTCACTTTCGGACAGCCAGCCGTTTGACAAAACCGTTTCCTGCACAAGCGAAACCATTCCGTAGCCGCCGCCGAAGGATAATGCACCTATCATTAAAAAGCTAAAAAATAACTTCATATATATCATTTCAATCGCATCCCTTCTTAAGCCTTTTCAGAAAGAATGCTGCCATGCCCAATACACCGCATATCAATATATAGCAAACAGAAGAAATTGATACGGAAAACACAGTGCAAGACACCATTGCAACAATGACCGATAGTAAAATGACGATGTTAAATGCCGTCTTTTTTATATTTTTCAGCATTTTCAGTCCGGCAGACAGGATAAGATAAATAACACAGACTTGTATTCCGCGAAATGCATATGAAACATATGTTAATTTCAAAAATTGCTCAAAAAAGAGCGAAATGCAGAAAATCACGGCAAATGACGGGATGCAGACTGCCAGAGTAGATACTGCCGCACCCTTGAAGCCCGCTGTTTTATATCCTATGTATGTGGCGCTGTTGACAGCAACGGGTCCCGGTGTGGATTCTGCAATCGCAACCATATCAAGAAACTCATTTTTCGTTATCCATTTTTTCTTTTCCACAAACTCATTCTCCAAAAGTGCAATCATAGCGTAACCGCCGCCGAATGTAAATGCACCTATTTTGAAAAATGCCAAAAATAGGGACAGTGTTTTTTTCATCATTTTTTAATTCTCCTGTAATTACAGACTAACAGATAAAACATAAACATTTGCGCCATTCTAATCAGCTCTCAGCATTCGGTATCCGATACCTATATGTGTTTGAATATACTGAGGGCTTGTTTTTTTCGGTTCTAATTTTTTTCTGAGCGTAGCCATAAAAACACGTAGCGAAGCAATGTCATTTTCCCGGCTGCTGCCCCAAATTTGCATAGTGATATATGTGTGCGTCAGCACTTTTCCGACATTATGCGATAAAAGGCACAAAAGCTTATACTCAATCGGCGTAAGATGCATTTCCTCACCCTTCAGATAAACGCAGTTTGCTGCATAATCTATTTTGAGTTCACCGTTTTGAAAAACGGGTTTTCCCGCATCATTACTGCTTTTCAGCAGCAGCAATCTTCTTTGTGTTACCCGAAGCCGTGCAAGAAGTTCTTCAACAGAGAAAGGCTTTGTCAGATAGTCATCCGCTCCGGCATCAAGTGCAGTGATTTTGTCGGAATCCTCACTGCGTGCACTGATAACAATTATCGGCATATTTGACCATCCTCGGATATTCGTTATTACCTCCGTACCGTCTATGTCCGGCAGTCCAAGATCCAGCAGAACAATATCCGGATTATGCGACGATGCCTCCATAATCGCAGTTTTTCCGTTTTCCGCCGTCAGATATCTGTAATCGTGAGATTTCAGAGTTGTAACAATCAAGTTGCGGACGGGGCGGTCATCCTCAACAACAAGTACAAGCGGTTTATTCATTAAGAGTCACCTCGCTAATCGGCAAATTAAATTTAAAACTGCATCCGTGCGGTATGTTGTCCGAAAGCTCCAGGTTTCCGCCGTGCGCATTTATTATTGATTTACAAAGCGTAAGACCGAGACCAAAGCTTCGGCGACTGTCGGAAATCTTATTTTTCCCGGTATAAAACATCTCAAATATATGCGGTTTTACATCATCGGGTATCCCGTTTCCGTTATCCGACACATTAAACATTGCATAATTTCCTTGTTTTTGAGCGCTTATGCGGATTTCAGAACCGGCAGGTGTATATTTTATTGCATTATCAATCAAATTAACCAAAACCTGTATAATAAGCTGTGCGTCCATACGAACAAGCAATAAATCATCACACTGAACGGTTATTGTATGCTCCGCCGATTTTCGGCATAAATGAGATACAGCCTCAGCTATAACCTCATCCGCAAGCTGGTCGCTCAGATTTAATTTCAGCCTTCCGTCATTGAGTCTTGTAACATATAAAAGATTTTCAACAACGCCTGTAAGCCACTCGGAGTCATCATAAATGTCGGTATAAATCCGATGCTTGGTGTCCTCGTCTAAGCAATCGGAATTATGTAAAAGAGTATCCGCATTCCCGGAAATTGAACACAAAGGTGTGCGGAGATCATGAGAAATTGAACGCAAAAGATCTGCACGCAGCTGCTCGCTTTTTGCAAAATCGGCAGCCTTTTCTTTTTCCGCTGCATTATGTGCGTTATCCATAGCCAATGCACATTCATTCAAAACGGACAGCAACACACTGTTTTCAAATGAATCTGCCGAGTTTTTTTTCATCGGAATCCCAATTACGCCGTATATCCGCTTTTCAATGCGTATTGAGAAATACAGACATTCGGCGTTGCCGAAATGTGAGGTTGTCGCACCTGCGCAGCGCCCGTTTTTATACACCCACTCAGCAACTTTTCGTTCGGAATCATTTAATATCCGCTCTGTATCGTCTGTGCCCTTTTCAGAAAAAATCTGCCCTTTTGACAAGCTTGATTTATCGGCTTTATATGCTGCAATACAGCGGTCAAGAAGCTTTGAAAGCTGCATACAGGTTATACTCAATATTTCCTCGCTGCCTTTTGCCTTTTGCAGTAATCGGTCGGTATCAAACAAAATCTGCATACGAAAAGCTGCTTGTGCCGACAGCTTTGCATGCTTTTTTAATTTTGAAGCAAGCGTTCCTGTAAGAATTGATGACGCAAGCATAACGGCAAATGTCACAGGATAGCCGACGGCATATGTTGTGAGCGACAAATGCGGTTCTGTCAGAAAAAAACCAAACAGAAAAACGCTGAGCAGCGAACTTGCAATGCTGCAAACATATCCTTTTGTCAGAGCGGAAATAACCAACACACCGAAGATATAAACGGTAACGATGTTTGTGTCGTTAAACCCGAGGTGAAGAAAAAGGAAGCCTATAGCCGTGCATAAAGCAAGAACAGCGCATGCAGTCAAAACATCCTGCCCTGTCGGCAGTTGGGTATTCACAAGTAAACTGCTTTTGCGTGATTTTTTATAAAATCCGGCATCGGGAATAATGTGAATATCAATGTCGGGCGCATACGCTATCAGTTTTTCTGTCAGCGTGTATCCTCCCCAAATGCGGCTGCGCTTTGCATTGCTTTGACCTATTACAATTTTTGTTACATCGGACAGCCGTGCGTATTCCGCTATCTGCATAGCCACATCCTCGCCGTGGACAGTTACAACATCGGCTCCGATATTTTCCGCAAATTGAATATTGTTATCAAGTTTTTTTTGATCGCTTTCGGTTAGTGCAAAATCGTTTTGCACATAAATCGCCGTAAATCGTGCATCGAGAACTTTTGCCATTTTTGCGGCAGTCTGCACGATTTTTTCATTAGACGGCGAAGCGGACAGGCATACAAGTATGTGCTGTTTTTTTTCAATATTTATTATTGTTTTTTGAGCGCTCATATTATTCACCGCCATTATCTGTTTTGTATTATTATACCATAAATCTCGCTAAAAGTCCACATATGTCAATAAAAAGTATTCATATTTTTATCATAAAGCAATATCCCGGTCTTGCTGTGATTTTTCTTAAAACCGTGTATTTCTTTTAATATCTCATCATCCGTCAAATCCGATGAAAGCAGTATTTGTGAGCTTTTAGAGTCGCTTTCTTCATTTTGAATCGCCTTTTGGTTTTCACACAGAAATCGGTCTATTCGATCCATTAAGAAGTAACCGAAAGCGAAAAAGGCAAGAACAGCTGCCGTCAGCAATACATATTTCAAAATGATTCACCTCTTTTTTTAGATACGGAAACATTTTTGCAGCTCTTTATATTCTCCCAAAACCATAAGTGTTACGTTTTCGCTGAGAGTCGTATCCGAAGATATTGCCATATCAATATTTCCGTTCTGTTTAACCGCCAAAACATTAATATTATATTTTCGACGGATATCTATATCTCCTATTGTTTTTCCAATCCACTGTTTGGGTGCTTCAACCTCAAAGATAGCGTGGGAATCGTCAATTTCTATATAATCACGAATATGATCCGCAGTATATCGAATAGCAGCCCATTTTGCAATTTGTTTTTCGGGATAAACCACTCCGTCCGCTCCGTTCCGCAAGAGAAACTTTTCCTGCACATCCCGTTCCGCTCTTGAAATAACTTTTTTTGCTCCGAGTTCTTTAAGTAAAGAGGTTGTTTCAAGTGAATTTTGAAAATCCCCTCCGATTGTAACAATGCAAACATCATAATTTCCTATTCCGAGAGATTTCAAAAAATCCGCATTTGTACTGTCACCGATTTGGGCATTGGTCACAAACGGCAGCACGCTGTTGATTCGTTCTTCATTGGAATCCACCGCCATAACCTCGTGTCCCAATTTGTTAAGCTGCAATGCAATATGCTTTCCGAATCTTCCGATACCTATTAACAAAATATTTTTCATAATTTAAAACTCCTTTTTATCCGACCGTTATTTTTTCAAGCGGCAGTTTTGCTCCGCCTTGATTTTTGCTTGCGATTGCCGCATATACCAGTGTCAAACCGCCGACTCTCCCAAGGTACATTAAAAGTATAAGAATAATTTGCGATGCGATACCGAGCTTTGGCGTAATTCCAAGCGTGAGTCCCACAGTTCCGATTGCCGATGCGGTTTCATAAAGGCAATCGGACAAAGGAAGGTTTTCAAGTACGCTTATCGCAACTCCGCCGACAAAGAAAAGTGAAAAATAAATTGTTGCGATTGCCAAAGCATTTCTTACAATTGTATTGTCGATTCGCCTTCCGCAAACGCAAATTTCTTCTTTCCTTTTAATCACTGACACGGCGCTTAATATAATAACCGCAAAGGTTGTGGTTTTCATACCGCCGGCAGTGGAACCAGGCGAGCCGCCAATCAGCATAAGCAATGTCATAATTGCTTTTGAGGCGCCTGTCATTGCGTTAAGGTCAGCAGTATTAAATCCGGCAGTCCTTGTTGTCACAGACTGAAACAAAGATGCAAAGATTCTTTTCCCAACCGGCATACCGCCAAAATCACAAAAGAAGAAGAAAGCGGCGGGTATTCCAATTAAAAGCGCCGAAGTGAACAGAACAATCTTGCTTTGCATTCGATAACGCCTGAAATGATGTTTGTGCAGGCAAATATCGTCCCACGTAAGAAACCCGATACCCCCGACTATAATCAAAAGCATAATTGCAATGTTCACAGAAGGATTTCCTATATATTCGGTAAGAGAAGGATATATATGAGCGTCTGTTCCCAAAATGTCAAATCCGGCATTGCAAAAAGCCGATACGGAATGAAACACAGCCTTCCATATTCCGCTTGCACCGTATTCGCCGCAAAACGACGGGAGCATACATAATGCACCGATTAGTTCTATTAAAAGCGTGCCTATCAAAACAAACCTTGTCAAGCGGACTATTCCGCCGAGCCTTGGCGCTGAAATAGCGTCCTGCATTGTGCTGCGCTGCATAAGTGATATTTTTCTGCCCGCAAGCATTGCAAATGACACCGCCGCCGTTACAACTCCGAGTCCTCCTATCTGTATAAGCAGCAAAATCACTGCCTGCCCGAGCGGCGACCAATAGCTGCCGGTATCCAGCACAACCAGCCCGGTTACACAAACGGCAGAGGTTGATGTAAATATCGCACTGTGAAACGGCGTTACTATGCCTGCCGCAGACGATATCGGCAGCATTAATATAAGCGCCCCAAAGAGAATTACGCCGGCAAAGCTCAGTATAATAATTTGAAAGGACGAAAGATGCCGCCTGAAATGTATTTTCTCTATCATAGGATAAGCCTCCTCCAACTTGCTTTTATTTATTATAACATATGGCATATAAAAATGGGATAATAAGTTGCAACGAGGCATTAAGATTGTATAAAGATAATGTTAATACACATATAAATAAAAAAGCTGTAACCGGACTGACGAGATAGGAGATTGTAATGAACAAATTGAGAACGAGAGTAATTTCACAGGAAAAAGGAATGTATAAAATCAGCAGCGGCACAGAGATAAAGACAGCAACTGTATCCGGCAAATACAGATATGATGTAAAAACCGTATCCGACTATCCCGCGGTCGGCGATTATGTCATTGCCGAGTGGCCGGAGGACGACTATGCGGCGGACAACAGCCGATACCTTGAAGCCAAAAGGGCGAAATTTAAGGAAATTGCAAAAATCAACAAATCGGTCAGAAAAAATAGGTGCTGACAGGCAGAATAAAATCATACCTTTGACACGAAAACTACAACCTTTGACACGAAAGGGTAAACAATTGACACGAAATGTCGAACCCTTGACACGAAAGGTCGGGGTCAAAATTTACGGTTTCATTTTTTGATTGAAACGGATAATTTCGGGTAAATTCGGCATAAAAAATGTGCTGCCGACAATAAGAAATCATTAACGCACAGCAGCACTTTTACACGATGTATTCCGAAAACCGTACAGGCAAAGTGTTTATTTGAAACCGAAATAAAAGAAAAGAACCTCAAGGTTTCTATCAACCTTGAGGTTCTTATTTGGTTGCGGGGGCCGGATTTGAACCAACGACCTTCGGGTTATGAGCCCGACGAGCTACCGAACTGCTCTACCCCGCGATATGAACCATTGGCTCAGCCAATGGTTAGAATGGAGCGGAAGACGAGATTCGAACTCGCGACGTTCACCTTGGCAAGGTGACGCTCTACCACTGAGCCACTCCCGCATTTCATTCTTAACGACCTATATATAATAACACAAATTATTATATTTGTCAAGACCTTTTTAAAGGAAATTGCAGAAAATATATTTTAAGGCGGTTTTGGGATACTAATATCCCAAAACCATCCCCAAAATTTACATCCCATTCCTTAAAGCAGTGATTTGTAAAGAGCAGTAATATCGGTATCGGTCACTGCCTTACGCGTATTGGCAGGGCTTCCGCTTGCCAATGCGTCCGCTGTCATTTTCGGAATTGCCTTATAAAATTCATCCGTATCAATTCCATAACCAGATATTGTCGGCACTTCGCATTTTTTGCATATTTCAAAAAGCCCGTCAATGAATTTTGCCGCCGCTGCTTCATCGGTATCGGTACCATCCGCACACCCAACGGTTCTTGCCAATGCTGCAAAGCGCTCCGGTGCGCCATCCTTTGCAAAATCCATACAGTTGCATAAAAGCATCGCATTGGAAAGTCCATGCGGTACATGAAACAGTGCGCCGATCGGGCGGCTCATCCCATGCACAATGGTCACCGACGAGTTGTTGATGCAAATCCCTGCCTCCAATGCCGCAACAGACATTTCATACCGCGCCGTATCATCGTCCCCGTTTTCATACGCCATCGGCAAATATTTAAAAATCCGCTTCACTGCCGAGATTGCCAAATCATCGGTTAATAGCTGCGCTTGCTTCGAGGTATACGCCTCGACCGCATGCGTCAATGCGTCCAAACCGGTGGAGGCGGTGATCCTTTTCGGCGAGCTTTTCGTGTTCTTGTAATCCACAATTGCCAGATCCGGGATCAGCGCTTCGCCTTTAAGCAGCATTTTTACATCCGTTTTCGCATCGGTAATAACGGTGAACTTCGTTGCCTCCGAACCGGTTCCGGCGGTGGTCGGAATCGCCGCCATTGGCGGAAAACTGCCGCTGATCTCTTTTCCGGCATAATCGCTTAACTTTCCGCCGCAGACATACAGTGCAGCAATCGCCTTGATCGCATCAAGAGGACTTCCCCCTCCCATTCCGATCAGAAAATCACAGTCGTTTTCACAGTACGCTTCAAGCCCTGCCCCAATCATCACATCGGTCGGCTCGCCGGTGATGTCCTTAAATACGACATACTCAAGACCGCTTTCGGTCAATCGGTCGGTTAGGAGCTTGAAAGCGTCAAGCTCCGATACAATCCGCCCCGTTACAATCAGCGGCTTCTTCCCCATCGCCGCCAGATACGGAATTGCCTTTTCAATCGCACCCTCACCGGTTATGATTCTTTTTGGAACTAAAAATTCCTTACTCATCCTCGTCACCTCTTTATTCCGCATCCGCCTTTAAAACCGCATTCAGCATAACGGTTGCACCCTCGGTACAATGCTCCACGCTCGAAAATTCCGGCTCACAATGTGAGAGTCCGTCCTTTGACTGAACAAAGATCATCGTTGTGGGCAGCATGTAGGAGGCAAACTGCGCGTCATGTCCGGCTCCGGAATGAATATACTGATGCTTGATTCCTGCTTCTTCACAAGCTTCCTTTACATAACTGACAAGCTTTTTATCCCAGTACACGGTATCGCGGTTCCATGCCTTTTCGACCTCACATGTACAGCCTGCCCACTCTTGGTCAGCACAGCTTTTTACAATGGCAAGCACCTTTTCCAGAACCTCCGGCTTTTCATGGCGTGAATCAAACGAAAAATCAAAGTAATCCGGAACACAAGTGTGTACACACGGATGGCATACCACTTCACCTGTGGTATACACCAAATCGGAAACACCGAGTTTATCTATTTCCGTATGCAGATAGTCCAGAGCCAATGCCGCCGCATAAAACGCGTCACGCCGCTTCGGCATCGGGAATGTTCCGGCATGCGTTGTTTGACCGTAGAATTTCAAGCGATAATTAAACATACCCAAAACGCAATCTACTACGCCGATGTCATTGCCTGCATCCTCCAGAATCGGACCTTGCTCAATGTGCGTTTCAAACATGTATTGATACCGCTCCGGGGAAAGTCTGTATTTCTTATCCCCCTTGAATCCCGATTTCTCCAACGCCTCACCAAATGTCTTGGTCGGATCAAGGATACTTTTTGATGCCATCATGTCCTCATACCGAAACTTCTGGCGAATGTCCTCCGGAAGATAGTCATAGCATACTACACCCGAAATCATCATAGCCGGCGGATAAAGCGAACCTTCCTCGTTTGTCCAGATCATCGCAGTCAGCGGATGCTTATGCGGAATCTGATTCTCCGCAACGGTTTCCAAAACCTCCATTGCAGACATTACGCCCAAAATACCGTCATAATTGCCGCCGTTCTTAACGGAATCCACGTGCGACGCCATGACGATTCTTTTCGCAGACGGATCACTTCCGGGAAGCGTTGCGTAGATATTGGCAACATCGTCAATCTCAATCTCCGCACCAATCGCTTTCATGCGCTTTAAAAACTCATTTCTTGCCATGATCGCTTCCGGCGACAGCGAATATCTCGTGATACCGCCATGACCTGCGTCGCCGAATTGGCTGAAAGTCTTTATTTTATCTTCCATTCTTTCCTTACTGCATACATACATTTCCCTCATTCCTTTCCTTCGATTTTAATTCTTTGTTCGGGGATTCTCCAACAATTTTCCAAAATATTGATAATCTCCTCGCCATGAACATACATCAGCGGATATTCCTGCTGATTCTCAAGTTCAAGTAAAAACAGAAACTTATCGTCCCAATCCACAAGATATGCCGTCTTGACATCCGAGTCCAAATTCAATTTCTGCCGCACTGCATTTTTACCGCGCGCACAGCCGTAGATCACTCCGTCCCACGGTGTTTTGAAACTCAGCTTACTTTTGATTGGCTGTTTCATATGGATTTCTACCGCAAATTCGGATACCCCCAGAGGAATACTTCTCATTCTTTCGCTGATCGTCCGAAATTTTGCCGGAGTAATATATTCGTCAAGCGAACCGAATTTCATATTTTTATAACGCTCAGGCATGACCACACCTCCTCAGCCGATTTCCGATCGGTTAATAAATTCCGTTAATCTCGCGGATAACCTCATCCACCTTGCTCATTTCCTCTTTCACCTGCTCCGGTGTGATGATCAGCGGCGGGCAAATCAGAATCATATTCTCATGCGAATAGGTCATGAACCCCTTTGCGGCAAGCTTTCCGATAATCGACTTCATGATTCCGGCAGGATCCTTTCCGTATTCCACAAGCGGCGCTTTCGTTTCCCGATTGCGTACCAGCTCAATTGCTGAGAACAACCCGATATATCGCACATCGCCTACAATTTCATATTTTTCTTTCAGTAATTCCAACTCCTCGCCGAGAACCTTTCCGGCTGCGTTTACATTGTCCAGAATCTTCGCATCGTCATAATATTTCAGACACGCAACTCCTGCCGCGCACGCCAGAGGATGACCGCTGTAGGTCAGTCCGCAGGAAAGCAGATGATCATCGAAATATTCGGCAATCTCCTTGCTCACGCACACGCCGCCAAGCTGAACATATCCGCAGGTTACGCCTTTTGCAAAGGATACAATGTCGGGTTTCACGTCAAAGTTCTCAAACGCAAACATCTTTCCCGTTCTTCCGAAGCCTGCCATGACCTCATCGCAGATCATCATAATGCCAAATTCATCGCATATCTTTCTGACACCCTGCAAATATCCTTTTGGCGGAATGATTACGCCGTTTGAACCGGTGATTGTTTCCATAACAATCGCAGCGACCTGATCTGCGCCCTCATAAACTACCTGCTCACGAAGCTTGGCAACATAATATTCTGCCGCAGCCTCCTCCGATTCAAAATTTAGCTTTTCGCGATAAATATACGGATCAAAGAATTTCACGAATCCCGGCGCACCCGGCTCAAGCGGATATCTTCTCGGCTCACCCGTCAAATTTCCTGCGCCATACGTTGACCCATGATAGCTTCTGTAGCGCGAAAAAATCTTTTGTCTGCCGGTGTACATTCTGGCAATTTTAACGGCATTTTCATTTGCGTCCGCGCCGCCGTTTGTAAAGAATACCTTTCCCATGTTATCCGGCATCCGCTCAATAATCATTTTTGCCAGCTCTCCGCGCGGCTCCGAACCGTATGCCGGAGAAATATAACAGTACTTCTCCGCCTGCTCCTTAATCGCGTCAATAATCTGCCGGTTGCCGTGACCGACATTCAAGTTTACCAGCTGTGACGACATATCCGTGTAACGGTTTCCGTCAAAATCCCACATATAAATCCCTTCCGCTTTTTCAATCGGTATGGGATTCAAACCCTTCTGCTTTGACCATGACTGTAAATTGTAAGTGGTATGATTTCTTTTAATTTCCGCTGCTCTTTCATTCATTTTCATAACTATTCCTTTCCGTGCTGTAAGGCACAAAACTTAAGTCTGAAAGAAAATCGCTCAGAGTGCTGCTTTGCAGCGAGTGGTGCTGTACAATGGTACTTCTCACTGCGGTTCGGTCACTGAATGGCTCTGACAATTCACTGAATTGTCATTCACTACCATTCAGCCGCTTCGCTACCCCAAGCAAAAAGTGGTGCTATGGGCGATTTTATTCAGACTTAATGACCTCCATTCTTTTTGTTTAAAATATTTTTTATCGTAAAAGCAAGCATCAGCTCCGTTTTCTTTGTCGCTGTCAGTTCCATATTGAAAACAGACTTAATGGCTTTTATTTTGCTGTTTACCGTATTGCGGTGCAAACCGTAATTATCGGCAACCGCCATAACCGAACCGTCGCACAGCAGATATTCATACAGTATTTTGGCATAATCGGTCTTGTATGCCGCGTCATATTGAAGAATTTCTCCCAGCTGCGCATGAACAAATTCACGCAGAATCATCGGATCGGTCACGCCGAAAAGAATTTTATTGATACCAATATCCGCATAAAACTCATAATTCTTATGCCCGATTTCCGCTGTCTTTCTGGCGGATTCCGCTTCAAACAGCAGCTTTGCCGCCGATTTGTAGCCAACATGCTCTGAGGAAATTCCCATAACATATTCCGTTTTCTTCTGCTCCGCAATTGCGTCCAGTGTATCGGTCAGATTTTGAATCAGCTTCTGATCAATATCCTGACGGATTACAATCAGCCGATGATCCAAAACAAACATTGCCGATGGATAATAACGGGATTTCGCAAGAATATTCCACAGCTTAATATGATTTCCCCGGTCAAATTCCTCCGTAATATTTTTCCCATCCTGATAGAATTTCACCGTGAACATTCTGTACCCCACCGATTTTCCAAACCCATGCTGTTCCAGAAACGGAGAATATTTCTTCCCCTGTTCCGGAAACAGAATCAGATTCTTAAACGCCTCGGCGGCGGTGGTTTCCAGCTTTTCATTTTCTATAATCCGCCGGCAAAAATCATAAGTAATATCAATGATATAAACGCTCCATGGCAGTGTAAATAACGGAAAGCTCTCCCGATTGCAGTAGTCAATCACGTCTTTCGGGATATCGGAAAGATACGGCCCGATATTCACTACCACTCCCGATGCATTGTGCTGCCGCAAACGTTTCACAAACTCCAACAGCGGATCCATGCCGACGTGACCGATACCGGTTGTAAATACCAGTTCATTTCCGTGCAGAAAATCGGGGACTTGCCGATCCTCCACCATATGAACCCAACGAACCGTATTATCCATTCCATCCTTACCGGCTATCAGCTTCAAGTTATATTTTGTTTCCGCATCACTGCATAATTGTTTCAGCATAATTGACATGGTTTCGAACCTCCCTTCCTCCGGTATCATGAATTTTAAAATTGCCGATTCGCATTTATCGCTTTTGGATTCGCTTTGATTTTCCGATTGCACCGACCGGGCAGACCAGGGAGCATAAATGACACCCAACGCAGTTTCCGGAAATTAAAACCGGTTTCCCGTCTGCCCCAACGGATATTGCCTGATGTCCGCCGTCCCGGCATGAAACTTGACATCTTCCGCATCCTACGCAAGCTTTCCTGTCAAAAACCGGATAAGTAACGGTTGAACGATCCAATTGTTCGGGAGCGGTAATACTGCCCAGTCCCTTGCCGACAAGCTCCGATACCGCCGCAATCCCCTTGCGCTTCATATAAGCTTTCAAGCCCGAAATCAGATCATCAATGATTCGGTAGCCGTATTGCATAACGGCAGTTGTAACCTGGATATTGGCACAGCCGAGAGCAATAAACTCCGCAGCGTCATGCCATGTTTCAATTCCGCCCATTCCGCTCAGCGGGATGTTCTCCAGTTCCTTGCATTTTGCCATATCGGAAATAAATCTTAAAGCAATCGGCTTTACCGCTTTTCCCGAATATCCCGAAACCGATGTTTTTTTATCAACCGCATTATAAGGCTCCATGTTTTCCAAATCCAGTCCGGAAATGCATTTGATGGTGTTGATTGCCGCAATCCCGTCCGCGCCGCCCTCCACTGCGGCAATTGCCGGGATTTCCATATTGCCGATATTCGGCGTCATTTTCGCAAGCACCGGAACGGACGCGCCTTTTTTGACACATTCCGTATAATGCTTTACCAATTCGGGATTCTGGCCCACATCCGAACCGAGTCCCTCACCGACCATCTGCGGACAGCTGAAATTACATTCAATAATATCCGCGCCCGCTTCACTGACCAGCCGCGCCAGTTCCGTCCATTCCTCATCCGTTTCACCCATGATCGAGGCAACCACAATTTTGTTCGGATAATCCTGTTTCAGACGTTTCAGCTCCGCCAGATTTTCTTCCAGATCATGATCGGAAATTTGCTCCAAATTCTTGAATCCGATAAAAGGCGTTCCCTCTTTTCCGACCGCGTCAAACCGCGGTGAGGTTTCTTCCGGCTTAATGAATCCGATCGTCTTATAGACCGCGCCTGCCCAACCCATGTCAAACGCTCTTGCGCACATTTCATAGTTTCCGGCTACAATCGACGAGGACAGAAAAAACGGATTTTCACATTGTACTCCCATAAAATCAATCCTTAAATCCGGCTCATCCGTGCCCTCATAAGCAGGTAATTCAGCGACCGTTTCACGGATTCTGATTGCAAAATCGGGATGGATACAGGCTTTTTCGCAGTCGCCCTGACATTCGGCACAAGCGCTTATATCAATAAATTGTGCCGCACATTCGCTGTTTTCAAAGCGAACCGCCCGAATCATCCTTGCCGGATCCAGCTTTTGAGGACATGCCGCGGTGCATTTGGGATTTGCACATAAAAGACACCTTGCAGATTCTTGGCATATATTCATAAAAATCCTCCTTTCCACCGCCATCAGCGGCACGGTTTCATTGGGTTATAATACACATTTCACAAACTTGCCCCAACCCTTTTCGCCGGTAAACTCACCTTTATCAAAAACAAGTCTGCCGCGCGAATAGGTTTGTTCGGGATAACCCTTTAATTGGATTCCCTCCCAGATGGTATGATCGCAATCTGAGTGCATTTTGCTGTTTGTAATTGTAAATTCCGTATCGGGGTTGTAAATGACAAGATCGGCGTCCTTTCCGACTTCAATACTGCCCTTCGTTTTACATCCAAAGATTTTCGCCGGGTTTTCCGCACATAATTCAACCGCCTTTTCATAGGTGATTTTCCCCTCATTTGCGGCGGAAAGCATATATGGATACATGTTTTCAATTCCGGCGCAGCCGTTGGGGATTTTCGTAAAATCATCCTTGCCCCAATCCTTTTCATAGGATTGGAACGGACAATGATCGGTCGCGATCGTATCAATATCGCCCCTTTGAATTGCCGCCCATAAAGCCTGACGGCTCTCCTCGCCTTTCATCGGCGGTGAGCAGACAAAGTTGCGACCATCCTCACGCTGATAAACATCGCAGGTAAATTCAAGATATTGCGGACAGGTTTCCGCATAGATTTGATAGCCCTCGTCTTTCGCCTCCGTTACCGCTCTCACGCCGTCCTTGTTGGCAAGATGAACGATATAAAGCGGTGCGTTCAATGCCTTTGCCCATTGAATCGCCCGAATATCCGCTTCGGCTTCGACAAATTCGGGGCGCGACATATAATGATACCATGCGCTTGTTTTTCCCTCGCTCAGATATTGCGCCGTAAGCGTATTGACCATCTCATTATTTTCCGCATGAACTCCGATCAATGCGCCACATTCCTTTGCCTTTTTCAGAACCCGATAGAAAACTCCGTCAGTCACGCCGAAATCGTACACCATAAAGACCTTAAACGAGGGAACGCCGAATTGAACCGCGTCCTCAATGGAATCCAGTAAATCACCGCTCACATCCTTGATCGCAATATGATAGGAATAATCCACCGCGGCAACGGGAGCGCACATTGCATCGCGCCGCTTGACCGCGTCCACCATCGTTTCTCCGAAATCTTGAAGAACAAAGTCAAAAACGGTCGTTGTGCCGCCGCAGGCAGCGGCTCTTGTTCCGGCGAAATAGTCATCAGAGGAAATCGTGCCGCCAAACGGCATTGCAAGATGGGTGTGTGCGTCGATCGCACCGGGGAGTACCAGTTTCCCCGATGCATCAATGACTTTTGTATTTTCCGCAGGTTTTATATCTATGCCAATCTGCGTAATCTTCCCGTTTTCAACCGCCACGTCCGCTTGAAATCGCTGCGAACCGTTGACAACCGTTCCGTTTTTAATCAGTAAATCCATGATAATCCCTCCTGCTTATTTCTTATATACCAATACCAGACCTGAACGCTGATAGATTTGCGCAACCTCCAATAAGTCCATGCCGCCGGCATCTGCTGAAATCAAGTTTGATACCCAAGTTACACCGAAATCCACCGTACCGTTGTTGACTGCCGTTGTTTCACCAATATCACCGCCGCCGGAAACGATGTTGACATTCAAGCCGACTTCATCATAATATCCCTTTGCCTTTGCTACAAAATATCCCATAAACTGCGCTTGCGGAAGCCATTTCAGCTGAATGGAAACGTCTTTCTTTTCAGGAGTGCCGAAATCCGAATTTTTAGCCGCCTCAACATAAGAGGTGTCGCGAATATCATCCAATGTCAATTTGCTCAGCTTTTCAGCAGCTGCCGCATCATCCAGCTTGATGTACTTTTTCGCAAGCTCCAACGTCTGCTGCATTGCTTCTTCGTCCATTTTGCCGTATTCGGAAACCGAATTGCCTTTCGTATCGGTCTGAATCAGCTTTGCAACCTCCTGCGCCATATACTTTTGATGATCCGAGGATACGGATGAACCGGCTTCAAATACGATCTGCGCAGCCTCCTCCGGGTTTTCGCAAGCATATTTCCAACCCTTTAAGGATGCCGACAGAAATGCTTTTACCGTATTGGGGTTGTTCTTTGCGAACTCCTTCGTACAGAAGATATTATCCTCCAGCATCGCTACGCCCTGGTCGTTCATATCAATTGTTCCGACCGTATCACCGTAGCCATAGCCGCCCTCATAATCGTTGACTACCAATCCTAATTCGTTATAGGTCATTGCCGAAGCCAATGTGATGGAACCGTCATCAAAGCCATCCATGTCGAAAGACTGTACAAGATAATCGGTGCTTTGACCGTACTTTGTCAAAAGAGCCTGGATTTCATACTCATTTCCCAACCCCCAGTTTCCGACTTTTCCATCCTTTGCCGCGGAAACAATTCGTTCCTCATCCGTCATGGTGTTTCCGTCTGCGCTTGTTGACGCTTCTTCTTTTTTTCCGCATCCGGTCAATACCGTTGCAAACAATGCGATTGATGTGAATACTGCAAATAACTTTTTCATTTTTTATACCCTTTCCTTTCCATGCTGTAAAGCATAACCCATAAAATATTTATATTTATTTGAAGATAAGCTTTCGGAAAATTATAAAATCGCCCGATGTCTTTATGACCTTCTTTTCTTCAAAAATATACTCTCCACTGCCAAAAGCAGTACAAATAAGACAATGCCTATAATACAGGCAACCGCGATATATGCCCATGCCGTTGCATACTGTGCGATCAGAATATTTTCACGAATTTGTCTGCCGACTCCGGCGCGGTACTCCGCAAAATATTCGCTTACCAGTGCCGTAATGACGCTTGCCGGAACACTGACCTTCAATGCCGTAAAAATATACGGAATACTGTTCGGCAGCCGCAACTTTACGAACACCGTCTTTTTATCCGCCGCATAGGACTTCATCAAATCCAGCGAAAACGGTTTCAGCTCCGTCAGTCCGCGATGTGCGTTAATGCTCATGGATGCCATACACATCAGCGTTACCACAATAATTTTTGCAACGGTACTTCGCACCGACGCTTCGGGACTGACATCCTTTGTCCAGTTCATAATAACCGGCGCCATCGCAACAATCGGAATGGCATTGAACGCTGAAATTACGGTCAATCCGCCCTTTCCGAACCGCGGAGACAGCGTTGCACCGATTGCAGCGGCATAGCCGAGAACGGAACCCAGCAGCAATCCGACTACGATCACAAGCATTGACGCTCCGACATTATCCATAATTTTATCCGAGTTATCCGCAATAATACGGAAAATCCGCGTCGGATACGGAAGAATATATTCATCCGTTTTCAGGAGCGTATGCAGAACGCCGTTTTGCCACATCAGCACGATGATAATGCCAAATATCAGCGGATAAACAACAGACGTGACAGAGTCTAATCTTTTTTTCATCATCTCGATCACTCCTTTACAGACTTTGCAGTTCTTTTATAAGGACAAAGCAAGTATTCCAGCCAGCCCATTACCGAAAAGCTCAAAATTCCGATAATTGCGCTGAAAAATACAATCTGCCAGAAAACGTATCTTGTCATTGCCCCTTTCAGTGCTTGCGATAACAAGCATCCCAATCCGACTCCGCCTTGAAGCGTATCGACCAGAATCGACGCGGTGATTGCCATCGGCGCTGAAATCTTTAAGCCGGTGAAAAAGTATGGAACGCACGCCGGAATCATCGTTTTTATGTACACCTGCCATTTGTTTGCCGCGTAGGAATACATCAACTCATGCTTTTCCCTCTGCACCGCCTTAAACCCGGCAAGCGTGTTGGTTGCAACCGGATAAAATGTCAGAATCGCCGCTATCACCACACGGCTAATGGTAATATCCCCGGTAAGCGCATTGATAATCGGAGCCATTCCCAAAATCGGGATCATCTGTATCAGCATAAGATACGGAAATGCGATTTTTTCAATCGGTTTCCAAAGACTCATCAAAAGCGCAAGCGTAAAGCCGCCAGCAATTCCGATTAAATATCCGATCCCGGCACGCGACAAGGTTGCCGCCGCATTGGTCATAACCATCTGAATCGCTGTCTGACCGCCGTTAATCGTTCGATTGCTGATGACCGATCCGATGATTCCCGTCAGATGCGGAAGAATATTTTCGGGCGTTCGTTTTGTTGCCCCGACAATGAATGCAAACAATTCCCATAATCCGATAATCAAAGCAATCCATACAACGGTCATAAAATACTTCTTTTCTGTGATTTTCCCTTTCATATCCAATCCTCCGTTCTAAGCGCTTAATTTTGAGATGCAATAGTTCTCATACGCCCTCAAAGCTGTTTCGTACTTTTGCGACAAGCTCGGTAAATTCCGGAGTGCTTTTCATCTCCATCGTCCGCGGTCTTGGAAGATCAATATCCACCACCGCGGAAAGCCTGCCCGGATGCGGTGAAAGTACGCAAACCTTATCCGATAGGAAAACCGATTCTTGAATATTGTGAGTGACGAAAATAATGGTTTTGTTGGTCTTTCGCCAAATCCTCAATAAATCCACATGCAGCTTTTCCCGTGTGAACTCATCCAATGCGGAAAACGGTTCATCCATCAGCAGAATTTCCGGCTGAATCGCCAACGCCCTCGCAATGCCGACTCGTTGCTGCATACCGCCCGAAAGCTGATTGGGATAATGATTGGTAAATTCGGTCAAGCCGACAAGCTCTAGCATCCGATCCGCCCGTTCCTCCCGCTCTTTGAGCGGTACATGCATAATCTCAAGCGGAAGCATGATATTTTTCTTCACCGTTCTCCATTCATATAATACCGCGTTCTGGAATACAATTCCGTACCGCCTTTTCAGCCGCGCCTCACGCGGTGTTTCTCCTGCAATTTTTATATCTCCGGATGATGGCGTCAGCAGATCGGCAATAATCCGAAGCAACGTTGTTTTACCACAGCCCGACGGCCCGACTAATGAAACAAACTCGCCTTTTTGAATATCCAGCGTAACACCGGTTAGGGCAGTTACATCTCTGCCGTCATTGGTGCGATAAACCATCCCAATATCCCTGAGCATGATTTCAACATTTTTTGCCTCTGTCATAACGACACTTCCTTTCCTCAGAAACTGAAAAACGACAGGCAACGCATCTTCTTTCAAGACGCCTTTGCCTGTCGTTTTTTAATCAAGATTTATTATGTCTCCATTATACAGAGCCGCCTGTGCTTTGTCAATGCATTTTTTTAAATTTGTTATTTCGACACAAAAATTAACATTCAAAAATGTGCCAAAGCACATTTTATCCCTAAAATCGCTTTTTCCGCCGGAATCTTCGGAATCAGCTTGAATTTATACGGAGATTATGGTATAATCTATCATGGATTTTTCTGTATCACAAAGCAGCGGAATGGAGGATTGCTATGAATAAGCATACACGCTTGCAGGAGTTTTTGACAAAACTTCCCGACTTTGTTTATGATTATATTGAAATTGCTTATACCGGAGAAAGTATTAATACGCAATTGGGGTATAGTATTGATATTAAGATTTTTTTGGAGTATCTTCAAAAATTTAAATTCAAGCAGATTGAGAATATCGAGAATTTCACGCCGGAGGATATGGAGCAGGTAACGATTCGCGATTTAACGGCTTTCAGTGCCTATCTGCGTGAATATGAAACGGAATGTATCAGTCCTACCGGAAGAAAAATCAAGCGGATTCGCCGCAACAGTGCCTATGGAATTAACCGCAAGCTATCCGGAATCCGCGGCTTGTTTTCCTATTTGTATAAAAATGATTTCATATCGCAGAATGTGACGGACAAGCTGGATTTTAAAAAGCTGCATCAGAAAATGAAAAAGCCGCTGACAACCCAGGAAACCATTGATTTGATTGATGTGATTTATGACGGCGAAAAGTATTACACCGGACGGGATCTGAGCGAATATCTGCGGCGCAAGCAACGCGACATCGCACTGTTTACAACCTATCTGGGAACCGGCTGCCGTGTCAGCGAGCTGATCAACCTCAATCTGGATGATCTGGACTTTGACACCTCATCGTTTATTGTAACGCGCAAAGGCGGAGAGCAGCAGGAAATTTTCATGCCGGTTCAAGTGGAAAATGAATTGTTTTCTTATTTAAAGGAACGAAAGGATATGGAAAATTTAAAAGATCCGGAGGCGCTCTTTATTAACCGCCAGGGCAAGCGAATGACGGTTGGGGGCGTTGAAAAAATCCTGAAAAAATATTGCGCCACCGTAGGGATTACCCATCCCGACAAAACCCGTCCGCATGCTCTGAGAAGAACCTTTGCCTGCAATCTTCTGGCGGATGGCGTGGATATTAAGATGGTTGCGGAGCTGATGGGGCATAAAAATATTGATGTAACCCACCGCTACTATGCGCAGTACGCCTCCAAACGGCGTAAGGAGATTATGCGCGGATTTGAACTGGTTGATGAAAAAAGAGAGGAATAAGACTTTTCTTTTGGAAAGAAATGTGATATAATAGAAAAAAGTTTTACGGATTCGAAGGGACGGAGAATAATTTTGAAAACATCTGATTTTTACTATGAATTACCGCAGGAGCTGATTGCGCAGACGCCGCTCAAAGACCGAAGCTCATCACGGCTGATGGTATTGGACAAAAACAGCGGAGCAATCGAGCATAAGCATTTTTATGATTTAACGGATTATCTGAACGAGGGGGACGCGCTGATCTTAAACGATACAAAGGTATTGCCGGCAAGACTTTACGGTATGCGTGAGGACACCGGCGGCGCGATTGAATTTTTGCTGCTGCACAAAAAAACGCTCGATACATGGGAGGTTATTTTGAAACCGGGGCGCAGAGCCAAGCCGGGGACAAAATTTGTCTTTGGCAACGGTGAACTCCGCGCCGAGGTGTTGGATATTGTCAATGACGGAAACCGCTTGGTGAAATTCAGCTATGACGGCGTTTTTGAGGAGGTTCTGGACAGACTGGGAGAAATGCCGATTCCGCCGTATATTACGGAAAAGCTACAGGACAAAAACCGCTATCAGACGGTCTATGCCAAAAATCCGGGGTCTGCCGCAGCGCCGACCGCCGGCTTGCACTTCACGCCGGAGCTGCTTGAAAAAATCAAAAGCAAGGGTGTTCAAATCGGTTATCTGACGTTGCATGTCGGTTTGGGAACGTTTCGTCCGGTCAAGGCGGAGGAAATCACCGACCACAAAATGCACTCTGAATTTTACATTCTCCCCGAAGAAACGGCGGAGCTTGTCAATCAGACAAAAGCTGCCGGAAAACGCGTGATTTCCGTCGGAACAACCGCAACGCGCGTTCTGGAAACCGTCGGCGAAGCCGGATTGCCGCTTAAGGAGCAGACCGGATGGACAGATATTTTCATTTATCCCGGAAAGGAGTTTCACGTAATCGACTCCTTGATTACCAACTTCCATCTTCCGGAGTCCACGCTGATTATGTTAGTCAGCGCCTTAGCCGGCAGGGAACATATTTTAAACGCATATCACGAGGCGGTTCGGGAACGTTATCGCTTTTTCAGCTTCGGCGACGCCATGCTGATCCGATAACCGAATTTTTGAATATATGAATGAGGTGAATAGAATGACTGCAATACTGATGATCCTTTTGCTTTTTGCAATAGGTTACGCGGCGCTGTGGCAATTTTATCTTGCGCCGGCCGTGAAAAATATCGGGCGCAAAAGCGAAAATGCGGTTTATATCATTGCACTGATAGCCGTTTCGGCATTGGTTCATGTGATTTGTGCCGTGAAATATCAAGGGCACAGCACCGATATGAGTTGCTTCAGCGGCTGGTCGGATATGATTTTCCAGGGAGGAATCAGCAATTTTTATGCTTCGGACGCATTTACCGACTATCCCCCCGGATATATGTACGTTTTGTATGTAATCGGCGCATTGAAACAGCTTTTTCAGCCGACCGACGGCGCGCTTTGGCTTTTAATCAAGCTTCCGGCGATTCTTTGTGATCTGCTGACCGGATGGCTGATATATAAAATTGCGCATAAACACTTGGGCGATGGACTTTCGGCAGCAATCACGGGGGCATATTTGCTGAATCCGGCGGTCATCCTGGACAGCTCCCTTTGGGGACAGGTGGACAGTGTCTATACACTGCTCATTGTGCTGATGCTATATCTGCTGACGGACAAGAAAATGATTCAAGCATATTTTGCCTTTGCAGTCTGCATTTTTGTAAAACCGCAGGCATTGATGTTTACGCCGCTGATTCTGTTTGGCATTATTGAAAATGTTCTGCTGCCGGAATGGGACGGCAAAAAATTCTTGCAGAATCTCATCGGCGGTCTTTGCGCGATTGCGCTGTTATTCCTGCTTGCGCTGCCGTTCGGAATCGGGAATGTAGTCAGCCAATATCAAGCAACGCTTGCCTCCTATCCGTATCTGACGGTGAACGCCTTCAATCTCTGGGGCGCATTGGGGCAAAACTGGACGGAGCTCGGCACGGCAATGTCGATTATCAATTACGGAACATTGACCTGCATCGTGCTTTATGCTGCCTATGTGTTCTTTAAGACAAAACATGAGGGAAAATACTACTTCTGCGGAGCTGTGTTATCCTTTGTAACGTACATGCTGTCGGTAAAAATGCACGATCGTTATGCCTTTCCGACAATGGCATTGCTGCTTGTGACCTTTGTATACGGTTTGGATCTCCGAAGCTTTATCCTGTACGCGGTATCTGCCTTGACGCAGTTCTTCAACATGGCATGGGTATTGTTTATCTATGAACAGGACATCAACACCTATTTCAAAAGTCCAGTCATCGTAGCGGCTTCGTTGGTCAATATGCTCTTTCTGATTTACTTTATCGGAGTCAGCCAAAAATACTTTGTTTATAATATGGTTGCAGCTGCAACACCGAAAAAGCCGGAGAAAAATGCTGAAAAATCACCGAAAAAGGAAATGCATTTTAAAGTCAGCGAGAGATCCGAACGCTTAAACATATGGGATTATATCATCATGGCGGCAATTGTGGTAGTTTACAGTGCGATTGCGTTTTATCACCTCGGTGATCGTCAAGCGCCGCAGACCTTTACAGACATCGGCAGTGAAAACGCGGTGGAAATTGATCTGGGTGCGGAAAAGGATATTTTGGAATTAAAGCTGTATCTCGGTTCGTATAATCTGGCGGAGGATCGGATTTTAGAGATTGCATACGGTGACGAAAACGGAGCTGAAATCGCGTCAAGCTCTGTCGATTCGGGCGCGGTGTTTTATTGGTCGGAGATTCCTGTCAACGAAAAAGCACGGTATATCCGTCTTTCAACCCGTAATCTCCATCTTACGATCATGGAGCTGGGGATTATGGATAGCAACGGAGCTTACTTGACTCCCGTTAATACGAATGATCCCAACGTTGCGCCGATGTTTGATGAGCAAGCCTTGATTCCGGAGCGCACAACCTATCTGAACAGCACATATTTTGATGAAATCTATCATGCGCGTACCGGCTATGAATTTGTCCACAGCCTGGATGTCTATGAATGGACACATCCGCCGCTCGGCAAGGACTTGATTGCGCTTGGCATTAAGATTTTCGGCATGACGCCGTTCGGATGGCGGTTTATGGGAACGCTGTTCGGCGTTCTGATGATTCCGGTATTGTATCTGTTCGCAAGGCGATTCCTCAAATATCAATGGGCAGCAGCACTGACAACGATTCTGTTCACGTTTGATTTTATGCATTTTGCGCAGACCAGAATCGCTACCATTGATGTTTATGTAACATTCTTCATTATGCTGATGTACTATTTTATGTATCGGTACTATCAGATGAGTTTTTACGATACGCCGATCCGGAAAACACTGATACCGCTGGCGCTTTCGGGAATCAGCATGGGACTGGGTATCGCGTCCAAATGGACGGGCATTTATGCCGGAACGGGGCTTGGAATCCTATTCTTTATGACGCTTTATAAGCGTTACAGTGAGTATCTTTACGCCAAACAAAATCCGGAGGGAACAACGGACGGAATCAGGCATCAGCATGTGATTCAGAGCTTTATTCCGAATCTGCGGCTGACGATTCTATGGTGCTGTATCTTCTTCGTATTTGTGCCGATGATGATTTATGGGCTTTCCTATATTCCGTATCTGAAAGCGCCAAGCTCTCATGGCATTAAAACGATTATCGAGAACCAAAGTGCCATTTATGCATATCACTCCAAAACCGTTGTGGAATCCACGCATCCGTTCTCATCCAGATGGTATGAGTGGATTATCATGCGGCGTCCGATTTGGTATTATTCGGGCGAAATCAGCGATACGGTCAAGGAAGGAATCAGCGCATTCGGAAATCCGCTGGTATGGTGGATCGGGATTCCTGCGTTCATTCTGATGGTGTATAGGGCGATCACGAAAAAAGATAAAAAGGCATGGTTCTTAATTGTTGCGTATGTGATTCAGATTGTATTCTGGATTCCGGTTACAAGAACGACATTCATTTATCATTACTTCCCGTGCGTACCGTTCCTGACGCTGATGATCGGGTACTGTATGCGGGATATTTATGACGAAACCGAGGATACAAAAATTTTCGGCGCAAGAATGGGCAAGAAACAGCTTGCGATTATACTGTGCTGTGTTTATACTGCGGCAGCGGTAGGGTTGTTTGCAATGTTCTATCCTGTTCTGTCGGGTGCGCCTTGCAGCGTCAGCTATGCGCAGCATTGGCTGAAATGGTTTGATTCGTGGGTTTTGCTTTCCACATAAAATGAATAATCGCGCCCGTGTATTCGCCGGGATCATGGACATACAAATGCGGAAACAAGCCGAAATCACCTGTCTTTTCCGCCATACATCCCCATAAATCCTACGGTTCAGACCTGGATTTTCACTCCGGCATACGTTTTTAAATATATCGGTGAAAATAAAAAATTATCAGTTGAAAATTTGGAGCGGCTATGATATAATAAAATAATAAATCCGCTATGAATTACAGTAACACAAATTCATTGCAAAGAGAAAGGAAACATTCGAATGAAAATAGAAACAAAATGTATTCAGTCCGGCTATCAGCCGAAAAACGGTGAACCGCGCGTACTACCCATTTATCAGAGCACTACATATAAATATGATACCTCGGAATATATGGGTAAGCTGTTCGATTTAGAGGAGGACGGATATTTTTATACGCGTCTTGCAAACCCCACCTGCGGATTTGTTGAGCAGAAGCTTGCAGATCTGGAGGGCGGCGTCGGTGCAATGCTGACCTCCTCCGGTCAGGCGGCAACCTTGCTTGCCGTTATGACGATTGCAAAAGCCGGAGATCATATCATCTGCTCCAATTCCGTTTACGGCGGTACATTCAATCTGCTTGCCGTTACTCTGCAAAAATTCGGAATTGACGTAACCTTTGTGGATGTCGAAGCCGACTATGACACAATCGCAAAAGAATTTAAGGAAAACACCAAAGCCGTTATGGGTGAAACGATTGCCAATCCGGCGCTGACGGTATTGGATATTGAGAAATTCGCAAAGATCGCTCACGATCACAAAGTACCGCTGATTGTCGACAACACCTTTGCAACGCCGATTTTATGCCGCCCCTTTGAGTTTGGCGCGGACATTGTAACGCACTCCACCTCAAAATACCTGGATGGTCATGCGGTTGCGCTCGGCGGCGCGATTGTGGACAGCGGAAATTTTGATTGGGCAGCCAGCGGCAAATTCCCCGAATTTACCGTTCCCGATGAGTCCTATCACGGCGTAATCTATACCGAAAAATTCGGGAAAGCAGCATTTATCGTAAAGGCAAGAGCGCAGCTGATGCGTGATTTAGGGCCCGCTCCGGCTCCGCAAAACGCCTTTTTGCTGAATCTCGGCATGGAAACCGTACATCTGCGGATGCCCTGCCACAGTGCAAACGCGTTAAAGGTTGCACAATTCCTGGAAAATGACGACAGAGTTTCCTGGGTAAACTATCCCGGTCTGGAAAGCAGTAGATTCAAGCCGTTAGTCGATAAATATCTCCCCAATGGCGCAAGCGGCGTCATCTCATTCGGCGTAAAAGGCGGACGGGACGCGGCATGCAACCTGTTAGACTCGCTTAAGCTTGCCGCAATCGTAACGCATGTTGCGGACGCGCGCACCTGTGCCCTGCACCCTGCCAGCACCACGCATCGTCAGATGACGGATGAGCAGCTTGAAGAATGTGGCGTTGGTGCAGATTTAATTCGTCTGAGCGTGGGAATTGAAAATGTTGACGATATTATCGCCGATTTGGATCAGGCATTAAACTGTGCTGTCGGGAAATAAAAAATCGGGACTCGGTTTTTTGTTCCGACAGACTGGTTATTATTATATGGATTTTTTCAAAAGACACTAAAAATGACAAAGATTATCATGCCGCAACCGACTGTTTTCAATCGGCTGCGGCATTTCATTTTATGAATAACATTTTCATTTCCGACAGTTCCGATGAACTTGTCCGAATTTAATTATACTATAAATTACTTATATGTATTAAATTAGATTTATATGTAAAAAATTATATAATTAAATTGACTATTTTGCAAAAAAATTTTAAGATTATCTTGATTTTTTTATCAAAAAGTGATATGATAAGGGTAGTACCAAATACTGAAGGGTAAGACCCTTAGATTAAGAAACAGGAGGAGATTCCGATGGTTAGAAAAATGAAAACTATGGATGGCAACAACGCCGCAGCATACGCTTCTTATGCGTTTACGGACGTTGCGGCGATCTATCCTATCACCCCATCTTCAACAATGGCAGAGGTTACTGATAAATGGTCTGCTGCCGGCATGAAGAATATTTTCGGGCAGCCCGTAAAGGTTGTAGAAATGCAGTCAGAAGCAGGTGCTTCGGGTACGGTACACGGTTCGCTTACCGCCGGCGCTTTAACGACCACATATACAGCCTCCCAAGGGTTATTGCTCATGATTCCGAACATGTATAAGATTGCAGGTGAGCTTCTTCCCTGCGTATTCAATGTTTCGGCAAGAACGCTTGCGTCCCATTCGCTGTCGATTTTCGGCGACCACCAGGACGTTATGGCATGTCGTCAGACCGGTTTTGCAATGCTTGCTTCGACCAATCCGCAGGAGGCTATGGATTTGGGCGCGGTTGCACATTTAACAACAATCAAGAGCAGAATCCCGTTCCTGCACTTCTTTGACGGATTCCGTACTTCACACGAATACCAAAAGGTTGCGTGCTGGGACTATAAAGATTTAGAGGAAATGCTGGACAAGGACGCGCTTGCCGCTTTCAGACACGGTTCATTGAATCCGGAGCATCCGGCACAGAGAGGTACCGCGCAAAACGGCGACATCTTCTTCCAGGCGAAAGAAGCAGTAAACCAATACTACGAAAAAGTTCCTGAAATCACACAGGAATACATGGATAAAGTCAATGCAAAAATCGGTACAGACTATAAGCTGTTCAATTACTACGGCGCAGCAGATGCGGAGCATATTATCGTTGCAATGGGTTCGGCTACCGATACGATTGCGGAAACGATTGATTACTTAAATGCAAACGGCGGAAAATACGGTATGATCCGCGTTCGTCTTTACAGACCGTTCTCCATTAAGCACTTTACCGAAGCAATTCCGGCAAGTGTTAAGACGATTACGGTACTGGACAGAACAAAGGAATCCGGTGCTGTCGGCGAGCCTTTGTATATCGACGTTGTATCGGCGGTTACAGAAGCCGGGCTGAATGTAAAGGTATTGGGCGGTCGTTACGGACTTGCTTCCAAGGATACCACACCGGCACAGATTATTGCCGCATTCAGAAATGAAACAAAGAATCACTTCACAATCGGTATTGAAGATGACGTTACGCATCATTCCCTGCCGTTGGATGAAAATCCGGATACGACTCCTGCCGGCATCACAAGCTGTAAGTTCTGGGGTCTGGGTGCAGACGGTACGGTGGGCGCAAACAAGAACTCTGTCAAGATTATCGGTGACCACACGGATATGAATGTTCAGGCATATTTCGACTACGACTCCAAGAAGTCCGGCGGTCTGACCTGTTCACACCTGCGTTTCGGGCATCCGAAAATCACTTCAACCTATCTGATCTCAAAGGCAGATTTTGTAGCCTGTCATAAGGCTTCCTATATCAGAACCTACGATATGGTTCAAGACGTAAAGCCGGGCGGCGTATTCCTGCTGAACTGTTCATGGGGTCCTGAAGAACTGGAGGAGCATCTTCCGGGACAGGTTAAGCGATATATCGCAGAAAACAACGTTCGTTTCTATACGATTGACGGTGTAAAAATCGGTAAGGAAATCGGCTTAGGCAACAGAATCAATACGGTTTTGCAGTCCGCATTCTTTACTTTGGCAAACATCATCCCGGAGGCTGACGCAATTCAGTACATGAAGGACGCTGCTACCGCTTCTTATTCCAAGAAGGGTGACGCGATCGTTAAAATGAACCATGACGCAATTGACGCCGGCGCACAGCAGATCGTGAAAGTTGACGTTCCGGCAAGCTGGAAAGACGCAAAAGATGATGATCTTTCAATCAAATTTGACGGCGAGGGCGAGTTAATCGACTATGTAAACAGCGTACTGGGACCGATCAGCCAGTTTAACGGTTCAAAGCTCCCGGTTTCGACCTTTGTGCCTTATGCAAACGGCCAGGTTCCTCTGGGTTCGTCTGCTTATGAAAAGAGAGGAATTGCAATTGATGTTCCGACCTGGAATTCAGATACCTGTATCCAGTGCGGTCACTGTTCATACGTATGTCCGCATGCTTGTATCCGTCCGGTTGTGCTGACGAAAGAGGAGTTGGATAACGCTCCGGAGGGCATTAAATATAAGAACGCAATGCAACTTGACGGTCTGTATTACACCATGGCAATTTCCGTTCTGGATTGTACCGGATGCGGAAGCTGTGCGAATGTATGTCCGGGCAACAACAAAGCTCCGACGCTCGTTATGCAGCCCTTAGATACACAGCTTCATGAGCAGGCAAACTATGATTATGCCGCTGCATTAGGCGAAAAGCAAGCGGTTCTGGACAAGTTCCCGATGACAAAGGTAAAGGGTTCGCAGTTCAAGAAGCCTTATCTTGAGTTCTCCGGCGCATGCGCTGGCTGCGGCGAAACACCTTATGCAAAGCTTGTAACACAGCTGTTTGGCGAGAGAATGTTTATTGCCAATGCAACCGGCTGTTCCTCCATCTGGGGCGGTTCCGCACCGTCAACACCGTATTGTGCGGATGAAAACGGTCACGGCCCGGCATGGGCGAACTCCCTCTTTGAGGATAATGCGGAATACGGCTACGGCATGTATCTGGCGCAAAAGACATTAAGAGAAAGAAATATTGAAAAGTTAGAAAAGCTTGCTGCTGAAAATGCGGATGTAAAACCGATCGTTGAGAAATTCATCGAAACAAAAGAGGATGCAGCCGCAAATAAAGTAGCTACCGAGGAATTGCTCAAGGCGATTGCAAATCTCTCCTCACCGGAGGCAAAGGATGTTCTTGCCGATAAGGAATACCTGTCAAAGAAGTCCTGCTGGATCTTCGGCGGTGACGGTTGGGCATACGACATCGGTTTCGGCGGCGTGGATCACGTTTTAGCTTCCGGCGAAGACGTAAACATCCTCGTATTCGATACCGAGGTTTACTCCAACACCGGCGGTCAGTCCTCAAAGGCAACTCCGACAGGTGCAATTGCACAATTTGCCGCTGCCGGTAAAGAGGTTAAGAAGAAGGATTTGGCAGCGATTGCAATGTCCTACGGCTACATCTATGTTGCGCAGGTTGCTCAAGGCTCCAATCCGCAGCAGTGCTTAAATGCAATGTTAGAGGCTGAAAGCTATCACGGACCTTCGCTGATTATCGCATACGCTCCGTGTATTAATCACGGTATCAAGGGTGGTATGTCAATCGCGCAGACCGAGGAAAAGAAAGCGGTAGACTCCGGTTACTGGCACTTATTCCGTTTTGACCCCAGACGCGCTCTGGATGGCAAGAACCCATTCCAGTTAGACTCAAAAGCGCCGACAATGGATTATGAGGACTTTATCATGGGTGAAGTTCGTTATAATTCACTGGCTCGTTCAAATCCGGAAAGAGCAAAGGAGCTGTTTGCAAAAGCAGAAAAGAACGCAAAAGAAAAGTACGAAAAGCTGGTAAAATTAGCGAATGCTGAATAATAAAATCAGATAGAACTGTATAGGGGAGCTTGCATTTTTGTAAGCTCCCCCGTTTTTTTGGAGATTCTCTGCGTGTTCACAAAATGTTCAAAAGTTTTTTTTAGAAAAGCGGAACTTTTTTCTTTTTTACACGTCTAATAGGATGTTGAAAGGCCTTAAAACCCCAGTGGGCATTTGTGGAATTAAAACCACACTCGCCCCAATTACTATGTATGATAAGGAGAATTGAAACATGAAAAAGAAAGTTTTATCAGTCATGCTTGTCACTGCAATGCTGCTTTCTTCCACAGCGGCATTTGCTGAAAATGCTGTTCCGGTTGATTCTGACATCACGATATCCCGTGCAGAGCAATCCGATGTGCAGCCATCTTTTGTAAAAGATGAAAATTTAAAGGTCACAGGGATTGAAAACGGAACTTTAATGACCACCGACAAAAACGGCGAAACCGTATATATTCACACGAATAAAGCTGTTGTTTATACAAGCAACGGCACGGAGCTTACCGTCGCGGATATTAAAGAGGGCGATTCCTTGACAATATTCACACGTGCTAATGAGCCTACACCTGCCATTGTTCCCCCGGTATATACACCGGCTGTTATCATCGTCAATGAAGAAACTTCTATGGCAGTAACGGTTTCCAATTTCAGAAGAAATCCGGATGGTGACGGATATATTAATACTGAAAAGGATTTAGTCATTCACATGCCCGAAGGATTCCAGGAGAATAAAAAGGCTGACAATGATTATATCGTATTCTACACCATAGTTACCCAAACTATTCCGCCGCAGACAACTCCGGATAAGTTGGTACTTCTGGAAGAAACTCCGGATGCAGAAATTACAAAACCGGAGGATCAGGATACGACTCCTGCATTTGCAAAAAATGAAAATTTAAAATTTGATTCCATCGAGGACAATCAGATAAAAACAACCACTGCGGACGATCAGACGCTTTACTTGAATTTCTCAGGTGCTGTTTTCTATGATAATGACGGTACGGAAATCAAAGCTGAAGATTTAAAGCAAGGCGATGTTTTAACTGCTTATTCGCGCAGTAACTCCCCTGCCCTTCTGTCATTGCCGCCGATCTATTATCCGGCTGTTATCATCCGTCAAAAGGCAGATTACGCCGGTTCGGTGACAGTTTCCAATTTCAGAAGAAATCCGGACGGCGATGGATATATTAACACCGAAAAAGACTTAGTCATTCACATGCCGGAGGGATTCCCGGAGAATAAAAAGGCTGACAATGATTATATCGTATTCTACACGATGACAACTTACAGCATTCCGCCGCAGACAACGCCGGATAAGCTGGTGCTTTTAGAGGAAAATTACGAAGAAGATCAGCAGTTTGAGGACGTTCAGGAAGACAATCCGTTCTATGACAGCATTGGGAAAGCAGTAGAAAAAGGCTTGTTCAAGGGCGTTTCCGAAAAACTGTTTTCACCGGAAACAGCCATGACGCGCGCTATGTTCGTAACGGTTCTCGGCAGATTGGACGGAATCGCTGTGAAAGACGCATGCGTTACCGGCTTCAGCGATACACCGGGAGATGAATATTATTCTTCCTATGTCGCTTGGGCAAACGAAAATAATATCGTAAAGGGTTTTGAAGATAACACATTCAAGCCGAACCAAAACGTTTCCCGCGAAGAAGCAATGCAGATTCTGTACAATTATTGCCAATATAAGGGCATCGGCCCGGTTGGCGAATGGGCAGTGAACATTACATACGCCGACACAGACAAGGTTGCCGATTATGCTTCATCCGCTTGCATGTGGAATGTGATTAATCAATACCTTGTTCCCGATAGCAACAATCAGATTCGTCCGAAAGAGGACGCAAGCAGAGCAGAAATTGCTCACGCTATGGACGTTCTTTCCGGACAACTCAGCAAATAAATTGCCTTTCATTTCATGCATGGGCAGATTGTTGGATTGACGTTCCTGCAAAGCTTTGAATACGGAAATAGGAAAGCGGTATAGAAACATATTCATGGCATTGTGGTAGGCTTATCCCCAATAAAAAGGTGTGTTGCCCATGCATGAATTTAAGGTCGAAGCAACCAGACGGCTTCGGTTCATAAACAAAAAAACTCTTTGCGCCGCCGATCAAAAATCGTCGGCGCAAAGAATGGATTTTCCGAAAATGAATTTCGGGAGAAACGAAAAGCATCGCCAAAGAGCCATTACGCGATGCTTTTTGTATTTTAAAGTTTGATTGAATTTTGATTGATTATAAAACGCTGTTTAAATCGTCTTTCATGCGCAGTGCTTCCGCTCTTGCCGCTTCCGCAAATTGCTCTTCTTTCCAATCGCCCTTTTTATACGCACAAATAATACCGCGTGAGGAATTTACAATTGCGCCTAAGCCATCTTCGTTAAAGCAAGGTTTTACCCCCTGTGCGCCGCCGCCCTGTGCGCCGTAACCCGGAACAAGGAAATAGGATTTCGGCATAAGCTTTCTGAGGATTTCCGCCTGCTGCGGATAAGTCGCCCCCACAACCGCGCCTACTGCGCCATAGCCCGATGCGCCGATCGTGTCCTCATTCCATTGATTCACCTTTTCGGCAACGCGTTCAAAAATATGTCTTCCGTCATTATCCAAATCCTGCAATTCTCCCGAAGACGGATTCGAGGTTTTTACCAGGGTAAAAATCGCCTTATCATACTGCTTGCAATCCGCCACAAACGGCGCAACTCCATCCGTTCCCAAATAAGGATTCACCGTCACGCTGTCCACATCACATGCGGAAATCAACTCTCCATCAACCTCTGTTTTTCCCAGATATGCCTTTGAATATGCCTCTGCGGTTGAGCCAATGTCATTCCGCTTAACGTCCAGAATGATGTATAAACCCTTTTCCTTTGCATATTGGATGGTTCTGTGCAGCACTTCTTCTCCGCACAAACCGTACATTTCATAAAAAGCGCTCTGCGGCTTAACTGCCGGAACAACGTCATAAAGCGCGTCAATCAAGCCCTTGTTATATTCCCAAATTGCCTCGCATGCGCCTTTAAGCGATTTTCCGTATTCCTTATATGCCTTTTCCCGAATATAAGTCGGAACATACGAAATCTGCGGATCCAATCCGGCTACGGATGGATTTCCCTTTTCCTTTATTTTTTGTACCAATAAATCAACTGACATAATATCCTCCATTCTGCCACCATCAGTGGGCGACATCGTTCTATGTTGTTTTTTATTATTTTTTTGTTATGTTTAACGATTGGCTGATCCGGGGACTGAAATGTTGTGTACCCGGATTTAGATGTGATTTGTCGGATCTTATTTTACTATAATTTTTTAAATCCGATTTTGCTAGAGTTTGCCGGATCACATTTTGCTATAGTTTGCCGGATTTGCATCTGTTTTTATTGTACTCCGGCTCAAAGCACGAATTTCAGCCGTGACTCGCCTCCTTACAATAAAAACAGATGCAAATCCTACGGAGAGTGGTTTTCCTTTTATGTGAACACCACTATTTTCCGTAAAAACAAGAGGCAAGATGTGCCGTTTATTTTCCGTTTTAGAGTTGTCCGGTGATAACGACATCCTTATTCTGTATCACTGTGTCCCCACGCGGAATGACCGTGCCATTTCCTCGCCGAATCATCAAAAGCAACGTATTTTCATTCAGATTCAACTCCGAAACCGCTTTATTATTCCACTTATGCTTAGAGGTAATCTCAATTTCGCGCATCGTGATACTGTCGCCGCGGTCGTGATAGCCTGTTGCGGAAAGCACCGCCACATCGCCTTCCTCAAAAACCGTATCGCCATTCGGTAAAATCGCAGTCCTCCCCCGTCTTACCAAAACCAGCAACATTCCCGGGATCAGCGAAATTTCTTTCACACTTTTCCCAATCCACTTATGCCCAGAATCAATTTCCAGCTTGATAAACTGAATATCCTCATCATCGGAATAATCACTGAACGTTTTCATAATGTCACCGCAGCTGTCGATCATATTCAGCTTTTTGGCAACATAAGGCAACAGCGTGCCTTGCAGAGCAATGGATAACAATACCACCGTCAGCGTCACATGGAAAACATCATTTTTCGTATAAACGTCGCCGATTGTCACCATAATCGCAAACACGATAGACGCCGCTCCGCGCAGTCCTGCCCACGAAACAACCGCAATCTGATTCAACTTTGCCCGAAACGGCAGCAGCAAAACAGCGATAGAAAACGGTCTTGCTATGATTAACAAGAATAAAAAAACCGCTACTGACAACACAATCGTCTCCGGAATACAAGACGGCGTCGCCAAAAGTCCCAACAGAAAAAATATGATAATCTGCATTAATTCCGTCAGACCGTCAAAGAAATGCACCATGCTTTTTTTATGACTGATTTTGGTATTCCCCAAAAGAATCCCGACTATGTATACACTCAAAAAACCGTTTCCGCCCAGAGTTGTGGGCAATGCATATCCGATCAGCGCCACCGCAATCATAAACACAGAATCAAAACCGTCTGATTCAAACTTAAACTTCTTTAAAAACCATCCAGTTCCCATCGCAATGGCAACCCCCAGTAAAATCCCGACAAAAATCTCTCTGAAAACCATCAGCACAACATATCCCGTCGAAATATCCTTGCTCATAAATTCAATAATCAACAAGGTCAGCATATAAGAGCAGGGGTCGTTCGATCCACTTTCCAGCTCCAGCATGGAGTCGGTATTGTATTTCAACGACAGCTTATTCTTCTTTAATACCGAGAATACCGAAGCAGCGTCCGTTGAGGACAGCACCGCTCCGATTAACATTCCCTCAAACATCTCCAGACCAAACGCGTAATGGCAGAACAAGCCGGTAAGCACCGCGGTCAGCAGTACGCCGACTGAGGAAAGCAAGACCGATTTCACCGCCACCGGTCTTGCCGCACTCCATTTCGTACCGAAACCGCCGTAAAACATAATAAAAATTAATGCCGTAACGCAAATATCCTCAGCAAATGCATAATTCTCAAACGGAATCTTAAATAATCCATCCGTCCCAAACAACATCCCCAAACCAATAAAGGCAATCAACGCCGGAACGCCGAATTTATCCGTCAGCTTATTGCACAAAATACTGGCAACAATAATCACACCACCGAGCAATAACGCAACAGACATCATAAAATTACTCCCTGATTCACCACGAGATTTCCGCCGACAATCACATATTCCGGCTTTCCGTAGAGCATAAATCCGTCATACGGCGAGTTTTTACTCTTGGATTGAAGCTTTGAAATATCCACCGTCCACTCTTTTTCGGGATCAAAAATCGTAACGTCTGCTGCTTTTCCCTCACCGAGCGTTCCCTTTGAGATTCCCAGAATCTTGGACGGATTCAGCGACATTTTCCGAATCAGCTCCTCCAATGTCAAAACACCTTCATTCACCAAATAGCGGATTCCCAATCCTAAGGAGGTTTCAAATCCGACAATACCATTCAATGCATACCCAAACTCGCAATTCTTTTCATCAATATGATGCGGTGCATGATCCGTTACGATACAATCAATCGTTCCGTCTTTTAAGCCTTCCTTAATCGCCGCTACATCATCATCCGTCCGCAGCGGCGGATTCATTTTCGCATTGGTATTAAAGCCCTCGCAAGCCTTATCGGTCAGCGAGAAATAATGTGGACAAGTTTCACAGGTTACCGCCACGCCGCGCTTTTTTGCCTGGCGTACCAATTCAACGCTGCCGCGCGTGGAAACATGCGCAATATGCACCGGCGCATCAATGGCTTCAGCAATGATAATATCTCTCGCCACCATGACTTCTTCCGCCGCACGGGAGATTCCGCGCAAACCCATTTCGGACGCAACCGCGCCCTCATTCATATAACCGTCATCCGCTAAGCTAATATCCTCGCAGTGCGAAATCACCTTTAAGTCAAACATCTTCGCATATTCCATCGCGCGGCGCATTAATCCGCTCTCTGTTACCGGTCTGCCGTCATCGGAAAGAGCAACCGCACCGGCAAATTTCATCTCGCCGATTTCCGCAAGCTCCTTTCCCTCTAAACCCTTTGAAACCGCGCCGATCGGGTACACATTCGCATATCCGGCTTCTTTCGCGCGTGCCTTAATATAGGTAATGATTCCGGCATTATCCGTCACCGGCTTCGTATTGGGCATACAAGCCACCGAGGTGATTCCCCCGGCAACCGCGGAACGGGTTCCGCTTTCAATATCTTCCTTGTATTCAAATCCCGGCTCACGCAAATGGCAATGCATATCCACCAATCCCGGCACAACAACCTTGCCTGCCGCGTCGATAATCTCCATTTCCAAACCATCCAGTTCGAGATCATGCCCCACCTCGCTGATGATTCCCTTGTCTATAAAAACATCCATAATGCCGTTTCTGCCATTGGCAGGATCAATTACATGACCGTTTTTGATAAGAATTTTCATAATTCCGATAGATCCTTTCGTTCAAGTTATTGTTACAGTCTGTTTGCTTCCTGAAAATTTATCTGAAACCTCCGCGTGAAAGCAAATACATAACCGCCATTCTGACGGCAACGCCATTCGTTACCTGTTCATTGATAACGCTTTGCGGCCCATCAATGACTGCGGATGAGAACTCCACGCCCCGATTGACCGGACCCGGATGCATCAGCAATGCGTCCGGCTTCGCAAATTTCAGACGGGTTTCATCAATTCCGAAAAACCGATGATATTCCCGAACACTTGGGAACAAGCCTTTTTTCTGGCGCTCCAACTGAATCCGCAAGCCCATGACAACATCCGTGTCCACAATCGCTTCATGCACGGTTGTAAACACCTTAACGCCCATCTGCTCAAATCCCTGGGGTACTAAGGTAGAAGGGCCGCCGACCGTAACCTCCGCACCCAGCTTCTGCAAGCCGTAAATATTACTGCGGACAACGCGGCTATGCGTAATGTCGCCGATAATAGCAACTTTCAATCCCTCGATTCTCCCCTTTTTCTCCTGCATGGTAAACAAGTCCAGTAAAGCCTGTGTGGGATGCTCATGCATTCCATCGCCGGCATTAACCACTGACGCGTCTACCAACGGCGCAATCACATTCGGCGCACCGCTCATATTATGGCGCATTACCAAAATATCCGTACCCATCGCATTAATCGTATTAGCGGTGTCAATCAGCGTTTCACCCTTGGCAACCGAGGATCCGGAGGCGGTGATATTTGCCGCATTGGCGCTCATGTATTTTGCCGCCAACTCAAAAGATGTCCGCGTCCGTGTACTGTTTTCATAAAATAAGTTGACAACCGTTTTTCCCTGCAAATGCGGCGTCTTTTTCATAGGGCTTTTCAAAACCGCTTTCATGGTTTTTGCGGTTTCCAGAATGTTTTGAATCTCCTCTGCACTCAAATCCTTTAAGCCCAGTAAATCCTGCTTCATACGTTAGTTTTCCTCCATTTCAGCTATTGATACCCGTTCGATCAATCCATCCTCAGATACCTGTACGTCAATATATTCATCCTTACTCGTCGGAACATCACGTCCCACATAATCTGCCCGAATCGGAAGCTCGCGATTGCCGCGATCCACCAGCACTGCCAACTGAATCAATTCCGGTCTGCCCATGTCGAACAGTTCCTCAATTGCCGCGCGCGCCGTCCGTCCCGAAAACAGTACGTCATCCACAAGAATGATTTTCTTATCTTCAACCGGAAATGCAATATCATTTCCCATAACCACAGGATATTCCTGCATACGCTTTAAATCATCGCGATAAAAAGTAATATCCAATGTTCCCAGAGGCGGCTCAATCCCCTCGGTTTCCTTAATCCGTTCAATAATCGCTTTCGCAAGATAAACGCCCTTTTTCTGGATTCCGATAAATACCAGATCATGCGGCCCGTAATTTTTTTCAATAATCTCATACGCCATTCTGTTCACGGCACGTTCTGCAGCAGCCCGATCCATCAGCACTGCTTTTTCCTTAAAGGTCATACCCATTCCTCCCTGTTTTTGCAAAACAAACATTTTATACATTCATTATTATATACCAAAAAGGGACTTTTGTCCAGTTAAATTCATGGTTTTTTTGTGAAAAATTAAACAATATTTTACCGCAAAAACGGACAAAAAATACAAAGACCGGATTTTTTTCTTCTGCATTTTGAAATTTTTTTCTAAAATCTATTGACAAATCGCTGAGTTTATGATATTCTGAATACGGTTAGAGATTCCTAACCGTATTTTTATTCATTTTGGTTAGACTATTCTAACCAAAAAAATCAGAGGGATGCATATGAGTATTGTAATCGTAGGCGGTCACGACAGGATGCACTGCCGATATAAGGATATTTGTAAAAAATACGGATGTAAATGTAAGGTGTTTACGCAATTTCCGGCAAACTTCAGAAATCAGATCGGAAGTCCGGATATGCTGATTGTTTTCACCAAAACAGTCGCACATAAGATGGTCAATATTGCTTCTGAGCAAGCTGAAAAAACCGGCGCTGTCATCAAGCACTGCAATTCTTCCAGTGCCTGTGCGCTGAATGAAACGCTGATGGAATATTTCGGTCAGGCAATCTAAGTAAACACCGTTTTAATTTACTTATTGGTTAGTTTATTCTAACTTCGAATTTTGTACAATGATGGTTTCATGGAAAGGAGGATTTTATGCCGATAGAGAGCCTTTTAGCGTATCATTGCGGGCCTGCGCTTGCAGGGATCAAGCCCGCCAATATTGTTTCTTGCAGTCGTGCGGAAAATCCGAACTTCCGTGAGGTCATTCAGCAGCTGAACACCCGGCTGAACGGGCAGGGAATTTATTTTGATATTCTTTGCGAATGCCGCGAGCGCATTTTAGTGATGGTATATCGGAGAAAGAAATTAGAGGAGTATCTGACTACCGATTCGATTCATCGTTTTCTGGTCGAATGTGGGTATCCTCAACAGTTTGATTTGAAGGATTATATCGGGATATTAAAAAGCAGAATCCGCGACCAGCATATCGGGAGCAGTGAATTTCCGCATGAAATCGGCGCTTTTCTGGGGTATCCGATTCATGACATTTACTGCTTTATCCATCACAAAGACAAAGGATGTCTGATGACGGGAGAATGGAAAGTTTATGCCAATGCAGAGCAAGCGGAGCAGCTTTTTCAGCGTTATAAAAAATGCCGTAAGGCAATACTCAATCGTATCAATTCAGGGAAAACCCTGGAGCAATTATTTTGTATAGCATAACCGCATAAGCGGTATTGTATAAATTATTTGAGGAGGACAAAACAATGGGCAAAACAGCAATTATTTATTGGAGTGGTACCGGAAATACAGAAGCAATGGCACAAGCAGTATTGGAGGGCGCACAAAGCGTGAATCCGGATGCACAATTATTTTCGGTTGCAGATATTTCAGCCGATGAGGCTGCCGGCTATGACAATTTACTTTTAGGCTGCCCGGCTATGGGTGCCGAGGTTTTGGAGGAAAGCGAATTTGAGCCTTTCTTTACTGAGCTTGAGGGAAGTCTAAGCGGCAAAAACGTCGGTCTGTTCGGTTCCTACGGCTGGGGCGACGGCGAATGGATGCGCAACTGGGAGGAAAGAGTTTCTGCTGCCGGCGGAAAGCTGGTTGCAGATAGTGTCATCGCAAATGACGCACCCGATGGAGATGCGTGCGAACAGTGCGCCGCACTTGGAAAAGCCGCAGCAAGCATATAACCCCCTATGAATAAGCAGCTCCTATCAGAAGCACATGGGATAGGAGCTGTTTTATTTGTACAGGCAAATACTGCGAAGATTTGAAGTAAATTTAGTTGGATTGGTTAAGAAAGTAAATTTATTTCCAAAAAAAGCTTGACATTTCAGAAATAACATGTTATAATAATATATGTTGTTTGCACCTGTGGCGGAATTGGCAGACGCGCTAGACTTAGGATCTAGTGTCCCCGACGTGAAGGTTCAAGTCCTTTCAGGTGCACCATACCCCCGAAACATCCGCATATCTATGCGGATGTTTTTACTTTATATTTTTCTATACACGTTTTTTACACGAATTTATTTAATACTTGGATTGCACGCTCCTCTTC
>CAUGRT010000012.1 GCA_959602045.1 uncultured Clostridia bacterium | reverse complement strand
GGTGTCAAGAGGGGGTTCGCACTAACCCCCTCTTGCGCCAACAGAAAGACTGATGCAGAAATCAGCCGCAAGAGGGGGCGGCGCACGCCCCCTACCCACACTCCGTCACACTATTCATCATGCCCCATTCTGCAAAAAATATAAATAAAAAAGAGCCTGTCCCCTAAAATTGGGAGACAGACCCTGCGCCTTACGGCAATTCTATTTCTTCTAAATCCTTGGGCGGTATCTTGACGGTGGAATCCTTGACGAATTTCTTTACCGCCTGGGTTCCCTGGGCAATCGGGATGTTCGTTCCGGCACCGGCGACACATCCGCCCGGACATGCCATGCCCTCAATCAGACATCCGTCCTTCTTGCCTGCCTTTGCCATTAGCAAAATCTTCTGACAATCCGAAAGCCCCTCCGCATGCTCAATCAATACATCCACACCCGGATAATACTCGTTGATGCACTCCTCAATTGCCGTCGCAACACCGGTTGCAATGGCATAACCTCTGCCGGCTCCGGTTGCGTCATGTACAGGAACCTCCTTGTCATAGGTGTCAAAATCAATTCCCTTGGCGTCAAACATCGCCGCTAATTCCTCAAACGTAATGACAAAGTCCACATCACTGCGCACGGCACGGCGCGATGCCTCCAACTTTTTCGACGCACACGGCCCGATAAAGACCACCCGCGTCTCCGGGCGCTTTTGCTTGATGCTTCGCGCAGTGGCTACCATTGGCGTTAATGCGTTGGATACCGTATCGACCATATCCGGCAAAGTACGCTTTGCCAGCATTGACCACGACGGACAACAGGAGGTCAGCAAAAACGGTAATTCCCCGGTTGTCACTTGATCCACATAATGATGAGCCTCGGTAATCGCGCCAATATCCGCGCCCAAAGCCACCTCGTAAACCTCCTTGAATCCAATATCCAATAACGCAGCTTTCACCTTCCATAGCCGCACATTCTTTCCGAATTGCCCCACAATCGCTGGTGCAACCGCCGCGACAACCTCATCGCCCTTTTTGATCGCCCGAATCAGCTGAAAGATCTGAGATTTATCCGCAATTGCCCCGAACGGACAGCTAACCATGCACTGACCACACGAAACACATTTTTCATTATTAATCTTCGCTCTGCCATGCTCGTCACTCTCGATCGCATTGACACCGCAGGCGGAAACGCACGGGCGGATCTTCTTCGCAATCGCGTCATACGGACAAATCGCCTTGCATTTTCCGCATTTTACACATTTTTCACGGTTGATATACGACTGCCCTTTTACAATTGAAACCGCACCGCGCGGACAGACCTCCACGCACGGATGTGCCACACAGCCATGACATTGATTCGTAACCTCATATACATTATGCTCGCACATGTCGCACGCTGACGGAATCACCTGCATTAGAGGCGGTTCATAATATTTATCCGAAATGTTGCTTGCACTCAAACCGCTCGTTACATGCACCGGTTGATTCTCCGGCCGTAGAGAAAGTCCCATCGCCAGCCGCACTCTCTCCGCCGCAATCGCCCGCTCCCGGTAAATGCTGTCCCGATATAACGGCACATCCCCCGGCGTGATCTTATAAGGAATGGCTTCAATATCATCATTGATATTATCAGATTCAAAAGCCACCCTTGCAACTTCAGTAAAAACTTTTCTTCTGATTTGAGTAATCGGCGTTTCAATACCTCTCATAAATTCACCATTGCTCCTTCCATAAAATCAGCGTATTCTTACCCTAATATTATAAGGGAATTACGGCAGTTTGTCAAGAAAAAGTAAAACTTTGTGTAATCCCCCCGAAAAAATTAATAAAAATTTCATAAAAAGATATTGATTTTTTTCGGAAAAAGTGATATATTTATAAGGATGATGAAAAAGCGGAGGATAAAATCCGTAATATAGGAAGGAGAAAATTACATGGCACATAAATCAAGAGGTTCCGCGGATGTGATGATTAACAGCATTATCGCGGTTGTCCTGATTGCAGTCGTAGGTCTGGCAGGTTACGCAGTCTATGACAAAATGTCAGCAAAAATCAACAGTAAGGCAATTGAGAGCGGAGAGAAAGAGGCAACGGTTGAATACCTTGCAAATCAGGCAGGGCAGAGCGTTGACGATTATCTCGCACAGTACGGACTTTCCGGAATCAGCAAGAAAGCGACTCAAGAGGAAATGACCGACCAAATGACAGTAGATAACTATGTCAGCTTTGCCGGAACAACAATTGACGATTTGAAAACTCAGTATCACTTATCCGAAGCTCCTGCCGGAGATTCCAACTGGGGTGATCTGAGAAAAACATTCACCGTCAAAAACATGATTGGCGACAGCGAGGACGAATTAAAACAATTCAAGGAAATCTACAAGCTGGATGATTCAATAACGTTGGATACGCCTTGGACAGAAGCAGAACCGAAGATTAAGGAAAGCATCAAGAAGCTGCAAGAAGAAGCCGCAAAAGCAACACAGGCTCCCGCAGCCAGTGCCGCTCCGACTGAGGAAAGCAGTGCAACCGATGCCCCCAAAGCTGAATAATAAAAAAAGGAGATTGAATTATGAGCGAAGAGAATAAGGAAAACTTAAACGAAAACGTTCAGGAAACTGAGCAAAATGAAACAGTTGAGGAAACCGTTGAAGAAACTGCTGACGTTGAGAACGAGGAAACAGCAAACGAAACATCGGAAGATGCTGAGAATGTTGTTTCCGATCCCGAAGAAAAGGTCCAGGAAACCGCTTCCGATACAACCGATACCGCAGCCGATTCCATTGAGGGTGCAGAAGCAATTGACGGTGAGCCTGTCAGCGATGGCATTGAAGCTGCCGAGGTTCAGAAGAAGCCCAAAACCGGTTTGATTGTTGGAATCGTTATTGCCGCAGTTGTTGTTGCAGCGGCTATCATTCTGGCTGTTGTTTTCGGAAAGAACTTATTTAACAAATACAACAGAATGGGATATGTCGATGTAAGCGGAAGAACCATTGCTCAAATCGCAGACGAAAGCGGCTATGAGCTTGCAGATTTCCTTGCACAATACGATCTGCCTGCCGATATGCCGGGTTCAACCTTTGAAAGCGCGGCATATTATAACATTCCGTGCAAGAAGATTGCAGAAATGTACGGTATGGATTTTGCTAATTTAAAGGAAATGCTTAAATTAGGCGATGATATTACCGAGGATACGACTTGGGGTGTTGCCGAGGGTGAAACCACCGTTGGATCATACGTTGGTGAAGATAACCTGGATGAATTTAAAAAGCAGTATGGCTTTGGTGATGAAGTTACCGCCGAAACAAAAATGAAAGAAATCAGAAAAGCTATGGATCAGCAGTCCAGAGATGCAAGAATTGCTTCCGAAAAGGCTCAGAAAGAGGCTGAGCAAGCAACAGACGCTCCTGCTGATGCAACAGCAACAGACGCTCCTGCTGATGCAACGGCAACAGACGATGCCGGAGCAGCTGCTGATACAACAGCAGCGACAGACGCTCCCGCAGCAGATAAGCAATAATCGCAAAATCAAAGGGTCGATGTGAATATCGACCCTTATTTATTAACCGTTTTACCGGTCTTTTTTTATTGGTATTCCTTAACCAGTTTCGCCCTTACATATCCTCTGGACTTATCAATATCATCAATATAAAATCCGCGTCCGTAATAAAATCGGATTAATGCCGTTACCTTGGAGCCGGTATGCAGAAAAATCCGCTTTACGCCTTTCTTGCGCATAATCCGGTCAACCAGATTCATAATAGACTTTCCGATTCCGTTATTCTGGCTGTCAATCCGCACGCCGAACCGCGTTAAATATGCCGTATGATCGGGCAGAATCTCCACCCGAACGCTCCCTACCGGCTCACCGTCCGAAAGCGCCAACAAAACGACCTTTGTATCAATATCATGCCGCACATCCGCCGCCGTTTCCGTCAACGCATCCAACTGATCCGTGCCGCACATTTGCTTATATTTCGTAAAGGCTTCCTTTGTGATTTCCATAATTGCCGGAACATCCTCATAATTTGCAAGCCGCACCTCAAACAGCGACTGATAATCTGCAAACATTCCTTTTCATCTCCTCCGTAAGTCTAACGGCGGAGCTTTTTAATCCGCCATTAAAGTTGCCATAACCGCTTTTTGTGCATGCAGCCGATTTTCCGCTTCATCAAAAATAACGCTTTGCGGCCCGTCAATGACCTCACTTGTCACCTCATATCCTCTGTAAGCCGGCAGACAATGCATAAATACCGCGTCCGGCTTCGCCGCGCCGAACAGCTTCTCATTGACTTGATAACCGCCAAACACCTTAACCTTCGTTTCTTTTTCGGCTTCCTGCCCCATCGACACCCATGTATCGGTGTAAACCACATCCGCGTCTTTCACCGCTTCAAACGGATCCTCGGTTAAGACAAGACTTCTGCCGCTTGCCTTAAAATCAGCTTTGGCATTCTCAACCACTTCCGCGTCACAGCGGTATTGCGCCGGCGTTGCAACCGCACAATCCATGCCGACCTTTGCACAACCGTACATCAGCGAATGTGCCATGTTATTGCCATCGCCCACATATGCCAGTTTCAAACCCTCCAATGCACCCTTATGCTCATAGGTCGTCATCAAATCCGCCAGAACCTGACATGGATGCAGCAAATCCGTTAATGCGTTAATCACAGGGATGTTTGCTTCTTCTGCCAACTCTATCACATCCGAATGAGCAAAGGTACGGATCATGATTCCGTCCAGATACCGTTCCAAAACCTTTGCCGTATCATGAATGGATTCTCCCCGACCCAACTGAATATCATTGGAGGACAGGAACAGCGGATAACCGCCCAACTGCGTCATGCCCACCTCAAAGGAAACACGGGTACGCGTTGATGACTTGGTAAAAATCATTCCCAATGTTTTTCCTTTCAGAATCGGATGCGGAATCCCCTTCTTGTTCTCATCCTTTAATTTCAATCCCAATTTCAATAAATCCTTGACCTCTTCTGCCGTAAGGTCATGTAAGCTAATTAAGTCTTTCATGATAATCCTCCATCTTTTTATACTAATTTCAATGCGGTTGTCAACTCCGCCGTAAACATATTAATATCGTTTTTACTGATAATCAGCGGCGGTGCTATCCGAATGGTCGTCCCTCCGCACAGACTGACGAGCAATCCATCCTCGAACATCTTCTGAGAAACTGCCTTTGCGATTTCGGGCTGTAATTCAATCCCGATCAGCAATCCTGCACCGCGGATTTCAACAACCTTATCCGGAAATTTCTCTTGAACCTCTGACAGCCGTTCCTTAAAGTAAACGCCCATTTTGTTCGCATTTTCAACCAAACCCTCTTTTTCGAAGATGTCAAATACCGCCAGACCTGCCGCCGTTGCAAACGGATTTCCACCGAAGGTCGTACCGTGATCTCCCGGTTCAAACGCCGCTGCCACTTTCTCAACCGCACAAACCGCGCCGATCGGGATTCCGCCGCCCAAAGCCTTGGCACAGGTGAAAATATCCGGATAAACGCCATAGAGCTGACTGGAGAACAGATGTCCTGTCCGCCCCATTCCGGTTTGCACCTCATCGAAAATCAAAATGATGTCCTTCTCCGTACAGAACTCGCGCAGCTCGCGGATATACTCCTCGCTCATCGGGTGAACGCCGCTCTCTCCCTGGATGGTTTCAATCATGATTGCCGCCGTTTTATCGGTCACAGCCGCCTTCATCGCGTCAATATCGTTTGGCGGCACCTGCCGAATCCCCGGCAGTAATGGCCGGTACGGTTTTTGATATTTCTCCTGCCCTGTTGCCGCAACCGTCGCCAGTGTTCTCCCGTGAAAGGACTTGTCCAATGTGAGAATTTCATACTTATCCAGTCCCTTTTTATAGAAGTAAATCTTCGCCAGCTTCATTGCGCCCTCGTTCGCCTCTGCACCGCTGTTGCAGAACATCACCCGATCCGCGCAGGTATTTTCAACCAGCTTCTGTGCCAGCTTCGCCTGATTTTCTATGTAATACAAGCTTGAGGTGTGAATCAGCTTATCCAGCTGTTTTTTTAACGCCTCGATAAACAGCGGATGATGATGCCCCAATGCATTCACCGCAATACCGCCCAGAAAATCATAATATTCCCTGCCGTCATCGGCAATCAGCTTCATTCCCTCGCCCTTGACAAAGCATACCGGGAGTCGATCGCCGAAAATATTCATATAATACTTTTTGTCCAGTTCTATGGTATCTTTCAGCATTATTGGTAATCCCCTTTTTATTGTTATGAATTTGTTGTAAAACTCATTCAAAAAATCATATTTTACAATCGTTTTTATTGCTATTAATAATTATACTATATTTTGAATAAAAATGCAATAGGTTTCGGATTTTTTTCCCTTTCTCATGAAATATATTTTTTCTTTCATTGACAAAGTTCTCTCCGCGTGATATACTTTCTAAAAAACATCGGGTTGCACAAGGCGGCAATCCCCTAAAAATATCGGAGAAATCACTATGAATTATCAAGAAGCGATCCATTATATCCATTCAATCCCCAAATTTATCCGCCCTCTCGGCAACGCGCATCTTGCCGGACTGCTGCAAGCACTTGGAAATCCGCAGGAAAAATTAAAATGCATCCATATCGCCGGTACGAACGGCAAAGGCTCTACTGCCGCGATTCTTGCAGAAATTCTGATGAACGCAGGCTATAAAACCGGTCTGTTCACCTCGCCCTTTATTGAGGTATTTAATGAAAGAATCCAAATCAACGGGCAAAACATCCCCGACACTGCGCTTGCCGATTATACCGAAACGGTTCGAAAGAAAATGGAGGAAAGCGGCTGCAATGTTTCGGAGTTTGCCTTTGTTACGGCGGTTGCCTTTTTATATTTTTACCATGAGGGCTGTGATTTTGTCGTATTGGAAACCGGGATGGGCGGAAAGCTTGACGCAACGAATGTTATCAAGCATCCCTTAGTGTCGGTTCTGACCTCAATTTCAATGGATCACATGCAATTTCTCGGAAATACGCTTGAAGAAATCACCGCCGAAAAATGCGGTATTATCAAACCCGGCAGCGCGGTTGTAACCTATCCCAACACCGCAGTTTTGCCGATCATCCGCGCCGCAGCCGCTGAAAAAAACGCGCCTTTAACCGAAACCCAAACGGCGCACCCAATCCGCGGCGGATTTATTTACAAAGGGAAAACCTACCCGCTCAATTTGCCCGGAGAATATCAGCCGCAAAATGCCGCAGTTGCTCTCGAAACTATCAGTGTCCTGCGAACAAACGGCATCATAATCAGTGATCGCGCCGTTTCGGACGGATTGAAAAACGTGCGTTGGCCGGCGCGTTTTGAATTTCTTCGCGAAAATCTCGTGATTGACGGGGGGCATAATATTGACGGAATCCGCGCACTGAAACAGTCTTTAGCCGCGCAAAATCGCCCGATTCTTCTGGTTATGGCGATGATGGAGGATAAAACTTATGCCGAATGTGTCCGTGAAATTTGTCCCATTGCCCAATATCTGATTGCCACAGAGCTGCCCATGCCGCGCTGTCTATCTGCTGAACAGCTGCTCGCCTGCTCCGAAATTCCCGGAAAAGCGGTATCCGATCCGGCAGCCGCGGTTCGTGAAGCGCTTGCAATGGCAAAAAAAAATACGCTGATCTGCGTATGCGGTTCCCTGTATCTTGCCGGAACGATTCGCAAACTCTATTCATAATAAAAAGAATCTCTTATCAAAAAAATGATAAGAGATTCTTTTTATCCGATTTCCTCTGCCAATTCCGCAAATTCCTCATATGTCAATAAGCGGTTTAAGATTTCCAGCAGCATATTTGCGGAAAGCTTTGCCGGAAGCTTCAGCCGCGCCGCAAGTGCTTTTCTTTTTTCCGCACTGCCGGCACCTCCTGCCAATCCGAATTTCATCAAATCGGATTTTTGAATCGCCCGATCGGCTCTCGGCGCAGCGCTGCTGCCATCAATCGTACAGCCGGCTTTTTTCAAGGCGTCCAGAATAACCTCCTCCGTCATTCCCTCAACGCCGAGCAAGCCCTCTTTTCCTGGCTCGCGTTTGCGCCGTTCCTTGCCGTGAATATCCGGAATATACGCATGGCGAATGTATTGCTCCGGAATATCCTGTTTAATATAATTCCGAATCTTAAACCCGGCACTGTCGCTGTCGGTCAAAATCACAATCCCCGTCCGTTCCGCCAACTCGCGGATGCTTCGGCGCAGACGGTCGTTATGAAAAACGGAAAATCCGCCCGTTGTCAGAATCACCCCGTCGATAAATCCCGAAAGACGGATTTTGTCATATGCTCCCTCTACAATAATGGTTTCCTTTATATGATACAAATTTACAGACATTCCTTTCCGTGCTGTAAGGCACAAAACTTAAGTCTGAAAGAAAATCGCTCCGAGCAAAAAGTTGTGCTATGAGCGATTTTATTCAGACTTCACACCTCAATTGCTGAAATACTCATGAATCCCCTCAGCAATCGCCTTTCCGATTGCGTCTGACTCCATCTTTAAAATTTCCAAATCACTGCTGTTATCGAAAAATCCAATCTCAAGATAACTGCAAATCACCGGGGATTTACAGAATAAAATTAACTCCTGCAACCCCGTTAAACATCCGTCGGCATAATCACCCAAACTCGTTTGCGCAACAATCCGATCATTCATCGCCTTGCCCAATGCGTTTCCGGCATCAACATAATTTGACGGAATCCCTGCCTGGTCATAGCTGCCGCCCAAGCTAATGTATGCGCTGCCGTTTCCGCCGCCGGCATTGGAATGAACGCATACGTATGCCATCGCATCCGGCGCTGCGGAGGTATTTTTATCGGGGTAGCAATTTTTAATGCGTTCGGTAATCGAGGGATTTTCGGCATTGGAGGATCGCGTCAGCCGCACGGTATAACCCATTTCCTCCAAATATCGTTTTGCCGCCAGACAATTTTGTAGATTAATATCCGGTTCGGTATCGCGGTCGCCGTTTCCGATCGGATACCAACAGCCGCCGCCCTTTGGTGCACGCCCGTTACAGCCGCTCCCGTTGCAGTCCTCCCAGACCGTTCCCGACTTCCAGTGACGCCATTCGCCCCACTGATCCCGATCCGCATTATAAACCCAGCCTGCCGCGCTCCTTGCGTCTACGCTCATCGTATCGGAGGACGCTCCATGTCCCGGATCTAAAACAATAATTTTGCTGTTTTGTCCCTGAACGGACGGCGGTGCAACGCTGACATCCTGCGCAGCGGCATTGGGTGTTTCAGCAGTTCCCGGTTCACCCATCGTATATTCCAAAACGCCCACACTTTCCGAATGACGTTTTCCGACAATCTCCAATACGTTGACCGGAATAATGATGTACTTATCAACCTTGTATCCCGAAACCTCTTTCCCCTCAAAATAAGTCTTATAATTTTGATGCGATACTCCTTTGTTTTCCTTTATATAGGAAAGCGACGACATATAATCCTCATTCAGCGTATAATCCTTATCAGGATTGGTGATATTGCAGACTCTGTCTATATCGCTTTCTTCAACAGAAAAATGAAAAAGCTGTAAATCCTGTGCTGCAATATAGACCATTTTCTTAAAGCTATATGCCGGAATCCGTGTTCCGTTAATTTTCACGGATGTTTCCGATCGGGAAATTCTCCCGGCAAGATTTCCGTCCCCATTATCACTGTTTCTTCGCATAATATAGGATACGGTATTCACGATAATTAAAAAAAGAACAATTCCCAAAAGGATATTTCGCGTACGTTTTGTCATATTAATCTCCACCCTCTGCTATCTGCAACCTTCAACTCAAATATTATTTTATCATAAAATTTCGTAAATTTCAAGAATTTGGACGTTTTTGTTTGAAATTAATTAAATTTTATTTTGACATGCCTTGGCATCGTGGTTGGTTCTCTGCCTCACTTTGCTCTGCTGTTCAAAGGCTTTAACAAAAAAAATGGCAGAAAGTAAGATATACTTTCTGCCATTTTATCGGGATTTTCTTCACCGCACCTGTTGACATAGAGCCGGATGTTGCCTAAAGCTTAATCAATAACTGTATTCTGCGGCGTGTCCATAATTACAATCAAAATTTATTCCTTTGGTATGATAGGATACAACTGTATAGTATTGCCGCCGTCAACCGTAAGCTCAGCACCGGTGGTATTTTTAGAATGTGCCGCAAAATACCATACAGCGTCCGCAATATCCTCTCCTGTTGCAACATCTCCAAGAGGTGTATATCTCGACGGCACGTCTTTATAGAAATCAGGATTTTCTATCCATCTGTCAGTTCTTATCATTCCCGGAAGTACGGCATTGACACGTATATTGTATTTTCCCAAATCAAGCGCCATAGCCCGCATCATACCCAGCTGACCGCCCTTTGATGTGGAATATGCAATTCTGTTTGGTATTGCGCGGTAGGCCGTGTTGGAGTTTATAAAAATTATATTTCCACCACCGTTATCTTTCATTCTTTTTGCGGCATTCTCAACCATACAGTAATTCCATACAACATTTGTATTGAGTACGCGTATAAAATCCGATATCGGGTTTTTAAATATCTCCATATGAAGTCCCTGGTCTGCTGCATTTAGAACAAGTGTTTCGATAAATATTTCTTTTTTATCCAGCTCATCAAACAAAGCCTTTACCGACTTTTCGTCAACGGAGTTATCCTCATTCAACGAATCAATCTGATAACCCAATATATTTACATTCGGAAATTCCTTACAATATTTATTTTGCGCATCACGCACACTGTCAAGATTTCTTCCGGTAAAGATTACATTTTTTCCTTTCGCGGCAAATTTTTCGACTATTGCAACTCCCGTATTTTTGCACGCTCCCGTTATTAATACTGCATTCATGTCTTGATCTCCTTTAAAAATAAAACTCGTTTTTTGCCGGTCTTATGTCTGTAAGCGCCCCTGTATAATGTCTTAATGTGTGCGGCTTGTATGGATGCTTAAGACATTCATCTTCGTCTATTTCAATACCCAGTCCTACCTTGTCGGGTATCTTTATATATCCATCCTTGTATTCCAGTTTTTCATTTGTCACATCCTTGCGCCACTCTACATCCGAATACATAATTTCAAGAATTTCAAAATTCGGGCAGGTTGCCGCAAGCTGAAGTGTTGCCGCATTCGCAACAGGGCCTGACGGATTGTGAGGCGCAAACGGAATATATCTGCACTCCGCTTCGGCAGCAATTTTCTTTAGCTCCATTATTCCACCGGCGTGCGATATGTCAGGCTGTATGTAATCGGCAGCCAGCTTATCAAACATCGGTCTGTAATCCCACCTTGTATACAAACGCTCACCGGCAGAAATAGCAACAGGCGACTTGTCCTTTACCTCTTTGAGCGCGTCAAGATTATCGGGCGGAACAGGCTCTTCAAAAAACATAGGCTTAAACTGCTCAAGCTCCTTTGCAATTTTTATACCTGTTGGTATATTAAATCTGCCATGTCCTTCAATGAGCAAATCAACCTCATCGCCCACAGCGTCACGCACCTCGGATATACATCTTAATGCCTTGTCTAACTCTTGGTTTGAAATATTCAGATAGTTCTTACCGAATGGATCCCATTTCATTGCGGTAACACCTCTTTCCACCGCAATCTTTGCCTTTTGTGCAAATTCCTCAGGCTCTTTTGCGCCTGCAAACCATCCGTTTACATAGATACGTACCTTATCATTTACCTTGCCGCCCAAGAGCTGATAAACCGGTACATTAAGGCTTTTGCCCAATATATCCCAAAGCGCCATTTCAACAGCCGACAATGCAGACATCAAGACCGCTCCGCCGCGCCAATATGCATCTCGGTAGATATTGTGCCAATGCTTTTCAATATCAAGCGGATTTTGCCCGACAAGATATTCCTTGATATGTTCTATCGCACCTATTAACGCTTTTTCCTTATATTCAAGAGTTGCCTCTCCGACTCCGTCTGTTCCCTCGTCTGTATAGACTTTAACAAATACCCAATTTGTTCTGAAACAGTCAACCGTAAATACTTTTATATCTGTTACCTTCATTTAAATTTCACTTCCTCATATATTTTAGGTATAATTGCATTAACAAGATCAAAATCCGAAACATCAAGTTCATCAAACATCCCCCAGTGAATCGGAATTGCCTTTTTTGCCTCCGTCATTTTAGCAAACTGCTTTGCATCGGAAATGTTCATGTTGTTGCCCACACCGTTTACCGGCAAAAATACGGCGTCAAGATTTTTCGGCAGCTCCGGGAAAATATCTTTATTATATAAGGTGTCCCCCGTCACATACACTTTAAATTCACCGTCATCTATGATAAATCCAATTGCTGTCAAATCCGAATGTTCTGCTTTAACCGCTGTAAATGTGATACCGTCCTGCGTCCAAACCGTACCGCGGTTAAACATGACATAATTATGATCTTTGCCGTTCTTTCTTACCTGCTGCCACGCATTATACGGAGCCAGTACGGTCAAAATCTTATCCTTTTTCAAAAATCTTTCTAAGGTTTGCGGATCAAGATGGTCAAGATGGTCATGTGTTATGACAATCATATCTATATCTTCTTCAAACAAACTCTCATCAACCGCTACACGTCTCCAATTTTTAGGGTTAATCGCCTCAACGCTGTCGGATAAATACGGATCAACCATAATTTTCTTTCCATCTGTTTCAATCAGCAATCCTGCTTGTCCAATCCATGTTATTTTCACTTACCTCACCTCGTAAATCCTTAAAACGCCGCGCCGTACCGATTGCAAGCAGACACCGCATCTTCATTTATATCATAGCTGCAATTCCTTAAACGCCTTAATCCACTCGCGCTTAATCAACTCACCGCCGGCGGCAGTTGGGTGAATACCGTCTACCGTCCAATAATCGGGAGATCCGGTCGCCGCCATATCATCAAATTTCTTCATAAGAGGAATAAATTTTATATTATGCTGATTCGCAACCTGTCTTGCAGCATCGGCAATTTGTTCGACACCCAAGCGAAATTCCGTCCATTTTTCCTCAGTTACCGAACCTTTAAGCACAAAAGGCTCCATAATCATTAGCTTTATATCGGGCAGTGCTTCTAAAACATCGTTTATAATAATATCCATATAGCGTTCATATTTTTGTTTCGAAACGCCGTTTTTTGTATCCAGCTCTGCCCATATGTCATTTACCCCAACTAATATGCTCATAACATCCGGTTTGATGTTTATCATATCCCGTTTTATGCGTGCCAACAAATCTATGCTGCGGTCGCCACCTATTCCTCTGTTGAAAAATTCGTATTCTCCGGGATAATCACATCCTATCTCCGCCGATACAAGGGTTGCATATCCACAGCCTCCGTAGGAATCATCTTCCCGAACCCTATACATATCGGTAATCGAATCTCCCTGAAATAAAATTCTTTTCATACCATTCACCACAATCTTTCCGGATCATCATTCAATCGTTTCAATAAAATCTCCGAATGTCAGTACCATTGGATAATCCTTTATGGGCAAATTATGAATAAAATATTTACTATCCCCATGACTTTCCAAAATACTTTCAGGCAATTTATAGACCGTCCCATCCATCAAATCCACCAAACGCACCTCACCTTTGAGTGACGCCGCATATAATGAAATCGTCGATTCAAAATCCGTGGTCATAAGGTCTGTGCTGTTCCAGAAAACAAAAGCTGCCGACCCGTTTTTACGTCTAAATCCATTTGTGACAATGGTATGATCATCGCAATCTGTACCAAACAGTCTGTCAGATACCTCAGGCCAGCGCATAATCGGCAAATCTGCCTTCTTTACGTCATCCGAAAACATTGCCGCAAGCGTTTGAAGTGCATAATAAGACAGTTTCGGAGTGTAGGTTCCTACAGAATGTCCTTCAGCATCAAAGTCGGCACCCAATACACCGAAATAACCGTAATCCAGATAGCTGCTCAAATTGCCCGCTTCACCGTTTAAAGCTTCAATCATATCCACACACGAAAAATAGGACGTAAATTTCACATCGGTAATTAAATCTGCCATCAGATGACGAAGGAGCTGCTTTGTCTGTTTTCTCGGTGTCCATGCACCCTTTCGCATAGCACCGTGTCCGTCGCTTCGTGACTGTGACCCCGACTCACCCTGTATAATTTCAATACTTGGATTAAATGCATCACATAATCCTCTCAAAGCCTTTACATGACGGAACACAATCGTTTCATCAATTACATACTCATGGAATGAGAATGCATCTATATGTTCACCCATGCCCTGTGAAAAAGCGTCATAAGCAAAATCCAATGTCTTTCCTATACACAACGCTCCGCCCACCACTTTAGCGTCACTATCACCGGATTTCAGTGCAATTGACGTATTTACAACAAATTCTCCGTATTCCTTTCCACTCGGTCCATGCTTCCAACACCATGCTCCGTCAGGCTCATTCCAAACCTCATAATAGGTTACTCTGCCTTTCATATGCGCCGCAAGCGCCTTAACATAGCTCGCCCATGCATTTTTAGCCTCTGCGCTTTTTATCGGAGGGCAACCCACTGCACCGAAAATTTTTGCCGCATCTTCATCGTAAAGTCCGTTTCCGTAGCATAAATTGATCCATGGAATTAATCCCCGTTTAAGCAGGTTATCCACAACGTTGTCTATCCATGCAAAATCATAGACTCCCTTTTTCTTTTCAGTTCTTGCCCATCCGCTTTGGATGCGCACCCACTTCACACCGATATCGGCTAATTTGTCATAAGCATTTTCAGGATTAAATATATCCCTGTCAAGCTTTTCAAATCCGATGCCTATACGCGAGCTTTTAATTTCAGACGCTTTTTTTGTCTTTACCTTACCTATTTTAATAAGTCTTTCCATAATTTTACCTCTATCTGTATACATATTATTTCTTGTCAAACACTCTCACAAAGTCAACAATAAATGCATCATCTACATATTCTCCGTCAACCTTATTCGGCTTTGATGAACGGTAGCCAACCACCTCTGTCGTCAGCAAGATAAACTGAGGAACGAGCGATACATGCTCATTCGTTCTCGATACCTCTTTACCGTCGCAATAAAAGACATACCCGTCCGGCTGCCAATCCATACCAAAATAGTGCCATCCGTCCTCTGTTTCTTCCAAATCATATTTAACGCGTCCTTCTTGTCTGAACTGCTTGCCGTAGCCGCCCATTATGTTCCCTGTTGTAGCCTCACCCGAATGAAAACATTCCATAATATCAGATTCAATACCGCACCATTCAGGCTCAAATCTTGTTCCAATCGACGGTGACTGCGTCCAGAATGCACTCCACATATTTTCCGGATCCTTTTGAAATTTGCATCTGCACTCATAGTATCCGAAACGATGGACAAACTTGGGTTTTTCCAAAAGTCCAAGCGGCCAGATTTCATCTTGTCCCCACGGATTATCCGTATTGCTTTTCGGAATATCAAATGAATTTGAGCCTGTTTGCAGCTGCGGCGAAACATAGCAGCCGTTTCTTTCGGTCCTGTGCAATTCTATATGGCTTTTCCCGTCAAGCACAATACCGGCATCCGTGTATGCCTCAAAAGGCTTCCCCCAAAAATTCAACCTGAAATCCCACTTGGTCCTATCCAGCTCTGTTCCGTCAAACTCATCCGACCAAACCAATTCCCAATCGCCATCGGGCAAGTAGCTCGGCTCATGATCTTTTACGTCAAATCTTTTCATACTTTGAAACCTAACCTTTCATTTTATTTATAAAATATTCCCGTTCGTTTTAATAACCTGTGAGTACCAATAACCACTGTCTTTAACAATACGCTTTTGCGTTTCATAGTCCACATATACTATACCAAATCTCTCATTATATCCCTCTGCCCACTCGAAATTATCCATAAACGACCATACAAAATATCCTCTGATATCTGCTCCGTCATCTATAGCTTCCTCGAGCTTTTTAAGATACCTGTTAAGATAATCAATTCTGTTTGGATCGTGAACTTTTCCGTCAAGCGAAACCGCGTCATGACAAGCCATACCATTCTCACTCACATAAATCGGCATATTGTATTTTTCATATAAAAATTTTGCTGTCCATTTAATCGCATCGGGCGTAACTCTCCAGCCGCAAGTAGTTTTTGCGCGTCCCGGTGCATACGGTGTCATAATCGGTGTGCCGTCGGGCTGTGATGTTATTTTTTGTCCCTCATACAAATTAAAGCAAATATAATCAATCGGACTGCTTATAATATCAAAATCTTTTTCATATCCCTCCGGAAGAAACATTTTGTACTTATCTTGCCTATCCTTCGGATAACTGCCGTTTATAATAGGCTCAAGCCACCATGATGACTTAAAGACCCACCTCTGCGGATCATTATCCAATCCGAAAAACATTTCTCTTGCCGCTTCTATATCCGTCTTGCTTTGCTCGTCTTCGGGATAGAAGTTATCAAAATTAAGTGAAATTCCAACTTTTATATACCCCGCTCCATATTTTCTTATTGCCTTTACCGCCTTGCCATGCGAAAGCAACAGATTATGTGCAGCCGTAAGCACCTCGCCGTATGACAACTTAAGTCCCGGAGCATGTACCCCTGCCTGATACCCGCATCCGATAATACAAGCAAGCTCGTTTATCGTTATAATCTTCTTCACTCTGTCACCGAAATTCTCCGCAATCACTCGCATATATTCGGCAAAGTAGTCGGCAATATCACGATTCAGCCAACCTCCCTTATAGTATAGCTCAAGCGGCATATCCCAATGATAGGCAGTAAGAACAGGTTCGATGTCATTTTTTATAAGCTCATCTATCAATTCGTTATAAAACTGTATTCCCTCACGGTTGATTTCACCGCTGCCTTTTGGCATAATTCTCGGCCACGATACAGAAAAACGATAAGCTTTCATATCCAGGCTTTTCATTAGAGCAACGTCCTCTTTAAAACGATGATAGTGGTCACAGGCTATATCTCCGTTTTCTCCATTCCGGATTGCTCCTTCTTTTTTGCAATACATATCCCAGATTGACAAGCCCTTTCCGCCCTCATTCTTTGCTCCTTCAATCTGATATGCTGCCGTTGCCGTTCCCCATAAAAACTTGTTAGGAAAACTCATATATCCTTCCCCTTTCGTATTTTTTACAAGCATACATCAAATATCTATGCTCTGCTCTAAAGTCATACCCCCATCCGTAAGCCTTGACTGCCGCCACTTCGCAGGCGACACACCGGTATGCTTTTTAAAGAACTTGTAAAATGTATCATAACTTTGAAATCCACATTCACCGGCTATGCTTTTTACCTCTAATTCCGACTTGCCTAAAAGCTCCTTTGCAAGGTGCAATCTATGCGCTTCGACATACTCGGTAAAAGTTTTTCCCGTCCCGGCCTTTACCATCTTGTTGACGGTTTTTCCGGTAATGCCAAACTCCTCCTCCGCATCGGGAATACCAAAATTGATTTTGTTAAAGTTCTTATCCACAAATTCAAGTATTCTGCGATACTCATCATTTTGTGCGCTTCTTGAGCCGATAAAATCACAGATTGCGTCAATATCATCAGCTATTGAAAATGCAAGATCGGTTATTTTTGCATTACTGTCATATCTCGTCAGCTCAACCTTATAATTTACTTTAAGTGCCGCCTCGGATAGAATCCCTTTCTGGCTGAAAAACAGTTTTTCTATTTCACCATTGTCCGTTTGTTCATTTACCATGATATTATACCATTGTTCATAAACAATTTTTTTTGCTTCAAACGGTTGGTTTGCCATAATCAATTCATATAGCTTTGTACTTTTTACTATTCCTATTGCATCTTTTCTTTTTTCGCTGTTCGCCTCGCCCAAAGCAAATGCTCCGTTATAATCAACGATACGATAATAATTTTGCAGCTTAGAATACATCATGTAGAAATCTTCTATTCTTTCACATGGTATACCAACAAGTGCGGTGATATTTACTCCGTTCTTTTTTGTAGAGAATATCATATTGTCAAGATGGGTTCTAAAGCTGCGCATATCAAATCCGTCAGAGTAATCAAATATTACCACAATTTCATTTTTTCTCGGCGAAAGAACTATATTCCACTCTATATCAAACTTTTCCATCAACAGACACAAAATGCTTTCCGTAAGAGCCTCTCCATGAAATACCGTCATAAAAAACGGCTCATGGAAGTTTGTATACCGTCCCTTGATAAACTCTGCATCCTCACTGTCGAGAGGCTTTAAAAACAATGTCAGCAAAAATGATTTCTCATAGCTTGTCTTGTTCTTTTGCAGCTCGTCTATTTTTTCATATAGCAGCTTTTCACTTCGAATCTCCCCATCTCCGACAATATTTGATACCAACCGAAGCATCTTTCTTACCGGACGACTTGCATATAGCTCTATAAAGAGCTGAAGGATGATTGCCGCTATGAGAAGAACTGCAATGTAAATACCGATGAACAGCCTGAATCCTCTTGTAGACTTAACAAAGTAATCGTCCGCTACCGTAACGCCTATTTTAAGGCTAACAGTTTTACAAATTGCTATAAGCTTGTCATCGTCCTTTCCTCTGCCCTTTGATGAATTATAAATAACTTCATCGTTTATTTCGATGCTGCTGAGCATCTCATGAAAGTCTATACCTCCGATTTTTCCAAAAAGATTATCAATTGTATAGATACCGAACATAATTGTTTCCGGCGGCTTGCTGATATTACTGTCTATCGGATGGAAAATAAGAAGCGACGGTTTTTTCTCTCCATCAATTTCAAGATTTTCCGCATATTGAACCTTTATTGACAGCTCGGGGCGAAAAACTACACTTTTAAACTTATTATAGTCCATATTATCCTGATTGAAATACGTCAAAAAATAAGGCTCAATATTATCAAACGTGTCATTTTTGTTTATGGCAACATTATTGTTTCTAAAAATAATATACACGTTGTCATTAGAGTGCATCATATTCGCCCTACCTCTGAAATCAGCCGAAAAATCACGCAATGTACTGTATTGGTTAAGGGTGTCTACCGTATCCATATTCTTTATCATACTGTAGCGTGCGTCCGTTCTGAGTTCATTCTTAATTTCGTTGCACATTATTATTTCATTATCTATCGTATCCGCAATTCTCTTTATGTCCTCCGTCACTTCATTGTACACAAGCGTTTTAATGGAATCGTATGTAATTTTATAAAGAGGTATCGCAAATAAAAGCAATACAGTAAACAGCGCTCCAAATATCATAATCTTTTTTGCTTTGCTGCCTACATTGCTCAATTCTTTTATATGTTTTTTTATACTTCTCTTATATTTCTCCATAAAAGTCACACAATTCTTCCTGTTAATTATTTATATATAATCACAGCAATAAGCCAACCCGAACGCACATGTACAAAAGCACGTGACGTACTTTCTTCGCTGCGGCAATCGTCAAACGCATTCGCCTCATATAAATCGCCCATATAGACCTTATTTTTTGTTCTGCTGCTGTCAACGATAATGTATCTGGTTGATGCACTCTCATTGCTGTTTATCTGATATGTATCGTAGGTAGTTCCGGGCTCCGGTCCAATTTGAAGCAGACTGTTTACGCCTGAAGAATACGGTGCAAGATACAAATTGTTGACATATCCGAATGTGTATCGCAGTCCGCTTGTAGCAGACGATATATTCGACGTATATTCGTTTGCATTGCTGCCCTGCTCCCACATAACCTTATCTTCGCTGTAATCATAAACCAGCTCATATGCACCTGCATACCCTTTTATATCGGTTGCAAATCGGAATATATCACCCACTTCGAGCTCGCCTCTGTAATTTTCCTGCAAAATATATGCGGTAACCTCATTTCCTCGTCTGTAGCCATGCACCTCCACTATGTTGTCACCGTCCGCACTTACACTCTCCTTTATCGAAGAAATAACGGTAATTTCGGTTTGGTTTGTAAGAGATGCCGTATCCGTATTCTGCACAAGCATAATATCGGCATATGGCGTATCGTCCTTGAACTTATAAAGTCCCATTATATTTTTTTCGCCGTTTGAATTATACCATGTAACATTGCTGAACGGCTGACATCCAAACAGCAATTCATCGGTTTTGCTCTCGCTCTCCATAGGCACACGCATATAATAGGTCTTGTTTGATACAGGATACTTCCTTTCAAAGGTTTTCATCTGATAATACCAGGTATATGAACCCTTGGGAAGCAGCGTGTATAACGTATCGTCATGCAGTCTCTCCTCTTTACTCGGAGCAGCGGTGGTAAGTGTCGCAATGTTTCCTTCGGAATTTAGCTTGTACATTACAATCTGACGCTGTAATTCTCCGCCTGCCTTTGTACAAAGCAGCTGTTTGACGCCCTCTCTGTTCATTGATTTCCCGTCAACGGTCACCTTTTCTGAAAGCTTAGCAAGGATGTGCCTGCGATCTAAAGTATAAATTTTCACATTCGTACTTTCATCATCTTCATCATCATATAGCTTATACAGATAACCTATTGTCCCTATATCCGTTCCACTTTGCGAATAAGCCGCCACTCTGCCTGCCGCATCAAAAATAAATTCTCCGTTTATGCCTAATTCCGGTTTATACTCTTTGTAAAAATACGGATCGGCTTTATATTTTTTTCCGCTTATCTGCACTTCTTCGCCGCCGTTATTTACGGACTCAAGTGTTCCGTTCACGGAGTCAGTACAAAGATATGCCCTTATGACCTCTCCGTCTTGTGATGTGGCAACGCTTATAAGGTCGCCCGCTTCAAGATTTGTTTCATTGACTGTCTTTCCGTAAGGCAGCATAACAAACCCAACATAAATTTTATCATTAAGGTTTATTGATACCGGATTTCCGTTTTTGTCATTCCTGTCGGTATAAATTATTTTTTTTGTTGTATCAATACCGCTTATTTTATAATTTTCATATGCATCTATAATAACTGTGCTGCACTTTGAATTGTATGATATGCAGGTTATTGTACCGTAATCTATATCAAAAGCCTTTTCATAATCCGTTGTCACAATGCAGGAATTACGAATAATTACAACATCACTTGCGATGCCTATTCTTTTTTTAGCGCCATTTTGCTCTGATGTATATCTGATAGCACCTCCGTCAAAGCTGTCAAATTCATCTGCGTCAATTGTTACAACTTCATTTTTTCTGTCCTCAATAAAGTACACGATACTTTTGTCGTCATCATCGCCGGCATAATACGCAATAACTTTATATCCGAGCCACTGCGCAATAGACGGAATATCTGTTTTGTAGATTACATTGTCTATTTCGATATACTCCTGTCCTGCTGTGCGTGTGCCGTCCAGTCCGGCATATACATTCGCCGTAACTATCCCCTTTACATATTCAAGATTAAAATAAAGCTTCAAAGGAGTATCGTTTTCTTCCACGGTAATATTTACGCCGTTTTTAATCTGACTTACAGTATTGGTGTGAATGAGATTATACAAAAATACTACGCAATCACCCATTGTGACAGCTCCTGCCGACTTTACTCCGTCAAGCAAGTCCAGCGCCTGAGCTTTGGTAATATAATAATTGTCATATGAATGGTCACTCCAATTATAACCCAATGCCCTCATACCTGCAAGAGTCATATCTGTCGCATTGATCACCTCATCAGGTCGAAACGTCCCGTCGCCGTATCCGCTCATGATATTATATGCGGCAACGGAAGATATAGCATGTCCCTTTTCAGTTGACAATTCAACGTCACTGAAAACGCTGTCATTTTCAAATGTCGGAAGCTTTACAGCACGCGAAAGATACAATGCAAAGTCTCCGCGTGTTAAATCCTTTCCGATTAATTGCGTAAAATCCGTATCCTGCGACATAATCCCTAAATACTGCAAAATACTATATGCATTTATCAAGCTTTGATTAATATTTTCGGCTTGCTCCGTAGCTGTTTGCTGAGATTGATTTTCGGAATCCGGAACGTCCATATACGCTTGTGCACCGTATAAAAGCTTTACCGCCTCCGCACGAGTTATATTTTTCATAGGACGCAGAGTATTATCTTCATAGCCTGAAAGTATTCCCAACGAGTTCAGTTTGTTTACAGCCGGCTTTGCATATTCCGCTACGGCTTCAAAATCCGAAAATTCCATAGCAGATGACGCATCACCATCATTGATACAGTTTCCGAGTATCGTTGCCGCATCCTGACGGGTAATCGGTGCATTAGGTGCAAATTCCACATCGGATATTCCGTTTACTATACCCGCAGAATAAGCTGACGCTATACAAGTATAATACCAATCATCAGCCTTTACATCTTCAAACGTCATAGTCTTAGATGTATTTTCCTTTAAGCTTAGAACCGATACGATCATCTTCACAAACTCCGCACGGGTTATACTTTGTGACGGTTCAAATTCATTTTGCCCTCTGCCCGATACTATTCCTCTTTTTGCAAAATCGCTTATTTCCGCGTAAGCCCAGTCATATCCGTCTAAATCGTCAAATATCTTATTTTGATCATCGGCTGTTTGAGTCGGCGCAGGAGTCGGGGTTGCCGTACTGCTTGATGCTTTAAACGGCGTTCCGCCCGATCCGCTGTTTCCGCCCGGTTGCGCGGTATTATTGGTTTTTGACGCCTCTCGAAGTGCATTTTGTAATTCTTCAATAGACGAATATGTTTTATTCGCCACACTTCTGCAGGCTGATGCCGATAAAATACTTTGAGGGAAATCGGTATACAATGCTGAAATAATTGCCGATATATCCCCTGCACCTGTTGGGTTTTCTGTTACCGAAAGCGTAAACGCTTCGTATACCTTATCCCCGAACTCTTTCAATGTGCTGTATTTCTGATTTGACAGTCTTTTTACAACTGCTTTTTTTACTTTATCTGTTATATATGCTGACGCATACACAGATTTCATCGGCTCTTTTGAAAGCACCTCAAGCGCGGCTTCCACCTCTGCAATATCCGATATAATATTATCTGAAAAAGCGGACGCGATCATTGCCTGACGATATGTATTTACGCATTTTTCTTTATCATTTACATCAAACGGAGCTTCTGCCCCAACTATTTTTGCCGTTTGACCGAGCGCAACCTTTGCGTCGTAATCACTGCTAAACTCAAGCGCTGTTTTATTTTGAGCAATATACTGTTCGATATTCCCGTTTTTTGCAGCATCATTCAATCCCTCAATTGCGGATATATTATCCTCCGTTGTACTGTACGGGAATGATTTTGATACGATGCTTTTACCGTTTTGGCTTATTGCCAAAGTATATTCTCCGGTTGCATAGCTTTTCAGATTCATCTTAAACGCAAATGTACCGTCGCTTTCCGCATCAAACTGATTGGCATAAATCAAAGCGTTCGGAACCATATTTTCTGCATCCTGATAAGTATTTCCCTTATTAAATACCGCCGCGGTAATGACACCATTTTTTCTATCGGCTTGCCCGCTGACTATTGCACATCCGTTCGTATCAAAAACTCCGATTTGAAGATCTGACGCATATGCAGCCGATGAAAAAATCGCAAAAATACATATTGTCATAAATATTAATCTTAACTTTGTCATAGTTCAATCCTTTTGTTTTCAACGAATATGAGCCCTTAAAGGCTCATATTCGCTATTTAGTTGTTACCTCTGTATATGGCATCATATGTTCAAAGCTATCCCATACAAATACTTTCTGTATCCCGCTTCCCTGCGGTACTTGAGTAAGCGTATATTTTTCCGAACTATTTGATTTTGCAATATACTTTTCATATACAACAGATACCAACTCATCGTTCTCTGTGAATAATGCACTTATAATATATATATTCTTATCTTTACTTGTCGTGTTCTGCACTGCCGCTGATACAGTTTTGTCATCTGCAATAATCGGTCTTGATACTGTAATCATACCGTCGCTTGTGGTAAATTCACCATATGTACTGCCGTTTACGGCTACTGTATATTCAGTGTTCGGTGAAAGCAGTTGAGTGTATACATAGACTCCGTCACCGTTATCTGTAAGAGCCTCACCGTTAATCGTTACACCATCCGTTACATAGCCTTTTGCAAAAGTCAACTTGATTTTTGCAGCATTTACAGGCCATAAGCCGTTTTCGTCCGCATAAATTTCATTCTCATCAGCGTCGAGGATTTTTGTGTTTATAAGTCCCTCTGCGTTTGCTCCGGTTCTGAAATAGGATGTATCTATTGCCTCACTGTTAATACTCTTAAGCTTTGATGTATCTTTTATTCTTATAATATATATACTGTCCTTATCCAGATTTCCTACGGTCAAAGACTGCGAATCAAATATGAAATCCGATACATTTTCACCCTTTGCAAGAAGCTTATCCTCCGCCGGATATTTAGTAACCTCAATATCCGCTTTCGTAAGCTCGTTTGTATAATAAGCCTTTGTAAGCTCGGAATCCGTTCCCTCTTCAAACGGTGCCTTATTTTCTACATTAATTGTAGCTGTGCTTCCGTTCATCAATAATATATTGTCAGCGGTAATTCCTCCGATTGTCGTTATCATAATATTATCAATATAAACACCGCCATCGGCAAAGTTTCTTCCGCCAAATCTGAGCGCCAAATCCTGATTTATAAAGTTTGACGCATTTTCAATATAATACTCAGGGATGATCTCTTTTGTAGAGTTATTGTATAAGCGCTTGCCGTCGGCAAATTGAATGTATCCTATCTGGTCTGTGTTCGGATAGTAGGTAAACAGCGTGCTGATTGTACAGGTATCGCCAACTGCCATAGTTCCCTTTGCGTTTGTTGTTGCTACTCTGCCTCCGGATTGATTTCTTGCTCGTACTCCGTATGTTTCAATAGCCGGCATATAACCGAAGTTTGCACCTGTGGATTCCGCTACAACCTGCGGATTTAAATAATGTGAGCCTGAGCTTAAATATTTAATTTCCTGATTGAGAGTTACATCAAACGAAACAAGCATTGCACCCTTTGAAAAATCAAACTTCTGTCCCAACGGATATGTCACGTTTTTGGGAGTTGCGGTTGCGGTAAGATTATTCGCATATTTTACTCTGCCGTTATCCCATGTCAGCGATATGTTTGTTTTATCGGCATTTGTAAACTTATTTACGCTTTCCTCTGCATCAAATTTTTCTATCATAGCTGTCGCATAGGGCTTACTTCCGGTAGTTGTCAGGGTCTGTGTTATTGCCGGTGCATTTTCCGATGCCGGAACAGTGATTGTATAATTCTCTGCCGGTTTTAATTCACCAAGTTCAAGCGTGAATACATCTCCGTTTCTTTCAGCCTTAATATTTCCAAAGGTGATAGAGCCAGCATCCTCGATTCCCTGTGAATAAGTCGAATCGGTTTCAAACTCAATATATGACGCTTCCTGAGGCAGCTTTCCGTCTGTGCTGAGCGAAATTTTTTCGCCTGCTGCATTATATACCGTTGCCTTTCTCAAGGAATACGGATTCTTACCATTGTTGGTAAATATAAGCGAATATTTACCCGATAACTCGCTTCCGTCAAATGTAACAAGCTTTGACGGATTTGTGATCTCAAGCACATAGTTGTTATATCCGGTTAAGTTCTTTAGCGCCAACGTTCCTGTATTGACCCATGATTTTGTTCCCGTTATGATCTCACCCTCAGCAATCATCAAAGGATTTTCGGTAAGGTCATAACCTGTTACGGTATAATCCTGTTCTGTCAGTCCGTTATACAGCAGCTTATCGTAAGATACCGGTATTTCTGAATCGTCTGTGAAATTAACCGCTGAGGAGTTATTTGCCCATGCAACTCTTGGGAGCGAAACTTGTGCAGTACCGTACCTCATTGTGATATTATCAATAATTACGTCTGCTCCTGCCGTTGGCATAAGGTCTAAATTCCAATTCTTTGTGTTTAGATTCTCTTTCAATGCCTTAATTGAATATGTTCTTACTGTTTCAATCTCCTCACCGTCTGCGTCCTTAAGCGGCTGTCCGTTACAATATGTTTTCAGTAAGAATTTTGTATGCTCCGTATCTGCCCAATTCATGACGGTCGTCAACCTGTATTTTGTGTTTGCCGCCATTTTAACCGTTGAATTAACCGCCCACATTTCTGTACTGTCCTCTCTGCATCTGTAACCCTGCAATGTACCTTTTACAATATTAAATGTATTCATATAAATATGATCGTTCAGATACAGACGAAAGCTTGTTGTTGTTGGACTTGGCAACGTTACATCCATTGAAAGAACAACAGGTCCCCTTGAAAAATCAAACTTTGAATCACCGTTAATCTTTAATGCTTTTTGACCCGATTCAAAGTCGCCTTTTATTTCGAGTGCATTGTCAGAACCGGATGTAATTGTTTTACTCGAAAGAGTCACTCCTGCAACTTCTGCTTTTATAACATCAGGTTTGCCTTCGGTATAATCATTAAAATTTTCCTGCCAATAATAATAGCCGTTCTCGGTAGTACCCGTAACCATGGCAGCAAGTGCAGACGCGCCAAACAGCTGCACGATTGCTGTTGCGCCCGCAACTACCTTTAATAACCACTTTTTGCTCATAAAAATCTCCTCCTTCAATCTCTTATATATAACTTTTTAAATAATGAACTATTCTTGGTGGAAACAATACCGTCACCCAAAGCGAGATAACCTACACGCCCTACACCGTCGTTTTCATTGACGACCATTGCAAATTTCAGCTCTGTGCCCGGCTCGATCTCCACCTGCTGAACCATCAGACTGCTCCATGGAATTTTCAGCTCATAATATGTATGAAGTCCGTCCAGTACAACCGCTAACTCACTTCCCGGAACCTTTGTATAATCTTCCTCACCGGTAAATCGTGTTTTATGGCGGTATATAATCGGCTTACCATCCAGCTCACCTATTGCAATTTCCTCAAAATCTCCGCGATTAAGTTCTGACTTCGGATCATAAACTATCGCAAGCTGAATACTGTCCATCTGCCATATATTTACCGGCTCTACATTTGCCGAAAAATGCTTGTTGTCCAATACATCAGCATAGAAATAGAAGTTGTCATCATCCCATTTCACCGCTGCTTTTACACTCAAGTCATCCGCACCTGCATATGAACTGCCCAAGCTCAGCAAACTGTGGAATTGATCGCTTCTGTTCAGTGTAATAAATCCGTCTGTCCATTCGTTGCCGTTACCATCTATCACAATAGGGGTTGTTGCATGCAATGCCGCACTGAAGTTGTAGTTTTTGCTTACATAACTGCCGAATTTGTTACTTTCGTCTACAACAAATGCAACCTCAATAACACGGTCATCGGCAGATGTTCCTACCGGCAAAGGCAAATCAAATACTTTTTTCTCCTTAGGCATCAGTTCAACAGAAATATCCGCCACAGACTCTTGCCATTGATACGGTGTAAGCAATGTAAGCCTGCCTGTCCTGGATTTTGTATCCGAAAGATTTGTTAAAGAGCATCGCATGGACCAGCCGGTATCAAGCGGAATCATAGTCGTGTCAAGCTCTACATTGTTCTTGTAGGTTATATACACATCTGAGCAATAGTACACCCCTGTATCATCATAAAGGGTAAGATTAACTCTTTCGATACCGCTTACGGCATTACCGCCCTTGACCTCGACAAATCCACCATCTTTATCAATAACTGCTTCGCTGCCCTCAACTTCACTCCCTGCATACGGCAAAAGCTTTGCATTGATCAATTTTCCTGTTTTATTTACTATATTAATCCTTGCGCTCTCACCGTATATCACATCAATATTTGCACTTTCCGGCGCGACTAAGCTTTGTGTAATTTCAAAGTTTTTAAATTCTCCTTCGATATACTGTACACTTTTGCTCAGATTTAAGCTGTAGATTCCATTCTCACCCCTTATCTTTTCGGCATTGCCATATGCGTCATACAATGTAATCGTATCAACGCCGAGATTGAGGGTTACAAGCTCACCGTCTTTTTTATTGGAAAACAGCATTGCAGTCTGTTTGTTTGTACCCTTATGACGGCTTCTTACGATTCTGCCGGTTTCGCTCGGCTGCAATGTTTGCCCAAACTCCGCATCGTGATACATCATATTCATATTACTGATGATAAGATACGCCGGCTTTGCGGCATAAGGTACCATATACGGTTGAGAATTGCTCATATCGCATCTGACCATACCGAAATTAGACTCTCTGTCTGTTCTTACCGCATTCGCCTTGTCAAGCAGACAATAGTAATAAAATCTATCTACATATCCCTGACTCATTACCAGGGCATAGGTTTGAGCATTGTACATTCCCTGCTCTATATCAGTGTTTACGCTCTCATAATGTGAAGAATATCCATATTCCGTTATCCATATCGGAACATCCTTTGCTCCGTATTTTTCAAACAGCTTTGCCACATATTCTATGTTATCCAAGGTATCATATGTAATCGGATCTCCATACCATTGATACGGATGAATGGAGAATACATCCATATCCGTTGCACCTGCCTGCAAAACTTCTTCTGTCCATACTCTTGGCGCTCCCGATGTATTTAACCCCACAACAGGCATATTCGGATTTACAGCTTTTATAGCTTTCTTTGAGGCTATATACATTTTCGCATAATCCGATGCCGGACGATTTTCCATGTTAAAGCTGTGATTGGGTCCGAGATTATACTCGTTCCATATTTCAAGACAGTCAACCGTATCCCCCAAAAGCTCCGCCATCATTGCACAGTATTCACTCCACCTGCGCAGTCCGTCCTCGGTATAGGGGGGTGTACGTTCTATGGGGCTGAAATTGTATGCTGCCCCCATCCATGATGCAGAATGAAGATTTGCATCTATGTCAAGTCCTGCCTTCTTAAACGCACGAAATAAAGACTTATATCCTTCTGCCATTGAAACGTTATTTACTTCATACTGATCTGCACTCTTTCTCCAGTTATTATAGTAACACATCATCCGGGCATGGGGAATCCCTGCATTCCTCGCAAGCTGAGCAATTTTTTCATCATTCACGTTCAGCAGTGCAATCTGCACTCCGGAATGAGGATTTACCGTCTTTCCCTTGTCCGAATGAACATATGAAAATTCACTGCCCAGACGGCTGTAAACTTTCTTATCCATGCAATATGCATCAATATCTACACGGTATATGCCGAATTTATCAACATGAAACTTCTTTTTTCTGACCGTTTTTGAAAGCATCGGCAGCGTGAAATTATCTGTGCCGCTCAAAACCACATTACCGTCACTGTCGCGTACAGTATACGTAACATCAAGCGGATAATCTCCGTCTACCTGATTTTGAATGGGATAAATTTCACTTGAAAAGCTTGCACTCAGTTCAATATCCTCACCATCGTAAAATATGTTTCCGAAATGCTCTGATGTATCGTTTTCAATTTTTACGCGGCTTGCGGTTTCAAGCTTATATACCCGTATTGCTGAGATGATTACCTCACCATCTCTTGAATATCCCATCATACTGCTATAAATACCGACTCTGAAATCAAAACCGTTCAGGCTGTCGGCGAAGGTGGGATTATCAAGAAACCAGGTGTAACTCCTCCATACTCCGGTATCGCTGAAAACAAGATATTCTCCCTCACTTGTTTTTACACTGCTGTTTAAAGCGGGCTGCGTAATCTCAGCCGCCGTTTCGGTTTGTATAAGCGGTGTATATTTCATGGACGGATATTCAAGCGTCAGACTTGAAATGCCCTCATCATAATAATCCACTTCAACCGCATAGCTGCTTCCGTCTACAATATCATATGCCGTTTTATTGTCTATATCTGCGTTGATAAACCTTGCGCTCTCGCCGAGATCCGGAGAAAGCACCCAGCCCTCTCGTCCCATCATTCTTGATACTGTTACCGCAGTCGAATCGTCGCCTATCTGAGCTGTCATTCCGTTCATTTCGGGGTTTGAGCCAAGCTTTGATTCGGCAATCAACTGCTTTTTTATGTAATCGTTTTGCCAACCGCTGTTTAGCACCGATGTGGCTGCATAATCAGTTTCCGAGGCATTTACCGGAATAACGGACGCATATGTTACCATAATACTCAGCGTTATGAGTATATTTATTATTCTTTTTAGCATAAATTATCCTTTCACAGAACCGATCATAACTCCTTTTACAAAATGCTTCTGCACAAACGGATACATGATAAGAACAGGCAAGCTGCTGACAACGATCAAAGAATATTTCATCAAATCGGCCAGTCCCTGTTTTGATGTCATCGTGTCAAAGTCCGTTACCATCGCCGAATCCATTTGATTTGCAAGCAGAATATTTCTAAGCACAAGCTGCAAAGGATAAAGCTTCGCGTCCGTAATATACAGAAATGCATTGAAGTATGCATTCCAATGCGCAACCGCGTAATACAATGTAATAACGGCAATTACGGATCCTGAAAGCGGCAGCAATATCATACGGAAATATCCAAAATCATCACATCCATCAATGAATGCCGCCTCCAATACCTCATTTGGGATACTGTTTTCAATAAAGCTCCTTGCAATAACCATATTGTATACTGACATCGCACCGGGCAAAATCAGTGCCAAGGGTGTATTTAAAAGTCCCAAATTACTTACAATGATATATGTAGGAACCATACCTCCCGAAAATATCATAGTGAAAGTAAACAGAAACATTAACCCTTTCCTATACGGTAAATCCTTTCTTGATAAAGCATATGCCGCTATCATTGTAAGAAATACATTTAATATAGTACCGAAAAATGTATATAAAATTGTGTTTTTATAACCTATAAGCACTTCGCCGGTTTTGAAAATAGCTTTATAGCCCTCAAGACTGAAATCTACCGGCAGGAAAAATACTCTTCCTGCCATAACAGCTTCCTTTGACGAAAAAGAAGATGATACTATGAATATTAACGGCCATAAAACTATGATTAAGATAAGTGCCACAAAAATATTTACGCAAATGTAAAATATTCTGTCGTCCTTTGGCAGTTTTATTTGCTGTTTTGCCATTATATACTTCCTCCTTTCCATCTCGTTACCAAAGTGTACTGCCGCCCAGCTTGCGTGCCAATTTATTGACTCCTGCAACCAGTACAAAATTTATTACTGAATTAAACAAACCGATTGCCGTTGCATATGAATAGTTTCCGCCGCTTGCTGAAATACCCTCTTTATATACATAAGTCGAAATAACCTCGCTGAGTCTTAGGTTTACATTGTTTTGCATCAGGAAAATCTTTTCAAAGCCAAGATTCATAAGCTGACCGACATTGAGTACCAGTAAAATAACCACAGTCGGCATGATCGCCGGAATATCAATGCTAAAAACACGTCTGAACCTTGACGCTCCGTCCACTTGCGCAGCCTCGTGCAACTCAACCGGTACAGATGCCAATGCCGCAATGTAGATTATCGAATCCCAGCCGGCATTCTGCCAAATTCCCGACCACACGTACATATGCAAAAATGATGACGGATTCGTCATGATATCCGGTGCGTTTTCATTAAATAGCAACTTGTATATATTACCGTACAAGCCTACATACGGATTAAAAAATTGGTTAAGCATACCTACCAAAACAACAACCGATATAAAGTGAGGCATATATACAATCATTTGGGTTGCCTTTTTGCAGAACTTATTTCGCATCACATTGATGCAGATTGCAAGAATAATCGGCACAGGAAATCTTGCTATTAATGAATACAGTGACACTACAAATGTATTCCTTATAATACGCCAGAACTGATAAGAGTTCACAAATTTTTTTATGTATTTTAATCCAACCCATGGACTTCCAAATATCCCCTTTGACGCATTAAAATCCTTAAATGCGATTTGTAAACCCAGCATAGGCCCGTATGAAAATATTATTATATAAATAACCGGCAGGATAAGAAAAACATATAACTGCCAATATTTTTTTATATTGCCTATAAAGCTCTTATTCTTTTTAGTTTTTGGTGATATATTTGTTTTCATTTTTTCTAATCCTTCATTCGATCGTATGCCGTCTGTACTGTTTTTAACATTTCATCTATATTAATTGATTTCAGCTCTTCTATATAAGAATCCCAATTAGTGTCAATATCAAGATCACCTATAATAAATCTTGTTACGGTATCATCGAGATAAGAATCAATATTACGCTGAATTTCGTTTATTATTTCCGTTTCTTCTTCCGTATAGATAATCTTTGTTATATATTCCGTCGGTTTCTTATCAATATAACTTTGAAGCTTGTTTGCAATTTCCGTTTCAAATATATTGCCCTCGGTTGCTACCGTCGAAAAAGCAAGCTCATAGTTTCTGTATCCGGGTGCTGCATTTTGCCAATGTGAGTTCTGCGGTGCACCCCATGTAAGAACAGGATTTATTTTTGCCTTGTATCCCATCGACTCGAACATACCCTTTTGATCGGAAGTTGCTTCGAGCCAGTCTGTACCCTTTTTGCCGAAACGCGACCAAATTGTCATTTCCTCACTCATCATAATATCTGCCATTCTGAATGCCGCCTCAGGATTCTGGCAATTCTTAGTCACAAAGAAGGAATTTGTCGGAATACTTGCAGAGTAAACCGCATATCCCGTATTGCCGTCACTTGTAAGCGGAGGCATGATTTTGTAGCCGTACTGACGGTCATCCGAGCCGCTCAAATAAGTCGGTGCCATTGTTGTAAAGCTTCCAACCATTACACAGTTCGGATTTTGAATCGTCTGTCTTGACTGTGCACCTGCCGATGTAAACGATGTTGGCGAAAGCAATCCGTCCTTGCACAGCTTATGCATATATTTTACCGCTTCCTTGTATTCGGGTTCATAGTATGTTGCCTTAATCTTACCGTTATCAACATATAAATAGTTGCTCTGCGGATCTACCGGCAGATACGCCGCTGTAAGAAAATCCTGAAACCATGATTCTCCGCCGTTGGTCGCTCCGAGCAGCGGAATTTCATCAGCAATACCGTTTCCGTTCGGATCCTGTTCTTTAAATGCCTTGAGCACATTATAATATTCATCGAGTGTTGTAGGCATTTTCAAATTCAGCTTCTCAAGCCACGGCTCATATATCCACATACGATATCCCAACTCGTTTTGCATAATCTTCTGATACCTCGGAACAACATAGATATTGCCGTCCGCCATTGTAATCATTGATTTCAAATCAGGCTCCTTCTCCATGACTTCCTTTATGTAATATGATGAATTATCATAGTAAGCATTTAACGGAATGATAAATCCGTTTGCCGCGTACTTTGAAATAGTACTGTCGCTGAGTGGTACATTGATTATAACGTCAGGCAAATCAGCTCCGCCGGATGAAATCATCAGCTCTACCTTCTGCTTTGCCTCATCCACGGAAGACGGAAGATATTCAAATTCAATATTACAGTTCATCTTCTCCTCGATTGCCTTTGTATAAAGATTTGTATCATAATCCGTAACAAGCGTATCCTTTGGTATCCCCACCTTAAGTGTAATTTCTTTCTTGCATACCGGAAATTCACCCGGAGCATTCAAATTTTCATCAGCCACATACTCTGTCGCATTGTTATTCACCGTTGATTTGTTTGCACATCCTGCGCCCAAAATCGTAAATGCAACCATTGCCGCCATAACTCTGTAAATTTTTTTCAAAATAATCATTCCTTTCATCAATTTTACAATCACTCACCGAAATTAAGAGCGTACGCTGCCGCCAACGGCTTCAGCTGCTCCATATTCCATACATAAAGTCTGACTGTATATGTTCCGCATCTCTCGTTTTCAAGCTTAAGCTCATAATCGCCGCTGCCCGTTATTTTTGCCATGCTTATTTCATTCAGCGTTTTATCTGCATTATAAACCGCCGCAATTAGCTTTTCTTTCCCGGTAACAACACCTTCATTGCCTATCAAAAGCTTTGCATTCACGACTGTTTCTCCGTCTTTTACAGTTGCATCGGCATTTGTTACTGTGTATCCGTTTTCATAGCCGATTTCCGTTTCACCCGTATCAAGCGTATAATCTCCGCCGAAAAACTCGATGTTGTTTACTATTGCTTTTTTTCCGTTATCGGGTTTAATTCTGATTTTTTCACCGTTTATCATCTCGCAAGTACCGCCCAATGCCGATTTCACCAGATAATCATGATGCGATAAAAATACTGATTTGTAACCCGCACTTTGTTCTGCAAGCTTTGCCCCGATTGTGTCAAACGCCGCTTCATTAAATATAATGACCGACTTTTCTTCATCCGAATTTGACATCATACGACTTCCGGCAAAAATACCTGAATTGAGCTTGTTGCTCCAGCTTAAATCTCCGCCTGTTGCAATTTTAGCATTTGCCCCGACCAAAACCGCCGTACTTCCGTAAACATAACATGAGCTTTCCCATGAGCCTTCCCAATCATTATAGCAGCCGCCGTAAATTCTTCTGAGGACTTCACCGCCCGTAACGCTTACATGCGTATTCCCATTCATCATACAGCTTATTGCTCCTCCGAACAAGGACTCTGCTGTTCCACCGGTCATTGTAATATAGGTGTCGGCATTGTGCACTGTCTTTTTGTCTGCTGTCGCACCGTAAACATTCATTACACGACCTGCTGATATATCAATATAGGTGTTACCTGCCACATTAGCAGCACTTCCGCCGCCTACAAGATACGCCGCCGTTCCGCCCCGGAAATCAATGTGCGTATTGCCTCCGACATCGGCACCACTGTTTTTTCCGCCGCCAAAAATTCTGCTGTCGTAATAATCTGATGAATCATCATTCGCTGAACACCCATCGTTCATTCCGTAGATAGTAATATGTGTATCTCCGGTTACGGGTGACTGCTCACCTCCGCCGTATATTCTTCGGTAGCTTCCGCTTTTTATGACGATATCCGTGTTATCTGCCGAGTTGTTTATTGAGTTTCCGCCCAACACATCAATCGGATTACTCATCGTAAGTCCTTCACCAAATACCAGCTTGTTGCCGCATGCAAAAATTTTATTTGCATTTTCTGAAATGCTCTCTGCTTTAATTGTTTTAATTGTCATATTCTCAAGCGTAGCCGAAAATTTTATATGCAGCCCCACCGTCGACGTAAGATCCAAACCTCCGCTTATAGCAGCTTCACCCTCACTTCTGCCGGTGATGATAATATTCGACTTATCACATTTGAGCTGTGTGTTCTTCGGTATGGTAATCATATCACAAAGAACAATTGTACTTCCGCTTTCCGCTGTCTCCAACGCCTTTGCAAGCGTCTTAAACGGAGCATCCCTGCTGCCGTCGTTGCTGTCCAATCCATTGCTTTGCGATACATACAAGCTTTGTTTCAGTATTTGATTTGACATCAGCTCATACTCTCCGTTAAATTGCGATAACGGTACCTTTACGACATAGGTTCTGTTATCGTTTACCCTCACCTGGTTTATCCAGCCTATATCGTTAAACCCCGGCAACGATTTGTCTGCTTTTGATTGAATCGTCATGGTTGTAACCCACTTTACAGACGGATCGGTTACGGTTCCGGAAAACACTACATCACCTTGAGCTGATGCAAATATCGGCATCATTGTTGCCAATAAAACCAATGCTGCTGCACTTATCATTTTTCTTTTCTTCACGGTTTGTTACCCTCCCGATTTCCAGCACTGTCAATCAGTGAACGGTAAAAAATCACAAATTCGGTTGCTGTCGCAAGCTTATTTCTGTCTGCAAAAAATGCAGCCGGATTATTGATAATTTCAGATTGACCCATTTAAATATGTCACCTCTTTCTCGTGGTTTTATTTAATAATATTTTACCATCGTGCCGTAATATATGCAACTGGAAAAATCAGAACCAACATTGAAATTTTGTACTTAATAGCCACAAAACCTCAGTTTTATGCGATGTCATGACTTACCCGTGCGGTTTCTTAAGATCGTTTCGAAACTCTCAAAAAGTGCTTGACAAATGTGATATAATGTTATAGTATAATAGTCAATGCAAAATGCGAGTTTTCATGTATTTTTTAGGCTGCACAGACGAAAAAATGACACTTTCAGCCGACTGTTGAACATGATGATAGAAAGGAATGACCAAAAACATGAAATATGTATATCAATTTTCAGTGATTCTCCTGATAAGCGCTTTGGGAGAGCTGATGAAATATTTAATTCCGCTGCCGATCCCGGCAAGCATCTACGGACTGGTACTGATGCTGATTGCGCTGATGACGGGCATTATCAAGCTTGAAAAAATCGAAGCGACCGCCGACTTTCTGCTTGAAATTATGCCGATCGCCTTTATTCCCGGCGGAATTGCGCTGATGACAGCATGGGACTCCTTGAAAAACATGCTGATTCCGGCGCTGATTATCACCGTTGTGACAACCGTTCTGGTTATCGGAATCACCGGCGTGATTACGCAAAGCATGATTCGGCAAAAAAAGCCGAAAAAGGATATCAATTCGAATGAGAAAAACTAAGCGATTAGAAAAGAAAGCTTCGAAAAGAACATTCATCTGTTTTTCATTCTATGGAGGCGAGTTCCGCGCAACGTAGCGGATGTTTGAGCCGTAATGGAATGAAAAACAGATGAATGTTCTCCCACCGCACACTTTAATTTTACATCAATCGCAAAGCTTACAATATAGAAAGGAAACATAAAAATGGATAGTATTTTTTCAGACAGCTTATTTTTCGGCGGTGCTTTGACGCTGCTGACCTGCATGCTCGGCGCACTGCTGGCACGCAAATTCAAATGGATGAATGTAATGGTCTTTTCAATTGTGACCATTATCCTATTTTTGAAGATCTTCCGCATTTCATACGAAACCTATGACGCAGGAGCAAAATACATCTCCTACCTACTCACCCCGGTTACGGTCGTCTTGGCTGTTCCGCTTTATCGTCAGCTAAAGATTTTAAAGCATCATGCTAAAGAAATTTTGATTGGCATTACTGCCGGGGTGGTTTCCAGCATGTCCGGTATTCTCGGTCTGGCACTGCTCTTTGACCTCTCTCATGAGGAATATATCACACTGTTGCCGAAATCCATCACGATGGCAATCGGCATGGGAATCAGTGACGAGTTTGGCGGTATGGTCACAATCACCATTGCCGTAATTATGATTACGGGAATCCTCGGAAACGTGTTCGGCGAACACATTCTGAAGCTGTTCAGAGTGCATGAACCGATCGCAAAAGGCGTTGCCATGGGAACCGGCGCTCACGCGTTCGGAACTATCCGCGCGCTGAAAATGGGCGAAATCGAGGGCGCTATGAGTTCGCTGTCCGTAGCTGTGGCAGGGTTAATCACCGTCGCCGCTGCGTCGATTTTTGCAAATCTGCACTAAACAAAAAAAGAAACTGTAAAGAACGGATTGATTTTATATCCGACTCTACAGTTTCTTATTTTTTTACTTTGTATTTTCCACGCTTAAAATCGTTTCAACATTTTTCAGCTCAATATCATTGAGGTTATTGTTATCGTCCGTATAATCATAATTCGGATTCACCTTATACCAGGATTTTCCCTCAAAATACTTCTGATAAACCGACATCTGGAATTTTCTGCCGTGACGGGCATAGATTTCATTCCGCGCCAAACCCAATTGATCCTTGGACAAATTCTGAATCTCAGACTTTTCAATCGCACGCACGCCCGAATCCGGAATAATATAATCTCCCTCATAATACGTCATGCTGGTAATTTCATAGACCGTATTTCCCGCGTATCGTCCGTTGGTCGGTTCTGCCGACAAGGTGATGTACTTCCCCTTCACCTGTTCTGTTGTACTTCCCTTGGAAACATGCGCATAATACATAACGCCATCCATGTTAAAGGTCATGAAATATTTATCCGATGGTGCGTCATAAACAACCTCATTTCCAACAACAAGCTTGGAATTGATGCGCTCCGTTACAATACCTGTATATTTTCCGGTATTGACTGCCGTAGTCGTTCCATGCGAATTGCTGCCGGACGCTGTTGTTCCTCCCGAGGATGTGCTGCCGCCGGAAGAAGATGAGCCGCCCGATGTACCGCTGCCTGAAGAAGAATTACCGGAACCGGTATTTCCCGATCCGGATCCGTTGGATGATGAACCGCCCGATGTACCTCTTGAAGCCGAGCCGCTGCCCGAATTTCCGGTTCTGTCCGAAGATGAACTGTTACTTTCTGACCGTTCGTTATTCGTATTTTCATTGCTGTTCGGTGCTGCGGATTCAGCCGGATTCGGCGTATGCACCGCAGATGTCTGAACCGGTGCTAAGGTCGGAATCGGCGAGGTCGATGGCATCGGCGTTGCAATAACCGGCGAATTAAGTCCGCCGTTTCGGATATAATAGGTTCCAAAGCCTGCCGCTGCTGCCACTAATGCACATACGCAGCAAATCAGAATAATCCGATTTCTCTTTTGCTTCATGCGCTTCTGGCTGCGCCGCATCGTGATTTCTTCAAGCTGCTGCTGCTTTTCATCTACAACCTTTTCCGTCTGACTCTTTCTCTTTCTTGCGTTTTCTTCAAATATATCGTGTGTGGAACGCTGACTCAGATCCTCAGCATAGCTTGTCTGCTCTCCGGAATTTTCCGTCGTTTCCTCTGCCGCGGTATTGGGCAAATTGACAACCTGTGTATCCCCCATGCTTTCTGCTTCGGCGCTGTTTACCTCCGGTTCCTCCCTGAACACTTCGCCGCAGAATTCGCATTTTGCCGCGTCATCGGGAATCTGCGCTCCGCATTTTTTACATAGCATATATTAACTCCTCCACTCTTATCCCGTACTATTCCCGAATTACGCAAAACAAAGCCGGAAAGCAGACCTCCGCCCATTTACAGCTTTCGAGAACATTCATCATTCTATCATATATTATATAATTTTCTATGTTTCAAATCAATATCTGTACGATTACAATATCACAACATTTTATAGAAAACAGGAGTTTTTTTCACTTTTGGAAGAAAATTGTCGTAAAAAAAATTGGAATGTAAAAAAAGAGTGCAGAACGCTTCAAACGCACCCGACGGCGTACTGGTGTACTCCAAGCGGTGCGTTTGAAGTGTAGTTCAAGGGCAAAAATAGATAGAAATCCGCAGTTTTGCGGATTTCAACCTAAATTTCTATCTTTTCAAGTAAATACTATCATTTTACAATAGCATCTATGCCCTTGAACGGTCTGTGCCTTTTTTTACATTCCCAATCAAATACTACCGGTCTAACAAACGCACAATAACCGCTGCTGTTTCGGCTCTCGTTGCCGTATCCGCAGGATTCAGCGTCTGAGCCGATTTCCCAGCTAAGATACCGCTGCCTACCGCCCATTGTAAAGCCGATATCGCATATTTCGAAGCACTTTCTACATCCGTATAGGAAAGAATATTAGTATTTTCCCCTACCGATACATCCTCTTGCTTAAACTGTGCATACCGATACAATATTACCGCCATCTGTTCACGGGTAATCACGGAGTTCGGCGCAAACTCATGATCGGAAATTCCAAGTACAATTCCGTTTTCGTTCGCCCATGCAACCGCCTTTGCATACCATGCATCCTCTTGAACATCTGTAAAGTTCAGTCCCGATACGCTCGGCTCGTCCTCAATCCGATACAGGATTGTAACAAACATTCCTCTTGTCAGCGACTGATCCGGAGCAAATTCATTCTCCGAAACACCCTTCATCAAGCCGCGGCGATTCACTGCCTCAATATTGCTCTTTGCCCAGTGATTTTGAATATCGCCAAATGCCGGAGCGCTGCTATCGGGCTGCGTCGGCTGTGTCGGTGCTGCGACCGTTCCGCCATTGCCGTTACTGCTGTTATTCTTATTGTTGTCTTTCTTTGTATCGTCGGAATATCCCGATTCCTCAAGACCGTTTTTGCTATAAAATACCTTAATCGTATCGCCATCCTTTAAGCCGTAGCCGGACATTGCCATATTCGGCAATTTTCCATTGACACGATACATCCATCCCGAATACTGTCCCTCGTCAAACTCCGCCAGGGTATCGCCGTCCGGAGTAGTGATGGACTGTACATAGCTGCCCTTTGCTTTATACGTATAGCCGTTCTCTTTCAACGCCTGCTTGAACACATCAAATGCCGTTGCCGTTTCGGGCTGATTTTCATATTTAGTGGAAGCAATCCATGTACCATCGCTGCCTTGCAGGCTGAATGTAACATTTACCGTTTCCGTTACCGGCGTCAGTGAATTTCCTTTTGAGGAAAGTCCGCGAACAATCACATCCGCGCTGACCTCGCGATAATACAGATCCGACAGTTCCTTATAATCCGCATACTTCACCGGATCCTGCTGATAAAGCTTGCCGTAGATTCCCAGCGTTTCACTGGAAAGTGCCGATGAAATTGTTACTGCCTTTGCGTTATTCTGGAGCGTAACGAGAAGATTCTCATGGGTGATAGCAGCCGGATTGGTGGATTTGAACAGCCGCCATGCCTCCAGCTCCTCCCAGCCGTTTAATGCGGTCGGAACAATGCCATGACCGGTCATTTCCTTATTGCTTCTTGCCCATACCAGAGCACCGCCCTTTTCGTAAACCTCGGTAAACGGTGAAAGATCATGGCTGATATTATTGGCTGTGGCATTGCTGCCCTTGATTCCGTCAAAATACGAAGCCAGTACCTTTTCCATCAATTCCTTTTCTGTTGTAATTTCTTCTTCCGTCAGTGCCGTAACGATAATATCAAAGGATTTTGAAGCGCTCACATTCGCGTTCTTATCCGAAATAGATACTGTCAGCTCTGCTGTTGCACTCTGCTTGCCGACTGCCGGACGAATTACCTGAACCCGTGCCGCGTTATTCACATCCGGTGATACCAGAACATCCTCATCGCTGCTTGTAATGCTGACTGGATAATACTTTCCGTCAACGCCGAAATCTTTCGTGGTCGGCAGCTTAATATCATAGGATGCCACATAAGCGCCATCCTGCTCGGTCAACAGCTCGCCGGTTGCTGCGTCACGCAAGCCGCCGGTTGCCGCAAAGCCTTGATCCAGCTTATCGGCAAGCTCCTTTTGAATCTTCTCTGCCGCTTCGCGATCCATTGCCTTGACCGTAACGTTAAAGACTTTTGTCATCGTAATCGGCTCTTCATTTCCGGTTACGTCATTTGTCAGCATGAATGTAAAGGTTGCCGTAAGCGTTACCTTTTCATCCTGCATACCGCGGCGAACTACGCCGACATAAGGGTTAAACAGCGTGTCTGCTGTCTGTTGATTCTCGCTGCTGATTGACAGCGCATTTGTATTGGAACTGTTCCAGGAAATCTGCGTCCACTTTTTGTTGTCAACGACCTTCGGCAGCTCAAGATTTTCTGTAATCTCCGTTTCGTTCAGCGTGACCTGATCGAGAATTTCCTGTTTCATTGCGGACTGAACTTTTGCTCTGTCCCAATAAAGCATAACCGGAACATTCAAATCATAAACCGCATCATCCAGTGTAAACTCAAATACGACTTGATACTGCGCAAAATTTGTTACCGCCGTTTCATTCGGGTTTCTGTAATAATACGTAATATCGCCGTTTTCGGCAATCGCCGCACCGCCGTAAATTTCGTTTACGGTCTTTAGCGTAACGCCAATTTTCTCTGTGCTCTTCTCTTGAAGATCTGCTTTTACCATATCCAGTACATTCTGATTGGTTCCGTAAACCGGATACAGCTTATAATATCCGCCGCCTAAAGCATTGACCGCATCTTCAAGCTTCTTCTGCTTGTTATTGCGTTCTTCTTCAACGGCAGCTTGGGAATAAACCGAAATCGTAAACGTTCTTACTCTGGATTCGTTCTTATAGGTCAGTGTTGCTTTCAGCTCAACCTCTGCGATTCCGGATTCGGGAAGGATGACCGCACCGGTTTCGGGATTGATTACCGCCGGATTGCTGCTTGTCCATGTAATATCCGTACCCTTTTCGCCCTTTGCAGGGAGGGTCAGCGTTGTGTTTTCCTTGATTGCCGATTCATCCAGTGAAAGCTGCTTTCTGTCATAAATCAGATTCGCATATTCCTCGGAAAGTACCGTTAAATAATAATTCGAATAGTCCTTTTTCGGGGTTGAAACCACACAATCAATCCAACTATCCGCATAGTCTGCACCGATTGTATACGTTCTGTCCGTTGCGCCCGGGATGTTCTCATAATGAATGGTATCCTTGCAGGATCTCCACTGATATTTCAGCTTTGCATAATGCTCATAGTCATATTCGCCATCCGTTGTGTTGACATTTGCAAAAACCGTATCGCCCGGAACAAATTCCTCACCGTGAAGCAAATTGTCATTATAGCTGATCGTTGTGATACACGGAATCACGGAAATCGTAAACTCCGCGCTGTATTCGCCGGCAGTTGCCACAATTACAACGGTACCGGCATGTTTTGCGGTAACAACAAGCTGTGAGTTGTTGGCGTCCGGATCGGTCGGTGCTTCTGCCGTAACAAGCTCCGCACCCTCCCGAACAGTCCATTCAACAGCCGGAGTGTCGTCCATGTCCTTATAGGTTACACTTAATACGGTTGACGGCTGTGCGCCGGAATTTACCATTTCCAGAGCAGCGTCGCCGCTGATTTCAATACGCGGATCTTTTTCAACGACTCCGCCCGTCTGCCATGCCAAAATCGGATAACCGTTGTTGATGTTGTTCTCGTCCTCAATAAACGCATTTCCAAGTTTGTCCTTTAAGCCGTCCGGTGAATCAATTTTTTCTTCGCCGGATGCAGAACCATAACCTTTGTTTTGCGTTTCAGGACTGGTATAATAACAATTTGTAATTGCCGCGCTGCTAAAACAATAGATGCCACCAATATTACCATTTCCTGTGATTTCACCGATACTGTAACAATTTGTGATTTTTCCGCTTGAAAGCTGTCCCGCAATACCGCTCGAACGGGAAGAACCTTTGACCGCACCGGTATTATAACAATTTTCAATCGTCTCTTTCTTCGTGGAATAACCCAAAATACCGCCGGCATACGTTCCCGTAACAGACGCCGTATTTGCGCAATTGGAAATTGTGCAGGAAGCCGCATTAAAGTTGCCGACAATACCGCCGGTATAACCACCCGTAACACTTCCGCTGAACGAGCAGTTCTGAATCGTTCCTGCCTGCATTTTCCCGACGATACCGCCGATATAATTACTCGTTCCGCAGTTAATCGTACCGCTTACGCGTACATTCTGAATAACCGCGCCGTTAATCGCGCCGAATAATCCTTGATTTGTAGCCGCCTTATTGATATTCACGCCGCTGATTTCATGATTTTTTCCATCAAAGACGCCTTTGTACTGCTTCGACACTGTGGTCTGCGTTCCGATCGGTGTCCAGTCGCCGCTTAGCTGAATATCCTCTTCCAGTTCCGCATAAGCGCCGCAAGCGTCGGTTGAGTTAACCAGATCACGAAACGCCTCCAAATCCGCCGCCGTTGCAATCCGGTACGGATTCTCTTGACTTCCGTCACCCTGCAATGCCTCTGCAAAGATTACCGACGGCACTAAGCTCAAAAGCAGAACCAGTGACATTACCGTACTGAGAATCTTTGTTTTCATGGTTCGATTGTTCATAGTTATGACCATTCCTTTCTAAAGTCACAGAATTGTAGGATTCCACCCGGCTTTCCATCTGTTTTTCACTTCATTCCGGCTCAGACATCCGCCTGCGCGGAGCTCGTCTCCGTAAACTGAAAAACAGATAAAAAAAACCTTCAAGAAACCGCATTTTACAATTCCCTAATTTTTTTACCGCAAAAAAAGCTGCGGCAACCTTTAAAATTGCCACAGCAGAGTGTTCCTGTGTCCGATCACAAATTAACACACAAAGAAAAGCCGCAAGACTCTTGCAGTGTGTTAAAACTGCTGCTCCTGCAAAAAAGCGTTACGAAGCAACATCAAAGCAGGTCTTTCGACTCACGCTTTATACGGCGGCTGCCGCGCACTTTTGCGTTCTGCCTTCTCAGTTTCCCAATGACTGACTTTCGTCAACGAACGTAAAAGCTTCAGCGCACACGGCGACTGGTATCGTTCGGGATTTTCACCCGATTCCCTTTTCACCGGTCATCCCCATACGGCATGACCGACACTTTGTGTGAATATTCAATTTTCTATAGTATACCATACATTCCCCCGCCGCGCAATAGCCAAAACAAACAAAAATACATGAAAACAGATGATTCACTCCATGAACGTGCAAAAATAAAAACCCGGACTATTGACATTCCGCGGCAAAAGCTGTATAATACAGATAAAAATGATAGGAATTAAGTTGTAGGATGGAATTTCCCAAATGAATTTGTATCTGTTTTTCATTCTATGGAGGCGAGTTCCGTGCAACGTAGCGGATGTTTGAGCCGGAATCGAATGAAAAACAGATACAAATTCATATCACTACATTCGGATTGTTCTATGTTGCAATGACTAAAAAACACTTAGGAGGACTTCCCATGACAATATCGGAAATGCAAGATGCCATTCGGAAAATAAAGAAAGAAAAGAATATTTGTATCCTGGCGCACAGTTATCAAGCGCGTGAAATTACGGAAATTGCGGATTTTACGGGCGATTCCTACCAGCTTAGCGTAAATGCCGCGCAAACGGACGCACCCAATGTATTAATGTGCGGTGTGCGTTTCATGGCGGAAACCGTAAAAGTCCTTTCCCCCGATAAAAAGGTTTTGCTTGCCAATCCGATTGCAGGCTGTCCGATGGCGGAGCAAATGGATAAAGAATTGATTTCCTCCTTAAAGGAAATGTACCCGGACTACACCGTTGCGGCATATATCAACACCACTACGGATTTAAAAACAATCTGCGATGTCTGTGTGACCTCCTCCTCGGCGGTACAAATTATCGGCAAGCTCGAAAACAAGAACATCCTGTTTATTCCGGACTGCAACCTCGGCGATTACGTTGCCCGTCAGCTGCCCGACAAGAACATTAAGCTTGTCAGCGGCGGATGTCCGATTCATGCCCGTGTGGGGAAACGTGAGTTGGAAAATGCGCGCAAACGTTATCCGAACGCACAGATTCTCGTTCATCCCGAATGTGTTCCCGATGTTGTCCGCGGTGCGGATTTCGTCGGATCCACCTCTGCGATTATGAATTATGCAAGAAAATCAGATCAGAAAGAATTTGTCATCGGTACGGAAATCAGTATTGCGGAGCATTTGCAATATGAATGTCCCGAAAAGCGATTCTATCCGCTCTCTAAGGACTTAATCTGCCCGAATATGAAATCCACAACGCTTGTGGATGTCTATAATGCTGTATCCGGCAACGGCGGTGAAGAAATTACATTGGACAAGCAGACCATCGCCGATGCACGCAGATGTATCGACCGCATGATTGAGCTTGGAGATTAACGTGAAAATGCACATCCTCTCTTGAAATTAACCCTTGAGGTATAAGCATACATCATCGGATTGATTTCGAGTGATCTGTCTGGTTCTTTTCTGCGTTATTATTTGTGCCTCCGTATGGCGGCAGACTGGAGATTATTATGAAAAAAGCAATTATTGCCATGAGCGGCGGTGTGGATTCCTCGGTTGCCGCGCTGCTTGCTAAAGATATGGGAATGGAATGTATCGGCGCAACCATGAAGCTGTTCAGCAACGAGGATGCCGGTGTTCCGCGTGCGCACTCCTGCTGTTCTCTGGAGGATGTGGAGGATGCGCGAAGCGTTGCCTATGCAATCGGGATTCCCTATTATGTCTTTCAATTCACCTCGCGTTTTCACGAGGATGTCATTGAACCGTTTATTCATGCCTACGAAAACGGCATGACCCCGAATCCTTGTATCGACTGCAACAAGCACTTAAAATTTGATAAAATGCTGCAAAGAGCGCGTGAGATCGGCTATGATTATGTGATTACCGGTCATTATTCGCAAATTGAATATGACGAAAACCGCGGTCGCTATCTGCTGAGAAAAGCGGTGGATTCCACCAAAGACCAAAGCTATGTCCTCTATGCCATGACGCAGGATCAGCTGGCGCATACGTTATTCCCGTTGGGCGGTATGACAAAGCAGGCAGTGCGTGAAATTGCCGCCGAGCATGACTTTATCAATGCCAAAAAGCACGACAGCCAGGATATTTGCTTTGTCCAAAACGGCAGCTATGCCGATTTTATCGAACAATATACCGGAAAGAAATACCCCGAGGGAGATTTTCTCGATAAACAAGGAAATGTTCTGGGACGGCACAAGGGTATTATCCGCTACACCATCGGTCAGAGAAAAGGTCTGGGACTTGCACTTCCGCAGCCGATGTATGTATGTGAAATCAATGTCCAAGAAAATACGGTCGTTCTCGGTTTGGAGGAGGATTTACTGTCCACGGAAGTCACGATTCACAATATCAATCTGATTTCTACCGACAATCTGTATGAACCGATCCAATGTTGCGCCCGAACCCGATATAATTCCGTTGAACAGCCGGCAGAGGCGGTACAGATAGACGAGGATACCATTAAAATCACTTTCCACGAACCGCAGCGTGCTGTGACTAAGGGGCAAGCCGCTGTGCTTTATGACGGCGATCTTGTCATCGGCGGCGGAACAATCGCTTAAAATGGGGTTGTAAGAAAAGGCACAGACCGTTCAAACACGCCACTCAGAGTACACCAGTACGCTGTCGGGCGCGTTTGAACGGTCTGCACTCTTTTTTACAACCCCATTTTTGAGATCAATTGAAGTCAATGATATAGAAAAATATTCAGGAAATTTCAGATTTCCAAAAATATTCTATTTACATTTCACTCCTTTTCTTGTATAATGAATACAGGCAAGCAAGAATATTGATTTTGCCGACACCGTTTGACAGAGATTCTGTCAGTAAAACAAAAGCAATTGATTTGTGCCGCTCAAAGCGGTAGAATGGAGGATTCTTATGAAAAAGATTGCATTAATTACAAGCAGTATTCTGATAGCCGGCACTTTGTCCGCTCATGCAGCACCGATCAGTGTGTCATTAAACGGTCAGACGCTTGATTTTACAAATCCGCCGATTATCCGAAACGACCGCACTTTCGTTCCGGTACGTCAGATTTTTGAAGCGTTCGGTATGGACGTTGAGTGGGACCAGGATACAAAAACACTGCATGCCACCGGAAATAATTCCGAAATTTCCATGACGATCGGCAGTAATACATTTTATGTAAATGGCGAGCGCGTTGATTTGGACGTTCCCCCGTTTGTCAGCGATGACCGTACTTTCGTTCCTTTAAGAGCAATCAGCGAAGCGCTGAAGTGTAAGGTCGAGTGGATTTGGGACGGACTCAAGGGTTATGTAACAATCATCGGCGGTATTCTGAATCCATCCGCTTCTCCCACTGCCGCTCCGACATTGCAGCCAACAACGGCTCCGACCGTAAATCCGACAACACAACCTACAGCGGCTCCGTCAGCAGTTCCGACAACGGCACCTACAACCGCTCCAACAATACAGCCGACGGCAAGTCCGACAGCGGCGCCCACAACCGCTCCAACGGCACAGCCGACTGCCGCTCCAACAGCAACGCCCGATAATACGGAACGAGCTTTGGAACAGCAGGTTCTGGAATTGGTGAATCAGGAAAGAACGGCGAACGGTTTAAGCAAGCTGACATGGGCAGAAGACCTGGCAGTCATTGCACGGGCGCATTGCAGCGACATGATTGAAAGAAACTTTTTCAGTCATACCAACCCGGACGGTCAATCCCCGTTTGACAGATTAAAAAATAACGGAATCAGCTACCGTGCCGCGGCAGAAAACATCGCATACGGTCAGCAAACCGCTGAAGCGGTGATGACTGCCTGGATGAATTCAGAGGGACACAGAGCGAATATTCTCAGCTCAAGTGTTCGCGAAATCGGCATCGGTGCTGTTAAAAATTCTAAGGGTACTGTTTACTGGACACAGCTGTTTGTTTCAAGATAAAGATAAAAATAAAGAGGGCGACTTGCCCTCTTTATTTTTATTCTTCAAAACAAATCCGCATTTGAAATTTCTTTTCATCAAAAACAAAATCAATGGTTTTCACTTCTCTATCGGCTCCGTCATGCGCCGCATAAACGACTGTACCGATTTCCGGACGAAATCCTGCGTCCAACGTCACCTTACCGATTTTGCATCCGGTATCCGTTACAACAACCGCTTCGGAGGTAATGAACCGCTCGCGAATCTCGTGAATTTCTCCCTCAAAATGATCCGTCAGCATAATTTCATCATCCGTCATCTCCAAACAGCGAACAAAGCTTTTCAGCTCGTCCATCGCATATGCCTTTGCCGCTTCCATCCGCAGCACATTGTCCGATACCTCTAAAATCGTCGCTTTCCGGTCAGCTCCCGGCTCCTGCAATTTTCCGTCAATAATCGGCACATTATGCCCCTGCGATCCGCATACGAAAAATTCATACCGCTTTTCGGCAAAATAATCACGCGTATACTCGCCGCTGCCCAAATCATTTAGCACCTGCTTGCTATAATCGTCAATATAAAAGCTTGCCACATCATTATGGTTGTGCGGTTCGGCATTATGCCCTCCCTTTGCACACAAAATATAGGACGGTGTCTTTTTGATATACCAACCGGCATCCGGATAATAGGAAACGCCCTGCTGCTTGGTTTCCTCATGCTCCTGATTTTTATAATACGGAACCCATACAAATGTCCGAACCAGCCGCACCCAACGATAGCAAACATCATCGGCGTATTCCGCCCAACCGCCGTCGGCAAGACCGATATCCGAATACTTTGCGGAAAGATAATAAGCATATGCCAGGCTTACCCCCTCTTTCGCCGAAGCATCCGCAAAAGCCACCGGGGTTCCGGTTCGCAGAATTCCGCCGTTCATAAACCGCGCAATCTTATGTACCCGTTCATCAGCAAAATAATTCACCTTACCATCCGTAAACTTATACGCTGCGTCCGCATACGTCAAGAATGAACCAAAGCCGTAAGTCCAATAGGAATATCCCTCCATGCAGACTCCCTCCTCGGAGAATCCGCTCAAGAAATATTTCATACTTTCTCCTGCCAGCTCAATCGCCCGCTCGGCTTCCTCTGCCGTACCGTCATACATGCAGGAAAGCGCCGCACAGCCGGAACAAACTGCGCTCCAGTTCGTAGTAATCGTAAACCACCAAAACTCCGATCCGTGATTTACATAGGGTTCAACAACCCTTTCACGAACCTCCTCATGCATCCGCGCTTTAATCGCATCGGAAAGCACATCCGCAAGCAAATATTTAATCTCGCTCAATGCCGATCCGGTTTCTGCCGCAAATAAATCAATGAATGTACGCCCTTCTGTACTGCCCTCCGGCAAATGTGCCGGCAATACCCAGGTCGGTTCATCACAAATCTTCTCGATCACTTCCTCCAGTAACGGAAGAAAATCCTTATCCCGATAGACAAATACCATCAAAGCATAGGTGGTCAAACGGCCGCGCCGATCAAAATACTTTTCCTCAAACGCCAGACGATTACCGTCACGATAAAACCGCTCATAATCCTGCATTGTCCATTCCGCAATCTCCGTCCCGCGGTATTCCTCTGCTTTTTCGCGCAGTCCCTGCAGCCAGTCCTTTAAAATTGCTTCATTCTGAATTTGATCCCGAATCTGGAATGCTTCCCTCAGCATCTTAAAATCCTCCCTATCTCTCTCCCGCTGCCGGTTTCTGTCGGCTATGAATAAACTCTTTAATCTCTTTCATCAGCTTGGCTGCCTGCTCATCACTGAAATAGCCGATATGATAAACATCATTATCAATAAAAGTTTCTTTTCTGCCTGTACCGTGAAGATAAAAAAGCACCCCTCGTTTTTCGCTGTGCATACTGATTGTAACTTCATCATTGATTGCCCCGATAATCGTATTATAATGCAAAAGCGTTTTCCAGGTTATATGATAACGATACTTTTTCAAAATACTCTCAAGCTCAGCATAATCTCGTGTTCCTTGCGGAATATACCATTCCACTCGCTCTTCATCGGAAAATCCACCGCCAAAAGTAAGGGCGATATCCTCCGCCTCTTTCATTTTACGTGCCAAAGACCGCGGATAGAAAAGCCAGACCAACATTGATAACAAGAGCACGCATATGACAATTCTTATGTATTTTCTCATATCGGATTCCTTTCGGCATTGCCCTCAAAAGTCCCGTTTAATCGTTCTTTTTCTCCATTTTTCTCTGAATCAGCTGCGAACACACCATCACCGCAATCGTCCCGACAATCATCAGCGTTGACAATGCGTTGACATCCGGCGATACGCCTTTCTTCACCATTCCGAGAATCTTTAATGGCAGCGTTGTACTGTCCGGTCCTGCCGTAAAATAGCTGACTACCACATCATCCAGTGACATCGTGAGCGCCAGCATACCGCCCGAAATAACTCCCGGCGCAATCATCGGCAGCGTCACACGCAAAAATGTATGCAGCTCATTTGCACCCAAATCCCGCGCCGCCTCCTCAATGGACTTATCAAAGCCTGCCATCCTCGACCGCACCGTAATCACCACAAACGGCATAGAAAAGGTAACGTGCGAGATAATCAGCGTATAAATACTGGTGGACATATTAATGGATGAAAAGAACACCAGCAAGCCGATTCCAAGCACCAGTTCCGGAATCACAATCGGAATATACAGCGCATCACTGATCAGACTTTTCAGCTTAAATTCAAAACGATGCAGTCCGACCGCACACAGCGTCCCGATCACAACCGAAATCGCGGTACTGATAAACGCCACAATCAACGTATTGTAAAGTGATTTCATCAGCTGTTCATTTTTCAGCATTTTCGCATACCACTCAAACGTAAACCCATCAAAGGTGATATTTCGCTTTGACGTATTAAAGGAAAACACAATTACCACAATAATCGGAAGATACAGAAACGTATAAATCAGACAGGCATACAACACCGAAAGGGGTTTAAATTCTCTTTTCATTGACAATCTCCCTTCTGCCGCCCACCGCGGCACAAATCCAACGTAACCTGCTTATACAATATCATCCAGATTACCCACACGCGAATACAGTCGCATCAGCACAATCGTAATAACAATCAATAACAGCGAAAGCGCAGCACCCAACGGCCAGTTTCTGGCAGACAGGAATTGATTCTTAATCAGATTTCCCAGGTACATGCTGCTCCCTCCGCCAAGCATATCGGAAACATAGAACAGTCCCAATGCCGGAATAAACGTCTGCATGGACGCAGCAAAAATTCCCGGCATCGTCAGCGGCAGCGTTACACGCAGAAAGCTCCGCCGCTTCGGCGCACCGAGGTCGCATGCCGCCTCCAGTAAAGACGGATCTATCTTTTCAATCGAGGTATACAGCGGCAGCACCGCAAACGGCAGCAGCTCATACACCATCCCCAGTACAACCGCTCCATCGGTATAGAGCATTGCCAGCGGTTCCTTAATCAGACCAATCCCGATTAAAATATTATTGAGAATCCCCTCTGTCCGCAGCAGCGTCATCCATCCGTAAAGCCGAATCATGGAATTAATCCAAAACGGCAGCATTACCATCAGAACCAGAATCGGTTTTACATTTTTGGAGGACTTTGCAATGATCGATGCCAGCGGATAACCCAATACTAAGCAAAGAATCGTTGTCTTTACCGCCAACCAGATCGACCGCAGAAAGATGACAATGTAATCCTTATTTGCCATCGACTCATACGCTTGCAGCGTAACCGGCATATTAACGCCGCCGTGTGCATTTTTCGTCAAAAAGCTGATGCCGACAACAATCACAAGCGGTGCCAGCAAAAAGACAGCCAGCCATAGCATCGTCGGCCCGATCATGACCGCTTTAACGGCTTTATTATCAGATTTCATTGTCCTTATCCTCTTTCATAAACGATTTAAACATTGCAGTTGCGGAATTGTTTTCAATTTCATCATAGAGCTTATCCTCTGTCGTATGTAATACAACAGCTCTCTCCGGTGCCCATGAAATATTCACGCGCTCTCCGATTTCAAACAGCTCCGCCTCCGGGGTTCTTGCCGCTTTGAGCTCCTGACCGTTCAAAAGCTCAATAATCGTCTTTGTCGAAGACCCGGTAAAAATATGCTCCTTAACGCGTCCTTTAATGGAAAACCCTTTGACCGGCTCACGTGTGACGCGCAAATTCTCCGGTCGGATACAGATATAGAGCATTTCGTCCACATCAATTCCCTTATCATGGACAATCGCCTTTCCGGATTCAAAAATAATCCGCATCAATCCGTCCTCGCTGCTCTGGGAGTACCCCTCTATAATATTGGATTCGCCGATAAAATCCGCAACAAACTTTGTTCTGGGCGTGTCATACACCTCGCGCGGCGTACCGATCTGCTCAATTACGCCGTCATTCATGACCGCAATGCGATCACTCATCGTCAGCGCTTCCTCCTGGTCATGCGTAACATAAATAAACGTAATCCCCAGCTGCTGCTGCAAATGCTTCAGCTCGGACTGCATTTGTTTTCTCAGCTTCAAGTCCAATGCGCCCAACGGTTCATCCAAAAGCAAAACGCTCGGATGGTTTACCAATGCGCGGGCAATCGCAACACGCTGCTTCTGTCCGCCCGAAAGCTGGGACGGCATACGATGCTCCATTCCCTCCAAGCGCACCAGTTTCAGCATCTCGCTCACACGCTTTTTGATTTCGGACTTTGGCATCTTCTTTTCCACCAGTCCAAAGCTGATATTGTCCTTGATATTCATATGCGGAAATAACGCGTAATTCTGAAATACCGTATTGACATCCCGTTCGTTCGGCTTTTTCTCCCGAACGTCCTCACCATGCAAAAGAATTTTTCCCGCAGTAACCGTTTCAAAACCGGCTATCATCCGAAGCGTCGTTGTCTTGCCGCACCCGGATGGCCCCAACAGCGTCAAAAACTCCCCCTCCGGAATATCCATACTGATTTTCTTTACGATTCGATTATCGCCGTAGTTCTTTTCCACCTCTACAAGCCTTACGACAATATTATTTTTCACTGACCAATCCCCTTTCGTATCAGAGTATCTTTTCACCGCGCTCTCCGCTGCGTATTCTTACAACATCTTCAATATTGGAAATAAACATTTTTCCGTCGCCGACGCTCCCCGTCGTCAGATTCTCCTGCAATTCGCAGATAATCTCCTCCAAATCCTCATCCCAGACAACCGTCATGACATAGATTTTCGGAATCAGATTCAGTTCCTCATTCAAATCCTCAAAATTCTGTGAGGACGCTCTCTGACGTCCGCAGCCCATCGCCGCCGTTACCGTCATGCCCGAATACTCGTTCTTTGCCAGAACCTTTTTAATAATATCCAGCTTATCCGGTCTTGTAATAATCTCAATCTTCTTCATGGAATCCTCCTTTTATATATTTAATAATAAATCTTCTCTAAAATCCGATATTCCAAATGTGTGCGGCGGAATTATCATCTGTTTTTCATTCTATTCCGGCTCAGACATCCGCTACGCTGCGCGGAGTAGAACTCGCCTCCATAGACTGAAAAACAGATGATAATTCTTTCGAGTATGCACTGTATTCCCAAATGGCTGCTTTGGGAGTGCATATATTTTTCATTCTGTTCCGGCTCAGACATCTTCTACACTGTGCGGCGTAGAACTCGCCTCCATAAACCGAAAAACACACACACTCCCTCCGGAAATTTATTTTTTCGTGGATGAATAAACCGCGTCATAATCGGAAGCCGCCTCGCCGACATCGCCGATCAAATGCGCTCTTTCCACTTCGCTCTTATCCGGGTTTGCTCCGGCATTCTTTTTATACTCCTCATCCATCAGTTCAAAGCCCTTTTCATTCATCGCCAAAGCCGGATAAGCTTTCAAGCACTCCGCATAATTCTCCGGCTCATGAATAAAATTAATGAACTTTTCGGCCGCCGCTTCATTCTTTGTATTTGCTGTCATCACAAAGTTATCAACCGACAGCTCGCACGGCTCGGTGGTATAGATAATATCAATATCCGGATTCTCGTCAATTGCAAGTGCCGCGTCCATATTGTAGACGATTCCTGCCGCAACGTCATTAGTTGCTAAGGACGAAAATGCCGTATCACTGTCATAAATCTTGATATTCTTCCCTAACTTTTCAAGCCATGGCTCAACGCTCTGAATCTCTGCCGCGTCCTTCGTATCCGGATCTTTTCCGGCAGCCTTTAACGCGATGCCGACCAATTCACGGCAATCGTCCACCGCCACTAAATTCTGGCTCAATTTCTCATCCGTCAAATCGTTCAGACTCTTAATGTTGATGCCCATTTCCTCGCACTTCGGCTTATTGACCGCAATCACCGTCATGGTCGCCATATACGGAATACTCCATTGATTTTCCTTGTCAAAATCCATGCCCTTATATAAATCGTACAAATTACTGAAATTCGGGATATTCTCCTTATTAATCTGCTTAATCAAGCCCTGCTCCTGCATTGCCGGAATGACATAGTTGCTGGCAATGACCAAATCATATTGATCCGATCCGCCGGCTGTCAGCTTTGCAAGCATTTCTTCGTTAGAAGAAAATGTAGTTTCCACAACCTTAATCCCGGTTTCCTCTTCAAACTTATCATAAACCTCCTGTGGAATATACTCCGACCAGTTGTACACATGCAGTGTTTCACTACTCTCCTTGCTTCCTCCGCATCCGGTCATTACGCCGGTAATCATTATTGCCGATAATGCAATGGCGATACCCTTTTTTAAATCCAAAAATTTCAAATCCATTTCCTCCCTTATCGAAAAAATGAGGCAAAAACATCTGACGTCCTTGCCTCGCTTCTTATTTCAAGTCGCTAAAATTCATTATATCATATCATCTTATGTTTTGCAATATATTTTTATGAAATTTTACAAGGATTTTTGTAGGTTCGTCAATGATGTGTGATACAATTTCCAAAAATTTCACTGTCATTTACAAAAGCATTGATATACTCTTGTGGAGAATACCGATTAAGAGGACGTAGACGCCAATTTGTGGGCAAATGATGTAGGGAGAACACATCGTAATCTGCATCAAATTATAACTTCTTTTATTTACGAATTCAATTCATAGTTAAATCGACAGATTTTCAAAGCAATCTCCGGGTGTTGACACTTCTTTTTTCTTTGCTTTTCAACAAAACCTCATCATTGTAATCTCTGATTATTCGTTTGATGGCTTTGTTAAGCGTTCCTTGATGTTGTGTTGCTCCAAAACGATTAACAGATATAAAATCTGAATAGCCGTCAATGCTTATAATGCTGAGTTCTTGTTGCGTTTTTTCTCTCCATTTAAAACGCCTCTTTGACAGACGGTAGCACCTTTCCACCATACTTTCTTATTCGAGCCGAAAGTCACACTGTCCGGTGTCAGCGGTAAATTTCTGTCTGACCATTCTGCAATCAGTTCGGGATGTACTGCCGCTAAGCTGTTACTCATATCAAAACCTCCAATTCCTCTGTGATTAAAGTATATGAAGTTTCGGCTTTTACTTGTAGTTTGCGAATATCTGTATAAATAGAAAAAGCCCTTTGAGAAAAGGATTTCTCCTCCCTCAGAGGGCTTGGTAAACTTGAATTAATCAGTTTTTTGTAACCTTTCGAATAGTTGGCTATCAATTTTATAAATTCCTTGATAAGGCTGTTCAATATAGTATTTACCACTATCCTCATACGCAAAGATAGTACTTGTTCCTGTCTCAAACTGGAAGTCAATTTTGATATAACTTTCCACTTGTGGACAGTCTTGAACACTTTCCTTCTTAGTCGGTTCAGAACTGGAAATATCGGCGATTATTTCACTTATCCAAGTTTTGTCTGAATGACTTACTGTATTTTCCCCAAAAGTTATATCAATAGATGTAATCTCGTCGGTTTGAGGTAACGTAATAGGAGCTACCTTTTTTCCACACGCAACTAAAGTCAGCACACAAGTAAGACACAAAAACAAAGAAAGAAATTTTTTCATAAGCATATTACCTCCACAACTTCCGATTTGTATTTCTGTTTGTTTTAAAAATGGGCAATCCCGATTGGGACTGCACATTCATCTTGAAAATTATGCGATTTTTAAGGCTCTGCACCGTTTCAAGCACCATTTGGTGTAAATTGGGTGTATTTGTGTATTTTCAGAGTTTTTTCACAAATGAAGTACATCCCGTTTTGTAAGGTAAAACGGTACTTCTTAATAGAGCTTTGCACCTGCCGGGATTCTGTCATTTACCATCAGAAGGTTCAGTCCTTCGTGACCGTCTTCCTCGTGTACTGCTGAGATCAGCATACCTTCGGAATCGATTCCCATCATCTTTCTCGGTGGCAGGTTCACGATAGCGATTGCTGTCTTACCAACCAGTTCTTCCGGCTCGTAATAGTCGTGAATACCGCTTAAAATCACACGGTCTTTGCGTTCTCCGTCATCTAATGTAAACTTCAGAAGCTTCTTTGACTTCGGTACTGCTTCGCAAGCTAAAATCTTAACTGCACGGAAATCAGATTTTGCAAATGTATCGAAATCTACCATCTCTTCAAAGATTGGCTCAATCTTCACATTAGAGAAATCAATCTTTTCAGACTCAGTTTTTACATTTTTTTCAGGTGCTTCAGAAGCTGTATTATTTACATCATTTTTCTTATTTACACCATCTAAGGATTTCATTGTTGGGATTTCAATTCTAATAATTACATAACTGATTATAAGTATTTAAAACCCTTCTGCTAAGCCATTTTCAAAGATTTTGATATTACATAAGCCTACATAAGTATTTACACATCATAGGAGATTTGGCGTAGTAATTGGCGTAGTGTGGCGTAGTAATCAGATTGACATTTTTTCAAAGTAATCTCCGAGAGCCGAGATTTCTCTTTTCTTAGTATCCTTTGTAACATCCGTATATATGTTTAAGGTAGTAGAAATATCTTTATGCCCTAATATCTCTTGGAGTACCTTTACATTCATACCGGATTCCACTGCACGGGTTGTGAATGTATGCCTTAATGAATGGCAGCTAAACGGCGGTAATAATACAGGTTCTTCGGTTGTGCTTTTTAATAACACTTCATCATTGCAGTCCCTTATTATTCGTCTAATGGCTTTATTAAGCGTTCCTTGATGTTGCGTCGCACCAAAACGATTGATAAATACAAAATCTGTGTACCCATCAATGCTGACACTGCACTCAATTCCCATTTCTTTTTGCTTTTCCTTTTCCATTTGTAAAGCTTCTTTAACAGCAGGAATAATGGGGATTGTTCTGTTACCCGCTTCTGTTTTTGGAGTATTTACACTAAATGTGCAGCCCTTATTATCACCGTGATTATAGAACACCAATGTGTGATTAACGCTTATAACATCTTCATCAAAGTCAATGTCACACCAGCGTAAACCCGTGATTTCTCCTACACGCATACCTGTTCCCAGCATTACTGCAAATACAGGATACCAGTGATTATACTGCGGATTGTCTTTCAAAAATTGTATAAACAATTCCTGTTCCGGAATGGTTAATGCCTTGCGTTTCTCAACTGAAAAATTATGTGCCTTTTTCAATTCTTTCAGCATATTATCGGTAGGATTAAGACGAATATATGCTTTCAACTGCATTGCATTTTTGGTAATCATAAAAGCACCTCCATATAATTTGATATTTTGTTTTTCACACGCAGAATATCGGCGTACTCATAGAGCAACTTAATATTCTTGCTTTTTGACTTTGCATAGCGTTTCATTGCATCGTTTACTATTTGAATATCACAACCGTATTTTACAATATCGCAAAGCGTTTTTTCCGCATTATATAGGCGTATATCATTATTGCAGGGTGATTTTGCCTTTGTAATGCCTAAATTATATAATTCGTCTATTGCGTGTTTTTCGGATATATTTTCAGCCTTTATCGATGAAGTATGGTATCCGTAAGGAAAAGTCATTGCATACTTCATTGGCGTTCTGTCCGTTAAACCGTGTATATACAGAGCCGTTTCGTGCGAAAAAATTCCTTTTGGAAATTTCGCTTGTAATATAAACATTTCGTCTTCCCATGCATCGGGACTGACATATATTCCACGGCAAACACACAAGAGCTCGCCGCTGTCGGTCAGCTTTTTCAAATATAACCTCGGTATATTATTTTTTGTAAGCATAGCAGATGTAACAATGCCGTTATGCTCGTTAATCAGTTTTTTTATTTTCTCAATATGCGTCATAAAAACGCCTCCTTATACAAATACACTACATATTATATCACAGTTTAGTGTATTTGTATATAGTTTTTGAGAATTTTTTTGAAAATTAATATCACAAATTAAAGCATTCTGAAAAATGTGTTAATTTCTGATATTAAATCTAAGTTGTACCTGCCCCGAAAGACGGTTATAACTTAAACTGTTCAATCCTTTAAAGCAATTACGGACGGTGCTTTGCAAAAGCACTCCATAGGAATTTCACCTCTCCGTCGTCCGACCGAGCTGCCCCCATTGCCTGCGACGGCGTTCACAATTCGCCTTTGGGCTCGTTTTGCCTTTCGGCAAAAGCATCGCTTATCAGGCGATTGCTCTCTTTTCCCACAAAAGCTATGCTTTTGCGGGAGCCCTGAATTGTTATCCGCTCGGACTGTGGCTGGGCAGAAGTATCATTGTACCGATATGTATTCATCGCCCGCAAAGCTGCCGCTTGCTCCATGACGCTGATATTTGTCGCTCTTATAGTTTTTCATCATTGAAAGAAGGATGAAGTAGAAGCAAAACTATCGTCTTGGCGTATCCGTCACTTGGCTCGTCCATACCGGAATGTATCCGTTTGCCTGTTATGCTGCATCGCCGTTATCTTGCGTGCTTTCTTTGTAAAATAAATTTATTGTGCGGTTTTAGGCATAGAAAATTTATTTATGATGTTACTCACGATATTTCTGTCCGGTGGAGTAAGCGTGTTCATAATACTTGTAAGAACTCTTTCCTCATCACTTGATAAATACCTAAACAAATCACAGTGATAGTTTTCCCTAATAAATATTCCGCCGTTTACACCGCTTTCTGTACGGATGGGAGCGTAACGACCTAGGGGAACTTTTTATGATTTGACGAAATAAATGTAATGCGATAAATTGAATATGAAAGGGGGACTGATAGAAAACTATCAAAAAATAACATGACATATCAAGAGTTCTTTAAATTGTTGGGTAATCCAAACCCGATATGCCTGATTGACAATAAAATAAAAATCAGCGTGAATGAAATTAACAAATACAACAAGAAAAATGATATATATTTTATTCCCAATATCGGAGGGACAAAGTCAAAGGACATTACAGATTTTAAAGCGTTTTTTATTGATTTGGACTGCGGACGGGACGAAAACGGCAATTATTACAGTTTAAATAAAGTCAGAAGATTTAAAGAGTCCTGTCTTGCAAAAATTGATACTTTTGAAATAAAAGCAAATGTTGTGGTTGAAACTCGTAATGGGATTCACGCATACTGGTTTATTTATGACAAAATTGATTATGATTTATGGACAAAAATTGAAAATGCCTTTGTTGAACATTTTAATTCCGATAAAAAGGTTAAATCTCCGGCAAACCAAATGCGTGTGCCCAATACCTTTTGGATGAAAGATAAGGACAATCCGTTTTTCTGTAAAATCATCCGTTCAAATGATGTTAAAACTTATATCGCATCATACTGCACGATGTTAAAAAATGAAAAATTCAAAATTTCAGCATCTAAACCTAAAACAAGCATGACGCCAAAGTATAAATTTCAGCATAAAAGAAAGATTTTTAAATCCTACAAAGAGGTCTTTGATTATATTACAAAGAATGTCAGTATGTTTGATTATCTCAAAAAATACTATAACCTTGATGCGGTATCGGAAAAGAGTTTTCGTTGTATATTTCATAATGACGAAAAGGCAAGCGCAGATATTTTCAAGACTGATTCGGGGATTGAGCTGTACTATTGCCATTCTGCAAACTGCGGTTTTACAGGGAATTTGATACAGGTTGTTGCAAAACTTGAAGATTGTTCACGCAGCAAAGCAATCAATAAAATCTGTGAAAATCTTAATGTAAAATATGAAGAAAACATAGAAACAATGAAATTTTTACTTGATAACATCAAAACCATTGATGACGATATTCAATATTCTCACAAAGACCTGTACGGCGTAATTTACAGATATTTGCCCACACTCCGTGCCTTACATTTTATAGCATTAAAAAATATTATTTATGCGGATAATGAAAAAGATTTAATTTTTTCGGCATCTACAAATTATGTTGCCAAAGCACTTGGAAAGAATGATAAAAAGAATACCGGAGCGGATATTTCGCTGTTTTGTCTGCTGAAACTGATTGATAAAATAGACTTAGATAATGAAACCGTTTCAGAGTGCTACAAGCAATATATTAAGCGTTTTCAGGGTGATAGAGATAAGTACGTGAATGTGTATTCCATTCCGCAGTACAATTATGATAAGCTCACGGAGTGCAATGAAATGGCAAAGCAAGTTAAAGAGAAAAATCTAAGAAAAAAGCATTTTACATATGAATCAGTTGCCAATGCTTTCGGCACCGATACGGCGGACAGGGTATTTCCGCAGGTCAAAGGCAAAAGAGTAAGAGATATTGATGAATACTTGTTGTATGTAATTACAACATTGCTTGAAGAATACGGTTATTTTACCGAGAACAGCGTGAGAGAATTTTATCGTGAAAACGATAAATATTTCAAGGAAAATACCTTTATCAAGCAACTCCCGGCAATAATACAGAATTTGGGATTAAAAAAGGTAAAAGCATCAAAATTGATTAAAGAAAAATATAATATTTTATCTTCGGGTTATCCTTATTTGTATGTAAAAAAGCATTAAAACTTATCAACCCCCTGACCCCCAATCTTGGGGGCAAAAAGGTACGCTTTTTTTGAACAAGCAAAATTGCTCACTCAAAACGAGCAATTTCCTATGTTATAAAAAAGGTAATTTAGGATCTTTCTATAAATGATGATTCAATATTAAATTATCT